>NZ_JBBKTV010000060.1:0-225 GCF_039630945.1 Tistrella arctica
CCACCTGAATGGTGATATCGCTGCTGACTTCGATCCCGTTCGCGGCCCGGCCGGTGATCACCAGCGACACCTGCGGCTCGGTCTCGTAGTCGAGCGAGACACCGTCGCGCAGCTTCAGCACGCCGCCCGCGATCTCGAACCGGGCGTCGTCGACCGTGAAGGTGACACCGGCACCGTCCGGATCCTGCTCGACACTCACCGTGCCGATCACCGCGCCGGGGAGGT
>NZ_JBBKTV010000061.1:0-220 GCF_039630945.1 Tistrella arctica
GTTTCACGTCCGAGTTCGGGATGGGATCGGGTGGTTCACGTCCGCCATAGCCACCAGGTCATGAAACCGCACAAGACGACCGCCCGGGGATTTGCCCCTGTTCAGGGGCACCCGGTCGGGTGTGTGCGCGAGATCGTCTGATTTTTGTGTCTGTGATGCAAGCTGTGTGGCCCGCGGGCCCGGTTCTGGGCGCGACGGGGATCAATAGAGCTCTATCGAG
>NZ_JBBKTV010000062.1:0-219 GCF_039630945.1 Tistrella arctica
GATCGGGTGGTTCACGTCCGCCATAGCCACCAGGTCATGAAACCGCACAAGACGACCGCCCGGGGATTTGCCCCTGTTCAGGGGCACCCGGTCGGGTATGTGCGCGAGATCGTCTGATTTTTGTGTCTGTGATGCAAGCTGTGTGGCCCGCGGGCCCGGTTCTGGGCGCGACGGGGATCAATAGAGCTCTATCGAGCGATTAGTACCGGTTAGCTCAGT
>NZ_JBBKTV010000063.1:0-204 GCF_039630945.1 Tistrella arctica
CCCGGGTGGACTCGAACCACCGACCTCACGCTTATCAGGCGTGTGCTCTAACCAACTGAGCTACAGGCCCGCACAGCACCTGAATTGCTCCAGGCTACGGTTGCGACGCGGAAGGGATGCGGGGACGGCGGTCATCGTCCTTAGAAAGGAGGTGATCCAGCCACAGGTTCCCCTACGGCTACCTTGTTACGACTTCACCCCAGT
>NZ_JBBKTV010000064.1:0-202 GCF_039630945.1 Tistrella arctica
CGCTGGTCGCGGACAAAGTCCCGCTGCCGACCGCGAAGGTCACGGTCACGATGCCCGAGCCGGCATCGATATCGCTGATCGAGATGCCGGTCAGCGCGGTCACCGTGTCTTCGGTCACCGCGATGCTGGCCGGCGCGGTCAGATCGGGGGCGTCATTCACCGCCGTGATGTCGAGCGTGATGGTCGCACTGTCGGTCAGCGC
>NZ_JBBKTV010000006.1:0-485186 GCF_039630945.1 Tistrella arctica
GCGGCTTCGGTGGCGAACGGCGCAGCTTCGGTGGCGACCGGCCCCAGGGCGATCGTCCGCAGGGCGGCGGCTTCCGTGGTGGCGACCGTGACAATCGCGGCGGCGATCGCGGCGGCTTCGGCGGCGAGCGCCGCAGCTTCGGTGGCGACCGGCCCCAGGGTGATCGTCCGCAGGGCGGCGGCTTCCGTGGTGGCGACCGTGACAATCGCGGTGGTTTCGGTGGCGAGCGGCGCAGCTTCGGTGGCGACCGGCCCCAGGGCGATCGGCCCCAGGGCGGCGGCTTCCGTGGCGGCGACCGTGACAATCGCGGCGGCGATCGCGGCGGCTTCGGCGGCGAGCGTCGCAGCTTCGGTGGCGACCGGCCTCAGGGCGATCGTCCGCAGGGCGGCGGCTTCCGTGGCGGCGACCGTGACAATCGCGGCGGCTTCGGTGGCGAGCGGCGCAGCTTCGGTGGCGACCGGCCCCAGGGCGATCGTCCGCAGGGCGGCGGCTTCCGTGGCGGCGACCGTGACAATCGCGGCGGCGATCGCGGCGGCTTCGGCGGCGAGCGTCGCAGCTTCGGTGGCGACCGGCCCCAGGGCGATCGGCCGCAGGGCGGCGGCTTCCGTGGCGGCGACCGTGACAATCGCGGCGGCGATCGCGGCGGCTTCGGCGGCGAGCGTCGCAGCTTCGGTGGCGACCGGCCCCAGGGCGATCGTCCGCAGGGCGGCGGCTTCCGTGGTGGCGACCGTGACAACCGGGGCGGCGGCGAGCGCCGCAGCTTCGGCGGCGGCCGGCCTCAGGGCGATCGTCCGCAGGGTGGCGGCTTCCGTGGTGGCGACCGTGACACCCGTGGTGGTGGCGAGCGTCGCAGCTTCGGTGGCAGCCGGCCGGTGAGCGATCGTCCGCAGGGCGGCGCACCGCGCCAGGACCGGCCCTTCGGCGCACCCCGCGGGCGTAAGCCCGAGGGCCATGGCGGCGAGGGCTGATCACCGATGCCGAGGATCGTCGGCGGCCGCCATCGTGGCCGCGCACTCCAGGCGCCTGACGGGCGCGGTCCTGCAAGCCGGGCGGTGATCCGCCCGACATCGGAACGCGCCCGCGAGGCCTTGTTCGATATCCTCGGCCATCGCGATCTGCGGGGCGATGGCGATGCGGTGGTTCGTGACCGCCGCGTCGCCGATCTGTGTTGCGGCATCGGCGCGCTGGGGCTGGAAGCCCTGTCGCGCGGTGCCGCAGCCGCTGTTTTCCTCGACCGCGACCGCCATGCGCTGGACCTTGCCCGAGCCAATGCCGACACGCTTGGGGAAACCCCGCGCTGCCGCTTCGCCTCGGCCGATCTCAGCCGGGCTGAAACGGTGGCCGGGGCGCTGCGCGGCCAGGGTGTGTTCGATCTGGTGATGATCGATCCGCCCTATGACGCACCACAACTGGTGCCGGCAATCCTGGCCGGACTGCTGGCGGCACGGTCGCTGGCGAGCCCGGCGATCATCACGCTTGAGGTGCAGCGGGGCACCCCGGTCGAGCCGGTCGACGGCTACGCCCTGCTTGACCGGCGCCGCTATGGCAAGGCCGATATCCTTATCCTGGGTCATGGCATTCCGATCGATGCCGATACCGGTATCGACGAAGATGCGGGTATCGACGAGGACGCGCGTATCGACGAGGACGCGCGTATCGACGAGGACACTGGCAACGACGAAGATGCGGGCGCCGATACCGACATCGCGGCGGAGCCCCGGTCATGATCCTGCGCCGCGTGCTGTTGGCGGGCCTGCTCGCCATCTCGCTTGCCGCCTGCGACCCCGACGACAATGGCAGCGGCGGAACCAGCGGCCAGGGCGGCATGTCACGCGGCATCGCGGCCGCCCCACCGGCGCCGATGATGTCGAAGATCGCCGGCCCTGCAGGCAATGGCATGCAGGCGCCGGAAGCGCCCGCATCGGGCGAAGCCGCGACGGCCGGCCTGGAAGAGCGGGAACCGGAAGAACGGCTGGCCTATACCCATGACCGGCGCCTGACCGTGACCGACCCGGGCCGCCATATAGAGCGTCTGCGCCAGATCTGCCGCGACATGTCGGGCTGCACCATGCTGTCGGTGCGCATCGACGGCCCCGAGATCGGCGGCGCCTTTGAAGCGCGCCTGCCCAAGCCCGGGGTCGAGGTGATGGACGGCTATCTCGCCGGTATCGCCGAGGGCGAGGCGCTGGAACGCCAGACCGCCGCCGAGGATCTGTCGGATCAGGTGGTGGATGTCAGCCGCAGGCTGGCCCTGCTGCGCCAGCATCGCGACCGGCTCCAGGGCCTGTATGAGCGGCCCGACGCCACGCTTGAAGACCTCATCACCCTCAGCCGTGAAATCGCCGACACCCAGACCCGGCTGGAACTGGCCACAGGCGACTATGGCCGGATCGAGAACCGCATCAGCCGCGACCTTTACCGGGTCCAGGTGATGGCGCCCGCCACCGGCCCCGGCCTGCTCGACCCGTTCAAGGGGCTGGGCCGCGACCTGATCGCCGGGCTGATCGACGCCTTCCGCGACGGGCTGAGCCTGCTGGTCTGGCTGATCGGCATGCTGCCCGCCCTGCTGCCGGTGGCGCTGGTGCTGACATTCCTGGTCCGCTTCATCCGCCGCCGGCGGCGCTGATCACGCCGGCGACTCAGCCACATCCCGCCGGCCTGCATAGGGCAGAACATCAAGTTCGTCTGCATGCAGGCGAGCCCGGGCGATATCATAATTGGTCTGCATCCGCATCAACGTGTCCATCGACACACCGAACGCCTTCTCGATCCGCAACGCCATCTCGGGCGACAGCTGTGCACGCTGGTTTAAAAGCGCCGACAGGGCCGGCCGTGTTACGCCAAGCACACGTGCCGTCTCCGTTACCGACAGCGACAGCGGCTCCAGAATCTCACTCTTCAAAAATCCGCCAGGATGACCCGGCATCTTCATGCGAATGCCCTGCATCACGGTCATTGCCATCTCCTGTCGAACGGCGCGCTCTAAACGAACTATACGTCCGCTTTAATGATAATCTTGATAGTCCAGATCGATGATCTCAATCTGGACATCATCCACCTTGAAGGTCAGCCGCCAATTCCGCGTGACATAGAGCGCCCAGTAGCCCTTGCGATCACCAGTCAACAGACGGGCGTGCCAGAGGAAATTCCGTTCGCTCTGGCTCAAGGAACTTCCTCTAAGGTATTGTGTTAGCGAGCATCTCAACCCGATCAGGTGGTCCCATCTGATCGGGATCTGCTCTAATGCGGTATGCTCTTTAGTTCGTCGACATCGCTCATCGCTTCCAGGAACGATATCATGTTCCTCAGCTTTGGCACGACTGCGGGCGGCAGGCCACCAACATCGTCTTTATCGATCAAACGACGTAATCCGTTGTGGATAACCGTCCTGATTCTCATCCGCCACAATACCCGCAAACTTCGTTCTGCGTAAAGCGACACTTTACGGGTTGGGTGTGGACTGCTCTCGTCCTACCCGCCGGCCCGCGCCGCCTGTTCCACGGCCGCGCACAGATCCTCCGCCAGGTCATCGGCATCCTCAAGGCCGACATAGAGCCGCAGACCCGCGCCGTCCACCGGCGGGCAAGACACCGTGCGCCCCTCGCCCGCGACGAAGGGCGAGAGCAGGCTGACCGCCCCGCCCCAGCCATAGCCGGGACGGAACAGGGCCAGCCCGCGACCGATGGCCGCGGCATCGGCGGGGCTGCCGCCTTCGACCACGATCGAGAACAGGCTGCCGGCGCCGGTAAAGTCGCGCCGCCAGATTGCGTGGCCAGGGTGGGTTTCGATCGCCGGATGCAATAGCCGCAGCCCCGCCGGCGCCATGGCCGACACCGCCGCCATCACCCGTCGGATGCTGCGGTCCTGTGCCGCCAGCCGAACCGCCAGCGTCTGACAGGCGACACTGGCCTTCTGGGTGGCATCGGCCGATACCGCCATGCCCTGAAGGGCGGTTTCCTCAAGGATATCCTCATAGAGCGCGCGGTCGTTGGTCAGCACCGCGCCCAGCGACACCCCGGCGATGCCGGCATGCAGCTTGGCCAGCGAGTACAACACCAGATCGGCGCCGTGATCGATCGGTCGGCAATGCAGGCCGGCGCTCCAGGTATCGTCGACCAGCAGCCGGATGCCGGCTGTATGAACCGCCGCCGCCAGCGGCGCCAGATCCTCGACCTCGAAGGTGAAGGCGCCCGGGCTTTCCACGCAGACCAGCCGGGTCTCGGGCCGGATCAACCCGGCAATGCCGGCGCCGATGCCGGGCGGGAAATAATCCACCCCGATGCCCGCCAGGGCCGCGCGTCGGTCCAGATGCCAGCGCAGCGAATAGGTGACGGCGTCCGAGACCAGCACCCGCTGCCCCGGCTTCACACAGGCCCAGAGGGCGGCGATGAAGGCCGACAGCCCGGCGGGCGTGATCACCGCATGACCGGCGCCGCCGGCCCCCGCCACCATCCGCGCCAGCGCGCCCGATGACGGTGTGCCGACCGCGCCGTAATAGAAGCCGTCGAACGGGTCATGGCCCTGTCGGCTGAGGCTGTCGCGGTCGACCGGCGCCATGGCGTCGATATCGGCGAACAGCACCGTGGTGGCCTCGGTCACCGGTGGCACAGGTGTTTCCACGCAACCCAGCGGGAAGCGGGCGCCCTGGGCGATGCGGGTGCCCTGGCGCCGTCGAGACAGAGGTTCCGACGGCGACATCGGTCGATCGCCGCCGCCATTATCCGTCCGGTCAGCCCCGCTCACGACGCCATCCGTCCGCCGACCGGCACACGGCGCACGGCATCCGCCGCAGCCACCACCTCGGCCACCTCGTTCAGACGCGGGCGCCCGACATGGGGCAGCGGATAGCGCAGCGACGCCTCGCCGAAATTGTGGAACAGGTCCAGATACGGACCGTCAGGGGTTCCCCAGTCGACATAGTCATAGTTGGCGCCACCGTCCTCGCCACAGAGCGGGTGCTGCACCGCCCAGTTCAGGCTGATCGGATCGGGCACGCCATGGCTGCGGCGGAAACGGTCGAGCCGGTCGAGCAGCGCCAGCCGGCTGTCATGACGTTCTCCCAGCCCGAACAGCACCGCGCAGCCGCAATCGATGCCGGCGGCGCCCAGAATGTCGAAGGCCTGATGCATCCGGTCGGTCCAGGACGACCGCTTGCGGCCGACATCCTTGCTCATCCCCCCGATCTCCTCCGGCGACAGCGTTTCCACACCGATGAAGACATAGGATAGGCCGGCACGGGCCAGACGCGCCACCTCGGCGGGCCGCGCCAGGATCTGGTCGATGGTCAACTGGCCGCCGAAGCGGATATCGAGGGGCTGACGTTCCATCAGGGTGCAGAACCGGTCGATCAGCCGGTTGGCGCCGCCCAGCAGCACCGAATCCTCGCAGAACGCGCTGGCGCAGCACCCGGGCCAGTCCTCGGCGATGGTCACGGCGGCATCGCGCAACTGGCGATACAACCGGTCGCCGCTGTTGGCAAGGTCGCGCACCCCGCCGGTGGCCGAGGCGCGTTCAGAACAGAAGCCGCAATCATAGACGCAGCCGCGGCCGATATCGCTGAACACATGGGCGGTCATACGCCCGCCGAACACACCGAACGCCCCGCCCACACCGAACATCCGCGATGGCGCGGGCAGCGCCGCGTAATCCATCGGCACCGCCTGCGACACCAGATAGCCGGGCCGCCCCCGGTCGTTCAGCCCCAGGATCCAGTCGCCCGGGGTGGCGGGCTCGATCTCGCCGAACAGCGCCGCCGGATGCAACCCGCGCGACATGGCCGCATCCACCGCCCGGCCCAGCGCCGCGATCAGATATTCGCCATCCCCCATGGCCACGGCATCGAACACCGGCGGGATACGGCCGGCATGGATCAGGTCCAGCGGCGCCGCCACATGGCGCCGCAGGGTCGACGACCGGCGGGTGCGGGGATCGGCCAGCCACACCGTTTCGCTGGCATGGCGCCCGCCCAGCACGATCGCCACCCGGTCGCCCAGCATGTCGCGGGCAGCGACCGCACAGGCGATGGCCCCCGGCAGGCACAGCGACATGGCGCCGATCAGCAGCAGGTTCGGCTGTTCACGGGCAAGAATGGCGCGAAGCGCCGCCATATCGTCCATGGAATACATCAGCAGCGTGGCGGCGCGGGCGGCCGAACGGCTGGCGCGGGCGTCACCACCCGCCCAGTTCGACAGGCCCCACGGCCCAATGCCGGCGGCTGCCTCGGCGGCAGCAACCCGGCAGGCATTATACAGACTGGCAGCATCGCGGCTGTTGAGCGCGCGCTGATCCTTCACACCCGCCACCCAGTCGGGGGCGGAAACGGCAACGGCCCTGATGGTCATGATCGGTCCCGGTCAATGCTGGCACGCACCGGCCCACCTCAACCGACAGCCCGGCACAGTCCGCCTGTCGATCCGATGATGCGGCACGACAGGCGGTCCGGAATGGCGCCCATCGACACCAAGGGCCGCTATTTGAAGTAGAATATTGCACGGATTGCGAAACCTATTGACCGGAATGTCTGACGCATCCGCGTCATGGTCAATATGTTCACCCATATAAAACGTAAAAGTTGCATTCCGAACCGGCAGGATGCTGTCCACACCATCAACCTTTGATTGCGTCTTCGCATCAATCGAGAGGCGGAAGCGCGATCCAGGCAATGATCGTGGACTGAAACAGACGGTTGAAATTGTCGTCCGACACCAGAACCAGGGTCTTTCGGCCATCAGGAAGCTCCGGCCCGAACGCCATGCCTTCCCAGTTGTCGGCGCGCAGGCCCGCGCCGATCAGATCCCCGATCAGTCGCTTCGACGCGGCGCGATACCGCCTGTTCTTCAGGGTGTCGATGGCCAGCACATCATCCGCGCCAGCGGGATCGGCCAGATACAACCGGATCCGGACACCATAGGCCTTCAGGAAGGCCCGTTCCAAGACCAGATAGCGGCCATCATCCAGCAGCAGCATCGACACCGCGCCATTGGCATTGATGCCGCCGGGCGCGCCGTCCGGCCCCGGATCGGGAAACGGGTCCAGCCGATAGACATGGGCGCCGATCGGCCGGCCGCTGGCCAGATCGAAGCGCATCACCCGCACAGGGATGCCGGTGCGGCCATTCTCGTCGGTCATCTCCTGCATCAGCACGTCCTCGGGCATGGCCACCGCCTGGCGGCCATCCTTCGTGACGTCGATCGCCTCGAACGCCTTGTTCGGCCGCATGCCGCGCCCCGACCAGCCCCGGGGCTTATCGGGGCGGAAATAGGCCGGCAGGTCCAACTGCCGCAACAGCCGGCCGTCGGCATCGCTCAGATACAGGGCCGCCGGCACGCCGTCCCAGATCCGCCCTTCCGACGACCACAGACGCTCGCCGCTGCCCGGCACGATCCGCAATGCCTCGCCATCGATCGTCGCGGGCGGGGTCATGCCATCGGCGGTGCCGGTCACCAGCGGCAGCCAGTCGCGGGCGCCGATGCGGAAGCGCTGTCGCGCCAGATCGAAATCGATGGTCATGGTCAGCAGCCGGGGCGGCCCATACTCGCCACGATCATCGCTGATCAACACATAGCCGCCGTCGCCGTCGCCGGCAATCTCGGACAAGCCGCCCATGGGAATGCCGCGCGGCCCGTCATCCGGTCGCAGCACCCGGTCGTCCAGCAGCACCACGCCGCCGGCATCGGCGACGTCGTACACCGCCGGCACGGCGCAGCCGGTGGTCAGCGGCAGCAGCAGCATCGCCGCCAGCAGCCCGGCCCGCAGCCGTGTCAGCATTGGCGGCATGTTCTGCGATCCACCCCGCTCACCGCCGCCCGAACAACCGCTCGATGGCGCCGCGATCCAGCGACACCCAGGTCGGCCGGCCATGATTGCACTGACCGGAATGGGGCGTGATCTCCATCTCGCGCAGCAGGGCGTTCATTTCAGGCACCGACAGCGTGCGGCCGGCACGGACGCTGCCATGGCAGGCCATGGTGGAACACACCGCCTCCAGCCGGTCGGCCAGAGCCAGGGTGTCGTCATACTCGGCGATCTCATCGGCCAGATCGCGGATCAGGCCGCGGGCATCCACCCGCCCCAGAAGCGCCGGCACGCCCCGCACCAGCACCGCCCCCGGTCCGAAAGCCTCGATATCCAACCCCATGCGGGCCAGTTCCGGCGCCCGCCGGACCAGCGCATCGGCCGCGGCCTCGTCCAGATCCACCACTTCGGGCAGCAGCAGGCCCTGCGAGGGCACGCCGGCCTCCGCCATGTGGCGCTTCATGCGTTCATAAACCAGCCGCTCATGGGCCGCGTGCTGATCCACCACCACCAGCCCATGATCGGTCTCGGCCAGAATATAGGTGTCGTGCAATTGAGCCAGCGCCGCACCCAGCGGATGGGCGCGCAAAGCCGCATCCACCGGGCCGGCGGCGGCCGGTGCTGCCCCGCGCGCGGCCGGCGGTGCCAGCGGGTCCAGGTCCATGCCCGGCGTCGGCGGATCGGCAAGCCCCTGATCATCGGCTGACGGCGGTGCCCAGAAGGCCGTGGCCCTGCCGGCTGCGGCAGTGCTCAACCGTGGCGGCAGAATGCCGGCGGCGGCCTGTCGGGCGGCGGCCCATAGCGACGCCTGATCGCCGCCGCCTGTGGGCAGATCTGTGGACATCCCTGTGGATGACCCTGTTGGCAAATCTGTGGACGATCCTGTGGATGACCCGAAGGGCAGATTGGCGCGGTTGGCGGCACCAAGGCCGCCGATGCCGCCCAAGGCTGTCGCCGCCCGGTGGCCGGCCTCGGCCAGCGCGTGGCGCAGCGCCCCGATGATCAGCCCGCGTACCAGTTGCGGCTCGCGGAACCGCACCTCGGCCTTGGCCGGGTGCACGTTCACATCCACCAGCGCCGACGGCACGGTCAGAAACAGCGCCACCATCGGATGCCGGTCGCGGGCCAGCAGATCCTGATAGGCGGCGCGGACCACCCCCTGCATCAACCGGTCGCGCACCGGCCGGCCGTTCACGAACAGATACTGGTGCTGCGCCGTGCCACGGTTCAGGGTCGGCAGCCCGGCATGGCCGTCCAGGCGGATCAGGTCGCGCTCGGCCTCGATCTCCAGGGCATTCTCGGCGAAGTCGCGGCCCATGATCCGGGCCAGTCGCGCCAGGCGCGCCGCGGCGCCAAGCCCCGCCTCAGGGCGGAAGGCGAAGATCCGCCGCTCGCCATCGGTCAGGCTGAAGCCGATCTCCGGATAGGCCATCGCCAGCCGGCGCAGCGCATCGGCCACCGCCTGGGTCTCGGCCCGCTCCGATTTCAGGAATTTCAGCCGCGCCGGGGTGGCATAGAACAGGTCGCGCACCTCGACCCGTGTGCCCACGGGCCCCGCCGCCGGCCGGGTCTGGCCTTTCAGCCCGCCCTCGACGGCGATCTCGACCGCCGCATCGGCGCCCTTGCGCCGGCTGGTGATCTTCATCCGGCTGACCGCGCCGATCGATGGCAAGGCCTCGCCCCGGAAGCCCAGCGTGTCGATCTCGACCAGGGTGTCGTCGGCCAGCTTCGATGTGGCATGGCGATCGACGGCAAGCTCCAGATCCTCGCCATCCATGCCGATGCCGTCATCGCCGACCGCGATCAGGCTGCGGCCGCCACCGCCCAACGCCACCTCGATATGGGTGGCGCCGGCATCGATGGCGTTCTCGACCAGTTCCTTCACCGCAGCCGCCGGCCGTTCCACCACCTCGCCGGCGGCGATGCGGTTGACCAGCGTCTCGGGCAGGCGGCGGATCTGTGACATGACCGGCTGGCCGCCGCCTCAGCCCAGGGCCGCGAGATATTCGCGGGTCAGGATCTTGCCCTTCTCCACTGCCGGCTGGTCGAACGGATCGACCGCCAGCAGGTCGGCCAGCAGGATGGTCTCCAGCATCGCGTTCATCATCAGCGCACCGATGGTGCGGGCATCCACCGCATCCAGCCGCATGCAGATCGTCGGGCGGCCTTCGGCGATCAGCGACGATGCGGTCGCCCGCGCCTCGGCCGCGATCAGGTCGCCCAGGCTGCGGCCCGACAGATAGTCGACGCCGTAACGGGCCGCGGCCTCGGGGCGGATCCGCCAGGCCGGGCTTTGTTCCGCCGGCGGCTCGATCACCGTCACCAGCTTGTCGCGGGGGCCATCCAGATACAGCTGAAGCTGGCTGTGCTGGTCGGTGGCGCCACGGGCGAAGACCGGCGCCAGCCCGATGCCCTGCTTGCCCAGGCTTTCGCCCACCAACTGCCGCCACCATTCACCGAACCGCGCCAGCCGGTCGACATAACCGAACTGGACGGCCTGCGACACGCCGTGATGGCGCATCAGCCCAGCCGCGACCGCGGCACCCATCGCCGCCGGGATACCGGCCGGATCGCCACCGGCAAAGGCCTGCTCCAGCACCGCCGCCGCCCCTTCGCGCACGGCCGCCGCATCCACGCCGCCCAACATTGCCGGCATCAACCCCACCAGCGACAGCACCGAGAACCGGCCGCCGACATCCGGGTCGTGGTCGAAGGTCTCGACGCCGTAATCATTGGCGATCTGGCGCAGCGGCGAATTGCCGGGTTCGGCGATCACCACCAGCCGCGCCGCGGTGTCGTCGCGACCGATCGCGGCTTCCATCCGGTCCAGGATCAGCAGTAGCTGGGCCACGGTTTCCACCGTCCCGCCCGATTTCGAGACCGCCAGCAACCGGGTGCCGGTCCAGTCGAGCCCGTCGATCAGCCGCCGGAAGCTCACCGGGTCGACATTGTCGGGGGTGTGGATGCGCGGCCCCCGATCGGCCGGATCCCGCAATTCCAGCAGCGCCTGAGCACCAAGGCTGGACCCGCCGATGCCCAGCACCAGAACGTCGCTTGCCTCCTGTCGCCAGCGCGCCACCACCGGCGCCAGCGCCGCCAGATCATCGCGGGCGGCGGGCAGGTTCAGCAGCGGCAGGGTGCCGTCCGCCTGCCAGCCATGCAGACGGTCCAGCGCCTGACGGGTCTGGTCGAGAAGCGCGCTCCGGTCCGATGACGGGTCGGCCGGGCATCCGGCGAAGTCGATGGTGAACGGCAGTGTGTTGGGCATGATGCGGGTGTCTTGTCCTTGGGACATCATTGACGGCGGAAAATCGGCCAGGCGCGAACGGTCAATGCGACGTGGACGATGCCCCGGATGACGGCGGGGCATCGGATGGCGGCGAGGCCATGGCGGCATGTCCGGCCTCGGCCGGGGCCGGCTGCCCCACCATCACCACCGCCAGACGATCGGTATCGAGCAGACGTGCGGCCACCCGCTTCACATCGTCGGCGGTCACCGCCTCGATCAGCGCGCTGCGATTGTCGAGATAGGCCGGCGGCAGGTTGTGGATCTGCATGGTCACCAGCAGCCCGGCCACGGCCCCGCTGCCATCCAGGCTGAGCGGGAAGGAACCGGTGAGAAATTTCTTGGCGCCGGCAAGCTCGGCCTCGGTCGGGCCTTCGGCGACGAAGCGGCTGATCTGCTCGCGGATCACCTGCACCGTTTCCCGCGCGCGGTCGTTGCGGGTGGCGGCATAGCCATAGATCAGCCCGGCACGGTCCAGCGGGAACAGCGTGGTGCCGACGCTGTAGGCCAGGCCCCGCGCCTCGCGGACCTCCTTGAACAGCCGCGCCGTGAAGGTGCCGCCGCCCAGAATATGGTTCATCACGAAGGCCGGAAACCAGCCGGGGTCGTTGCGGCGAATACCCGGCAGCGCAAAAGTGATCACGGTCTGCGGGATCGGCCGGTCGACCACGGTCTCGCCGAAGAAGGCGGGCTCCACCGGCCGGGTCATCACGTCACCCTCGCCCGCCGGCAGGGCGGCGAAGGCCCGATCGACCACCTGACCCGCAGCCTCGGGCGTGATGTCACCCACGACACCCACCGTCAGCCGCGCGCGGGTGAACTGTGCGCCGGCATAGGCCATCAGATCGTCGCGCTGGATGGCGCTCATGGTTTCGGGCGTGCCCTCGTCCGGGCGGCCATAGGGATCGGCCGGGAACAAGCCCTCCAGCAGGCTGCGTGAGGCGATGACCTGCGGGTTTTCGGCATCCCGCGCCAGCCCGACCAGCAATTGCTGGCGATCGCGTTCCATCGCCTCGGCATCGAAACGCGGCCGGGTCAGGGCCAGCCCGACCAGATCGGCCGCATCCGGCGCCACCGTCGCCAGACTGCGGAAACTGCCCGAAAACCGGTCGCGGCTGACATTGGTGGAAAATTCGACAGCCCGTGCCGCCAATGCGTCCTGAAAGGCCGGGCCGTCCATATCGCCAGCACCTTCGACCAGCAGGCCCGATGCCAGCGTCGCCACACCGGCCTTGTCCGCGGGCTCCAGTGCCGTGCCGCCCTTGAAGGCGAAATCGACCGTGACCACCGGCAGCTCCTGCACCTGCACCAGCCAGAAGGGAATGCCCTCAGGGCTCTTCAGGGTGCGGATCTCCAGCGCGCGCGCCGGCACCGATCCGATCACCGCCACCAGAGCCACCAGGACGATGGCAGGGATGATACGGGCAAACTGCGATGCCCGCCCGTGACGAAACGCTGACATATGGGGCAGGCCGATCAATGGACGGTTCCTTCGCTGGACGGCGCGGCACTGGCCGCAGAGGCCACCGCCGGCGCCGGATCGTCGACCCCCAGACCTTCGGGCAGCAGGATGCCGGTGGCGGTGCCGGCGGGCGGCGCCATCACCGCGCGCGCGGCCTCAAGCCCCTGTTCGCCGGTGATGGCGGCGATCCGCTCCGGCCAGGTTTCCAGCCGGTCCAGCGTCTCGCCGGTGGCCAGAGCGCCCCCAACCAGATTGGCGGTCGACGACACGCTGTCGCGGGCATAGACCGCGTCGGCCAGCATCCGGGTGCGGGCGCGTTCCAGCACATCGGCGGGCACGCCATCCTTCAGCAGATCGGCCACCGCCGCCTCGACGGCCGCTTCCAGCGCCGCCACCGACACGCCCGGTGCCGGGGCCGCATAGATCATCACCTGGCCTTCGTCGCGGGCGCCGGAATAGAACGCGCCGGCCTGAACCGCCACGCCCTCGGCCACCACCAGCCGGCGATAGAGCGGCGAATTCGATCCGCCCCCCATCGCGAACAGGAACAGGTCCAGCGCTTCCTCGCGGTCGCGGCCGAAGCTCTCGGCCCCGGGCACCAGCCACGACCGGCGCCAGGTCGGCGAGGCCACCCCGGCCTCGGCCAGCACCAGCCGCCGGTCGCCGATCAGCGGTGCCGGCGCCGGGCGAAGACGGTGGGCCTCGATCGCCGCGGCATCATTGGCAACACCGACCCCCGCGCCGGCACCGGGTGCCGCATCGTCGGGGGCGGGGCCGTCATTCGCCACCCGGCCATAGGTCGCCTCGGCCAGCTTGAACACGTCCGCGGCCTGAACATCGCCCGCCACCACCACGATGGCAGCCGATGGCCGGTAATGGGCCTTATAGAAGGCCAGCGCGTCGTCACGGTTAAGCGTCGGCAGTTCCGCGCTCCAGCCGATCACCGGCCGGCCATAGGGATGGCCGCCATAGAGCATGGCGCGATAAGCTTCCGAAAACCGCGCCTGCGGGTCGTTGTCGGTGCGGCTGCGGCGTTCTTCGATCACCACCTGAAGCTCGGTCCGGGTGTCTTCCGGCGTCAGCTTCAACCCGGTCATCCGGTCGGCTTCCAGACGCATCACCAGATCCAGCCGGTCGGCGGCGATGTTCTGGTAATAGGCGGTGAAGTCATACGAGGTGAAGGCATTGTCACGACCGCCATTCTCGGCGATGAGCCGCGAGAACTCGTCGCCGGCCACCTGATCGGTGCCCTTGAACATCAGATGTTCCAGGAAATGGGCGATGCCCGACCGGCGCGGCGGTTCGTCGGCGCTGCCCACCCGATACCACACCATATGCGACACAACCGGCATGCGATGGTCTTCAACCACCACAACCTGAAGGCCGTTGTCGAGCGTGCGCGTCCGGGCACCCAGAAGCGGGGTGGCGGCCTTGGCGGCGGCGGCGGCCGTCGCGGCCGCCACCGATGGCGGCGGCACGGCCGCGGGTGACGCGGCGGCTGGCTGAGCGGCAGATGGCTGAGCGGCAGCCAGCGGCGCGGCCAGCCCGGTCGCCATCAGCATCATCAGGCCCACAGACGCGGCGAACAGCGGCGCGGTCCGCCGCCCGCGGCGGCGGGGACGCTCGGCGGGGGGTAGTGACGCAGGCAAGCGTCGTCTCCTCGTTGATCGGCCGGCCGGGTGGCATGCGGCCGCATCAAAGGATGGGCCGGTGCGGCGGCCGGCGCAACCCCCCGCCGCCGGGTGCCCGGTTATGTCATACCCGCCGGATGACCGGCGGCGGCAGCACCACCGGCCAATGCCGGGCTCAGAAAATGCCTTCCAGCAGACCACGACGCTTGCGCTCGATGATCGGGCTCTCGCCATCGGTCGCCGCGCGACCCACCGCCTGATTGCTCTGCAGGCGGCGCTGCTCGGCGCCGGCATCGATCACCGTGCCCGGCTGCGGCTGCTCCTGCCAGAACAGCAGGCTGTCGACAAAACTGTCGCTGGCCTCAACCAACTGGGTGTTTTCCTGGGCGATCGTCGATCGGATGCCGGGATCGGCGCGGTCGGCGCCGGTTGCGGCCAGCACCGCCTGCTCGATCTCGCTGCCGCCGGTGGGGGCCGTGCCGGGCACGGCATTGCCGGTCAGGGCCGCGCGCGCGGTCTGGGCCGGCGTCTGTTCCTGCGGGCGGGCCATGCCGGGCTCCGGCGGGCGCAGGTCGTAATTGGGCGGCAGCACAAGCGGTGCGCGGGGCACGACGGCGAATTCGTCGGGCGCCCGCTTGTTCAGCCCCAGGGTCTCGCGCGCCGTATCGCAGGCGGCGAGGCCGACGCTCAGGATCGCGATCACCGACAGCGCGGTCAGGCGGCTCATGCGGTCTGCTCCCTCATCCCGTCGGCCGGCACCGGAATGGCGCGGCCCGAACGGCTACCAATGACATGTCGACATCACCCGGGCGGGCGGTGTCAGGACCGGGCCTGCTCTGACGGATCGCGGCCGAACAGGCCGTCGATCAGCAGCAGGACGACGCCGAGCGTGATGCCGGCATCGGCGATATTGAAGGCCGGGTAGTGCCAGCCGGCATAGTGAAGATCGAGGAAATCGACCACCGCGCCGATCCGGACCCGGTCGAGCGCATTGCCGATCGCACCACCCGCCACCAGGCCCAGCCCCAGCGCGGTCCAGGCCCGTTCGCCCCGCCAGCCCCAGCGGATCAGCACCAGGGCAACCACCGCCGCCAGGACCGTCAGCCCCCAGCGCGCCAGTTCACCATGCTGTGCCAACATACCGAAACTGACGCCGCGATTGAACACCAGGATCAGGTTGAAAAAGAAGGTCACCACCACGCCGTCGCCCGGCATGTCGAAGGCCGCCAGCACCACCTGCTTGGTGATCTGATCGATCACCAGCACGCCGACAAACCCGATCAGCAGCATGCGGCGGCCGCGGGCCCGCATCGCCTGATGGTCCAGACCGCCCACCGGTGACGCCAGCCGGTGGTCAGCCATGAGACACCGCATCCGCGCAGCGCCCGCACAGGGCGGGATGGTCGGCATTCACGCCCACATCCGGCAGCACCTGCCAGCAGCGGGCGCATTTCTCGCCCGCCGCGCGCCCCACCACCACGGCGACGCCGGGCACATCCTCCATCCGGAAGGCATCGGCCGGGGCCTCGCCCGCGCCGGTGGCAAGCGTCGCCGCCGAGGTGATCGACAGCTCGGCCACGTCCAGCCCGTCGAAGGCGTGGGCATGTTCGGGCGCCAGCCACACGGTGGGATGCGCCTCAAGGCTGGCGCGGATCCGCTTCTCGCGGCGCTCGACCTCGATCGCCCCGGTGATCACCCGGCGGATCTGGCGCACCCGGCGCCAGCGGTCGGCCAGGGTGTCGTCGCGCCAGCCATCGACCGTGTCGGGGAATACCCGGCGGTGCACGCTTTCGCCCTCGGGCGCCGTGCCCTCGGGGAAGCGGGCGAGCCAGGCTTCCTCGGCGGTGAACACCAGGATCGGCGCCGCCCACACCGTCAGCCGGTCGAACAGCAGATCCATGACCGTGCGGGTCGCGCGCCGGCGGATGCTGTCGGGGGCATCGCAATACAGCACGTCCTTGCGGACGTCGAAATAGAACGCCGACAGGTCGACCGCGCAGAAATTGTGCAGCAGGGTCGCCATGCTGTGGAAGTCATAGGCCGCGATCGCCTTGCGGATCTGCACGTCCAGTTCCCACAGCCGGTGCAGCACGAAGCGCTCCAGCTCGGGCATCTGGTCGAGGTCGAGCCGTTCGTCATCCGAGAAGCCGTCGAGCGCGCCCAGCAGATAGCGGAAGGTGTTGCGCAGCCGGCGATAGGCATCGGCCTGCGACGACAGGATGTCCTTGGAAATCCGCACATCCTGCGAATAATCCGCCGACACCACCCACAGCCGCAGGATATCGGCGCCGTATTGCTCGATCACCTGCTGCGGCGCGATGACGTTGCCGACCGATTTCGACATCTTGCGGCCTTCGCCGTCGAGCACGAAACCGTGGGTGAGCACCGCTTCATACGGCGCCGTGCCGCGGGTGCCGCAGGCTTCGAGCAGCGACGACTGGAACCAGCCGCGATGCTGGTCCGAGCCTTCCAGATACAGCGAGGCCGGCCATTTCAGATCGTTGCGGCCTTCCAGGGTGAAGGCATGCGACGAGCCGCTGTCGAACCAGACGTCCAGGATGTCGGTGACCTGCTCGTAATCGGCCGGATTGCGGCCGGCTCCCAGGAATTCGGCCGGGTCGCGGGTGTACCAGGCCTCGGCCCCCTCTTCCGCCACCGCGACCGCGATCCGGTCCAGAACCTCGGGGTCGCGCAGTGGCTCGCCGGTCGCCTTGTCGACGAAGACCGTGATCGGCACGCCCCAGGCGCGCTGACGCGACACCAGCCAGTCGGGCCGGCTTTCCACCATCGAGCGGATGCGGTTGCGGCCGGTCTCGGGCACCCAGCGCACCCGGTCGATCGCCGCCAGCGCCTTCTCGCGCAGCTTCGACTGCTCCATCGAGATGAACCACTGGCGGGTGGCACGGAAAATGACCGGCGCCTTCGACCGCCAGGAATGCGGATAGCTGTGGCGCAGCCTGCCCCGGGCCAGCAGCGCGCCGGCATCGGCCAGCGCCTGACACATCCGGTCGTCGACCTTGAACACATGGTCGCCCGCGAAGATCGGCACGGTCTCGGTATAGACGCCGTCCTCGCCCACCGTGTCCGGCACCTCAAGCCCGAAGGTCCGGCCCAGAATGAAGTCTTCCTCGCCATGGCCGGGGGCGGTGTGAACCAGACCGGTGCCCTGTTCGGTCGTCACATGGTCGCCGGGCAGCAGCGGCACGTCGAAATCATAGCCCTGGCCACGGAACGGATGGGCGCAGACCGTGCCCTCGAACGCCGTGCCCTTGAAGGTCGCCACCACCTCATGAGCGGTGATACCGGCATCGGCCAGCACGGCCGGGGCCAGCGCCTCGGCCAGCACCAGCACCTCGCCCACCCGCGCCTGCGCCCCGTCGGCGACCGCCACCGGCCGGATCGCCACATAGTCCAGATCGGGGCCATAGGCCACGGCGCGGTTGCCGGGAATGGTCCAGGGGGTGGTGGTCCAGATCAGCACCGACGCCCCCGAAAGCGCCGGATGGCTGGCGGTCACGATGGGGAAACGCACCGTGATCGTGGTCGAGGTCTTGTCGTGATACTCGATCTCGGCCTCAGCCAGCGCGGTCTTTTCCACCGGCGACCACATCACCGCCTGCGGCCCGCGATAAAGCTGGCCGGTCAGCAGGAACTTGCCGAGTTCGCGCACGATCTGCGCCTCGGCATCGAAGGTCATGGTGAGATAGGGCCGCTCCCAATCGCCCAGCACGCCCAGGCGTTTGAACTCGGCGCGCTGCACATCGATCCAGTGGCTGGCGAACTCGCGGCACTCGCGGCGGAATTCCACCAGCGGCACCTCGTCCTTGTTCAGCCCCTTCTCGCGATAGCGCTTCTCGATCTCCCATTCGATCGGCAGGCCGTGGCAGTCCCAGCCCGGCACATAGGGCGCGTCATGGCCCTGCATCTGCTGGCAGCGGCTGATCACGTCCTTCAGAATCTTGTTCAGCGCATGGCCGATATGAAGATGGCCATTGGCATAGGGCGGGCCGTCATGAAGCACGAAACGCTCGCGCCCCTCGCCGTCCTCGCGCAGCCGGGCATACAGATCCTGGCCGGACCAGCGGTCGAGCAGGCCCGGCTCGTTGGCCGGCAGGTTGCCGCGCATCGGGAAACGGGTCTGGGGCAGAAAAACCGAGGCTTTGTAGTCCACGCTCATCGAGGTCCGGCCCTTCCGGGCTTGAAGGTCAGAGGGAAACGCGACAGGAAAACGCGATGGGTCGGCTGCCCGGTCACTGAAGCCGGGCGGCGCGCATCATGCCACGGGCGGCGGCGCAGGCATAGCACGACCGGCGCATGGCCGCCCGCACCATCAGCCATAGCGCCGGTCGGCGGCATCGGCGAGCAGGCCGCGGGCGCGCTCGCTGTCGGCGCCGATCTGGGCCTTCAGCGCCTCGATCCCGTCGAAACGGCGTTCGGCGCGGATCCGCTCGATGAAGGCGATTTCGATCTGCCGGCCATACAGGTCGCCGGCGAAATCGAACAGATGCGCCTCCAGCAGCAGGTCGCGTTTGTCGAAGGTGGGCCTGCGGCCGAAATTGGCGACACCGTCATAGCGCCCGCCCGGCAGGGCCACGCCGCCGGCGCCCCGCCCCGCCGCCACATGGGCGCGGATCGCGTAAACCCCGGTCGCCGGCTCGACATAACGGCCGATGGCGATGTTGGCGGTGGGAAAGCCGATGGTGCGGCCGCGCCGGTCGCCGCCGCGCACCCGGCCGGTCACCGACCAGGGCCGGCCCAGCAACTGGCCGGCGCGGATCATGTCGCCATCGGCGATCGCCTTGCGGATCGCGGTCGACGAGAACACGGTGTCGCCCATCGATCGCGGCTCCACCACCGACAGGCCGAAGCCGTGGCGCTGGGCCGCCTGTTCCAGCAGCTTGGCATCGCCGCCCCGGCCGCGACCGAACACGAAATCATGGCCGATCGCCAGATGCGCCACGCGCAGGCCGCGCAGCAGCACCCGATCGATGAAATCCTCGGCCGGCATCGCCGCCAGCGCCTTGCTGAAGCGCAGCATGAACACGGCGGGAATGGCCTCCGCCGCCAGCACCCGCAGCTTGTCGGACGGGGTCTGCAGGCGACCGGGGGCGCGATCGGGCTGCAGCACCTGGCGGGGATGCGGCTCGAAGGTCAGCACCGCCGGGCGCGTGCCCAGCCGGCGCGCCGCCGATGCGGCGGCCCCGATCACTGCGCGATGGCCGCGATGGACGCCATCGAAATTCCCCAGGGCCACAGACAGCCCCCGTGCCTCTGCCGGCAGGCCGTCGAAACGTCGATAGAGCCGCATGCACCGTCCATTGTCTGGCCCCCGAAGCCGCAGCGGTCGCCCCTCGGGTCGCGTGGGGGCGTCCGCCGCGTCCGGCGGGCGCGGTGGGGTCTCGGGCGGAATGCCGGTTACGCCGCCCCGCTGTGCCACCCCGCCGCCTGCTGCACGGCAAGGCCGGCAGCACAATGAAGCCGGCAGGTCAGCCGGCGGCGGCAAGCGCCGCCGGGCGGGCCGGCACCATCACCTTGGTGATACCGTCGACAACCAGGGTGTCGCCAACCCGGCATTCCGTGGCCAGCACCGCACGCCGGCGTGCGGTGTCGACCTCTTGCACCCGCACCAGGGCGGTCACCGTGTCACCGATCCGCACCGGGGCGCGATACCGGAAACTCTGGTCGACCAGGATGGCGCCGGGCCCGGGCAGTCTGGTTCCCAGCACCGCGGAAATCAAGCTCGTGGTGAAGGCGCCATGGGCGATGCGGCCCTTGAACGGCGTGGTCTTCGCGAAGGCCTCGTCCAGATGGACGGGATTGTGGTCGCCCGACAGATCGGCGAAGGCGCGCACGTCCTGATCGGTGATGGTGTGGGTGATCGTGGCATCCATGCCCACGGTCATGTCTTCGATGCAGAGGCCGCTGATCGCGGTCATGGGGCCTGACCTTTCCATTCCGTCGCCCGCGCCTGGTCCGTCACGGCCGGCGCCGATTTTTATGTGCGGTGCACTATAGACAGAACCGCAGGCCTGAGCAAGATCAACAGCCGTGAGCAATCCGGGTTACGCATCATTTGCAACCCGGATACCCGTTTTCGCGCCCTGTTAATTTCCTAAAAATGGCCCTGCGTGAAATTATTTTCCGGTCGTCGGCTTCGTTGCGAGAAACCGCCGGATCGCCGCCTCGACCTCGTCGGGGGCTTCATGGGCGATCCAATGGGTTGCATGCTGCACCCGCTCAATCGTCACATTCGGCACCCAGATCTCCAGCCCCTCGATCAGGCCGGGCACCAGCGCCGTGTCGCCCAGTCCCCAGATCACCAGCACCGGCAGGGTGACCGCGTATTTCGCGGGGTCGAGCAGCGGCTTTTCAGCCGGCAGGGTGCCGGCCGGCACCACATCGATCGGCGAGGCCCGATACCAGTTCAGCCCGCCGGTGAGCGCGCCGGGGCGGCCCCAGGCTTCAAGATAGGCCGCCTTGTCGGCATCGTTCAGGATGCCCTTCTCGTAGACCGGCTTCATCGAGAACCGCCACAGCCAGTCGAAATCATTGGCCGACAGCTTCGCCTCTGCCTCAGGGCTGCGGAACAGGCGGAAATACTGGCTGGCGCGGATCTGATCGGGGTTGCGCGTCAACTCGCGCTGAAACGTCGCCGGGTGCGGCGAATTCAGGATGATCAGCCGCTCGATCATCTGAGGGAAGCTCATCGCGAACAACCAGGCGGCGGCGCCGCCCCAGTCATGGGCGACCAGGATCACCTTGGCGACGCCCAGCGCCTCGATCAGCCCCTTGATGTCGCCAACGACATGTTTGGCGCGATAGGCCTCCACCTCGGCCGGGGCGTCGCTTTCGCCGAAGCCGCGCAGATCGGGGGCGACACAGCGATAGTCGGCCGCGAACCGCCCCATCATGCCCTTCCAGGCATACCAGAATTCCGGAAAGCCGTGCAGGAACAGCATCACCGGCTTTTCGGGGTCGCCGGCTTCGGCAATATGCAGGGTGACCTCGCCGACATTGACACGACGATGGGTGATCTCGACCATCTGAGGCAGTCCTCCCTTGGCGGCCGGCCGGACCGGTCCGCATTCATACGTTTGTTTTTCCGCATGCTAGCCGGTTCACGTCCGGCCCGCCACGACTTCCCATTGCCTGCAACCGTAAGATCGATCAAGGTCCGCCCCACCTGATCCGCACCCGGCCCGATCCGTACCCACCCGGCCCCGCCATCGAGACGCCCCCATGCTTGCCCTTGCCCTTGCCTTCTTGCTTGGCCTCGCCGCCGGCTGGCTGCTCCGCAGCCGCCGACTGCGGCTTCAGCGCCCGGTCGACCGGCTGACCACGATCTCGATCGTCGTGCTGCTGGTGCTGATGGGCATCGGCACCGGCGCCCTGCCCGATCTCGCCCGCACGCTCGCGGCCTCGGGGCTCAAGGCGGTGATCATCTCGGCAGCCGCCGTCGCGGGCTCGATCGCCGTCACCCTGGTTCTGTTGAGGCTGATCGGCCGCAGGGCCGGGCCCGTCGATGCGCGCGAGGACCAGCCATGATCATGACCCTGATCATCCTCAGCGCCTATCTGGCCGGCATCGCGATCGGCGCCATGGCCCCGCAGCTTGCCGCACAAAGCGCCTGGGCGACCGAACCCGCATTGATGCTGCTGGTGTTTCTGGTCGGGCTCGGCACGGCACTCGACCCCTCGGCCTGGGACCGGCTGCGGCGCGCCGGGCCGCGCGCGATCGCCCTGCCGGTGGCGGTGATCGCCGGCACGCTTGGCGGTGCGGCACTGGTCTCGCCGCTGCTGGGCGACATGGCGCCGGCCGACGTGCTGGCGGTGGCCTCGGGCTTCGGCTGGTACAGCCTGTCGGCGGTGATGATCGCCGAGGCCCGGGGCGAGGCGATGGGCGCCCTGGCCCTGATGGCCAATATCAGCCGCGAGGTCATCACCCTGGTCTTTGCCGGGCTGATGGTGCGCGCCTTCGGCCCGATGGCGCCGGTGGCATCGGCCGGCGCCACCGCCATGGACGTGTCGCTCGGCATCATCACCATCCATGGCGGGCGCGAGGCCGGGCTGGTGGCCCTGGCCAGCGGCTTCGCGGTCAGCCTGGCGACACCGGTCTTCGTGGGCTTCTTCCTGTCGCTGTGACGGCTCAGTCCGCCCGTTGCGGCTGAACCACGATCTTGCCGGCCTTGCCCCGGGCCAGCGTCGCCGCCAGGGCGTCCCGCGCGCGGGCGAGCGGAAAGCGCATCTGCGCCGGCGGCGCCAGATCGCCGGCGGCGACCCGCCTGAACAGCGCCGCCCGGTCGGCGGCCGCCTGCTCGGCATGGGCGGTCAGGAAATGCCGGATCTCCACACCCACCAGGGCGGCACTCTTCAGCAGCGGCAGATTGACCGGCAGGGACGGAATGGGCCCGCCGACAAAGCCCACGATCAGGTGGCGGCCGTCCTTGGCCAGCGACCGGAACAGCAGCTCGAAGGCCGGGCCCGCCACCGGATCGAACACGATGTCGATCACGCCGCCCGGCACGGTCTCGCGGATGCGGGCACGGATGTCGGGGTCGGTGGCGTCGATGGTCCGGGCAGCCCCCAGCGCCAGCGCCCTGGCCCGGCCGTCATCGGTCGAGGCCATGGCCGTGACGTCGGCGCCGGCCCGCGCCGCCACCTGCACCGCCGCCGCACCGACCCCGCCCGAGGCACCGGTCACCAGCACCCGCTCGCCGGCCATCAGCCCGCCGCGACGGATCAATCCGTAATGCACCGTCTGATAATCGACCAGCATCGCCGCGGCATCGGCCAGGTCGAGCCCGGCGGGCAGGCATTCCGCCTCGGCCTCGGGCACGATCACATGGGTTGCAAGCCCGCCGCCCATCCGCCAGACCGCCACCCGCTCGCCCAGGCGCCGGCCGCTCACCCCCGGCCCCACCGCATCGATGACGCCGGCGATCTCGCCGCCGGGGATATAGGGCAGCGGCGGCCGGATCTGATAGCGGCCATGAACGATCAGCCCGTCGACATAGCCCAGACCCACGGCCTCGATCGCGATCCGCACCTCACCGGCCTGCGGCTCGGGCAACGGCCGGCGGACCAGGGTGAAATCATCGGGCGAGCCCAGGGCATCACCTTGCCAGCATCGCATGCACAATCTCCGGATCTGTCGGTGGCGGGGGCACATGCCGGCGCGGTCAGCGCGCCGGCGGCACCTCCGGCGCATAGGCCTTCATGAAGCGGGTCACCGCCGCCGCCACACGCCGCGCCGCCTCGTCATCATCGGGGGGCGGTGCCGCATACAGCAACTGGCGAAGCTGCAGCTTGCCGTTCAGCATACCGAAGAAGTGCTCCGACGCCAGATGCGGGTCATCGATGTCGAGCCGGCCGGCCTGATGCTGCGTCGCCAGCCAGTCGGCGAGCCGCCGACCATTCCTGGCCGGGCCGATCTCATAGAAGGCCGCGGCCAGTTCCGGCGCCAGCCCGCCCCGGCCCATCCCGGTCAGCATATGCATCACCGACACCATCTTGCCGGAAATCACCACCCGCATGAAATGCCAGGCAATCTCGGTCAGGATGTCTTCGGGCGAGGCATCGGGGTCGGGCGCGCTCAACGGCGCGGTGATCTGCTCGGCAACCTCGCCCACCGCCGCCAGGAACAGCTCGTCCTTGTTGCGGAAGACATTATAGATCGTCTGCTTCGATACGCCGGCTTCGGCCGCGATATCGCCCATGCCGGCATTGAAGCCGTTGCCGGCGAACTGCCGCCGCGCCGCCGCCAGGATCGCGCGGCGCTTGTCGCCATCGACCGGCCGGCCGGGGCCGGGTCGGCCCGCGGTCTCACATGGCCGGCAGGCCTCGGCCGCCGCCGCGCGGGCCGCCGCCAGCACCGCCCGCGCCCGGCCATTGCCCCGTTCCGATGCGTCGCTCAATGCCCGCCCCCCGCAGGCGCGCCCGCCATCGCCGGCCGGCGCAGGGTCGTGGTCAGCATGGCAGCGCCGATGAAGATCGCCGCCAGCACCAGGAATACATCGCCGAACGTCATCACCGTCGCCTGCTGCTGCACCATGCCCATCAATGTCTTCAACGCGGCCAGCGATGCATCCCCCGCCACCTGGCCGTCGAAACGCTGCGTCAACCCGTCCAGCGCCGCCTGCACCTCCGGCCGGGCCGGATTGGCGCTGTCGGCGATGCGGCCCAGATGCACGGCGTTGCGGTCGATCATCAGCGTGTTGATGCCGGCAAGCCCGACCGCACCGCCCAGATTGCGCATCAGATTATACAACCCGCTGGCATTCTTCAGCATATCCATCGGCAGGGTGCCAAGGGCGATCTGGTTGATCGGCAGCATGCAGAACATCAGCGACATGCCGCGCAGGATCTGCGGCACCAGCAACTGGTCGAACTCCCAGTCGGCGGTGATGTGCGACATCCACCAGGTGGAGCCGGCAAGCGTTGTGAAGCCGATCGCCAGCATCACCCGCTGGTCCATCTTGCGCGACAGCATGCCGGCGATCGGCGCCGAACAGAACTGGGCAAGCCCGGTGACGAACAGCACCTCGCCGATCTGCATGGCGTTCAGGTCGCGGATCCGCGCCAGATACAGCGGCAGCACATAGACCAGCCCATACAGGCCCACGCCGATCACGAAGCTGAACATGCAGCCGGTGGCGAAATTGCGGTCGCGGAACGCCTTCAGATCGACGATCGGATTGTGATGCGACAGCACCCGCCAGAAGAAGCCGATACCCGCCACGACCATGATCACGAACAGAACGGCAATGGTGCGGTCGTCGAACCAGTCGTCGCGCGGACCTTCCTCGACGACATATTCCATCGTGCCCAGGAACACCGCCATCAGCATCAGCCCGGCCAGATCCAACCGGCGCAGCAGCGACCGGTCGCCGGTGTCGAAGGCCGGCGCGCGCCAGACCACCAGCGTCACCAGAATGCCCGGCACCACGTTGACCAGAAACAGCCAGTGCCACGAGAACACCTCGGTCAGCCAGCCGCCGAGCGTGGGGCCGATGGTCGGGGCCAGCGTCGCCACCAGCCCGATCACCACCGACACGCCGCCGCGGCGATTGCCCCGGAACAACTGGAAGGCGGCGGCGAACACGGTCGGGATCATGGCACCGCCCAGAAAACCCTGAAGTGCCCGCCAGACGATCATCTCGTTCAGGCTGGTCGCGGTGGCGCAGGCAACGCTCATCAGCGTGAAACCGGCGGCCGAGATCAGGAACAGTCCACGGGTCGACAACGCCCGCGACAGATAGCCGCTGAGCGGGATCATCACCACTTCGGCGATCAGATAGCTGGTCTGGATCCACGACACCTCGTCGGGGCTGGCGGCAAGGCCGGCCTGCAGTTCCGACAGCGACGACGACACGATCTGGATGTCCAGAATGGCCATGAACATGCCGAAGACCATGGCGATGAAGCCGGCGATCTCGCCCCGACTGGGGCCGCTTGCGGCGTCCGCGCCGCCGCCTGCCGCAGGTGGCGCCGTCGTGACGGCCGGGGATGTGGTCGTGCCTGATGATGTCGACACCGGCGCCTGATCCTTCTCGCTTCCCGTGCCCGGAACCAGCCTGCCGGTCAGCGCTGCGCCAGGGCGCGCGGTGCAGCACTCGCGCCAAGCCCATAGGCCGGGCGGTGGCTGGCGGCATCGGGGACGGCGCTGGTATCCACCGCCACCACCACCGACAGGCCCGGCACCAGCAGATGTGCCGCATCATCGGTGTCGTCGACGGTGATCCGCACCGGCACGCGCTGAACGATCTTGGTGAAGTTGCCGGTGGCGTTCTCGGGCGGCAGCAGGCTGAAGCGCGAGCCACTGGCCGGCGACATGCTTTCCACCGTGCCGTGGATCTCGCGGCCGCCCAGGGCATCGACCTCGATCACCACCGGCTGGCCGGGCCGCATGTCCCCAAGCTGGGTTTCCTTGAAATTGGCGACGACATAGGTCTCGGGCAGCGGCACGATCGCAAGCGCGGTCTGGCCGGGCTTGACGTATTCGCCCACCTCGACCGCGCGATTGGCCACCACGCCGGCGCGGGGCGCCTGCACCACGGTGTGATCCAGATCCAGCCGCGCCGCCGCCAGACGGGCGTCGGCCGAGGCGATCTGTGCCAGCGCCTCGCCGCGATTGGCGCGCAGAACCGGCACCTGACCGCGGGCGGTGGCAAGGTCCGCCTCCGCCTCCGCCAGCGAGGCCTCGGCCTTGCGGGCATCGGCGCGGGCGGTTTCCAGCCGTTGGGTGCTGGCGGCGGCGCTCTTGTTCAGGGCCACATAGCGCGACAGGTCGCCACCAGCCCGCGACCGTTCGGCCCGGGCGGCGGCCACGCCGGCCTCGGCGCGCGCGATTTCGGAACCGGATAGCTCAAGCCGGCGGTCGATCACCTCCACCGCCGCATGCGCGCTGTCCAGTGCCGCCTCGGCCTCGGCCACCCGCACCTTGTAATCGGCGTCGTCGATCCGGAACAGCACCGCGCCCTCGGCGACCGTGCTGTTGTCGGCCACCGCCACCGCGACCACCTGCCCGGCCACGCGCGGCGCGATGTTGGCGATATCGCTGTGCACATAGGCGTCGTCGGTGCTTTCGACAAAACGGCCATGGGTCCACCAGGCGGCGCCATACCAGCCCGCGGCGCCAAGCACCGCCAGCACCACCAACACACCGATGATCCGCTTCATCCTGCCGCCTCCGGAATACTGGACGCATGCGCCCAGAAAATGATGACGCACAAGATGCGCCCTTGCGCCAGCAGGTCAAGCGACTTTTTGGATGAGCGGGTCCAGAAATTAGCCCGCTGTAAGAAGCGTCACAGGGCTGCACGGGAAAGGAGAAAAAAACTCGCCAGTCGCACATGCGGAACGGGCCGGGTGTTCCATCTGGAACACCCGGCCCGTCCTGTCGGTCCTTCAGGGGAACCCGGCCGTCGGCGCACCCTTCCGCCGGCCTGCTTCGCGGTCGGACCGATCAGTTGGCCGTTGCCGGGGCACCCGGCGCGGGCTCGATTTCGTCTGTATCGCCGTCGATCACCTCCGACGAGGTGCCACCGCCAGCCGATCCGCCCTCGCCGGGCGCCGTGGTGCCGGGCATCGGCTCCTCGGGCTCCAGCGGCTCACGCGGCAGGGTCGGGTCGTCCTGCATCGTGCTGCCGCGAGGGGTCGTGATACCCGGGGTCGTGGTACCGGGGGTGTCGGATGGCGGTGTGGTCTCGCTCGCCGGCGGCGGCTGCATCTCGGGCGGGGGGGCCGAGGGGGCCGGCGCACCGGCCGCAGGCGGCGGCACCGTGGGGGCCGGCGCTGTCGGAGCTGGTGAGGTGGGGGTCGGCGGGGTGGGGGTTGGCGTCGGGGCCGCCTGCTCGGCGGGCGGCGTCTCGGCCGGGGTTTCAGCGTCGTCATCGCAGGCCGCCACGAACAGCACCGTCGCGGCCGCGGCTGCCAGGCGGATCATGAGGCGGGGGGAGGCGATGCCCATGATGGGGGGAACTCCTGGGTGTCAAGAAGGGCGGCCGCGGCGGGGCGCCGCAACTGCCGGCCTGGATGCTCCGGGGAGAGGAGGGGAGCATCGCATATCCCCACCAGGCGGGACGGGGCCTTGAGTGGGGCGGGATCGGAACCGGCAGTCGGGACGGGCGGGAGGGGAGTGCGGCGGCCCGTCGCGGCCTCAACCACACTGTTGCCCGGAACCGCCGCCAACGCACGTGAGCGATACCGGGCATAGCCGTGCCCGAATTGTGGCCGGCGGCGGGAATGCCGCGCCCTTCATGGTCACGGCCCCGGCCATGTTTCCGCCGGCCGGGAAATTTCCCGCATCCAAAACGGCGGCAACGCCCGTAGTCCTTGCACGGACCATGACAGGCCGGCGCCGCGCGGGAACCGATGGCGGACCGCCCTGACACAACGCTCCCCACGCCCGCCCTCGCATCCACTGACGGGCCGTCCACGCTTCCACCGCCAGTCCTTCCGGAGACGCCAGATGACCCTCGACAAGCTGTTCGCCGCCGCACTGTTCAGCGCCGTCGCCACCGGCACCATCGTCGGCGGCTGGCCCGCCGTCGCCGCCGACATGGCGGTCGAGGTTGGCGGCCAGACGATGCTGCCATCGCAGAATATCGTGCAGAACGCGGTCAACTCGTCCGATCACACCACACTGGTTGCCGCCGTGAAGGCCGCGGGTCTGGCCGACACCCTGGCCTCCCCCGGTCCGTTCACGGTGTTCGCGCCCACCAATGCCGCCTTCGCCCGGCTGCCCACAGGCACGGTGCAAAGTCTGATCCAGCCGCAGAACAAGGCGGCGCTCAGCGGCATCCTCACCTATCACGTCGTGCCCGGCCGGCTGGACGCCGCGGTGCTTGAACAGAAGATCGCGGCCGGCGGCGGCAAGGCGATGTTGAAGACGGTCGCCGGCGGCATGCTCACCGCCGCCATGAACGGACCGTCGAACATCACCATCGCCGATGCGGCGGGCGCGGTCGCCGCGATCTCGACCTATGACGTCTATCAGTCGAACGGCGTCCTTCACGTCATCGACCGCGTGCTGCTGCCCAAGAGCTGACAGGGCATGAACCACGCCGGCGATCCGATCCGTCGACCGATTCTCCAGACTGAAGGCAATCCACGATGACCCGCATCAACGCCCCCCTCAACCGCCGCCGTCTCGCGGCCGTCTCCATCCTGGCCCTGAGCCTTGGCCTGTCCGCCTGCGCCGGTGGCATGTCGCACGACCGGATGGCGGCGGGCCACGCCATGGATCAGACCGTCGATGTCGGCGGCAGCGCCATGTATCCGTCGAAGACCATCGTCGCCAACGCGGTCAATTCAGCCGATCACACCACACTGGTCGCGGCGGTCAAGGCGGCGGGGCTGGTCGACGCGCTGTCGACCCCCGGGCCGTTCACGGTGTTCGCGCCCACCAACGCCGCCTTCGATGCCCTGCCCGCCGGCACGGTCGACGCGCTGCTGGAGCCGCAGAACAAGCCGATGCTGACCGGCGTGCTGACCTATCACGTCGTGCCGGGCCGGCTCGACCGCAACGATCTGATGGCCCGCATCCGCGATGGCGGTGGCAGCGCCCGGTTGACCACGTTGTCGGGCGGAACCCTGACCGCGATGATGAACGGGCCGCGCAACATCGTGATCAAGGACGCCCATGGCCAGATCGCCGACATCTCGACCTATGACGTCATGCAGTCGAACGGCGTGATCCACGTCGTCGATCACGTGCTCCTGCCCCAGGGCTGATCGACCGGCCGGCGTCGCCACCACCACCCGCGGGCACCATCCGCCGGCGCGCCGGCCCTCGCCCGCATGGCGCGCCCATGCTAGGGTTCCCTCGTCAGGCGGATGGGAGACGGGGATGGAGCAGGTGCCGGCCGACGACCGGCAGGGCGGTGGCATAGCGCGCGGCGCGGGCGGATCGGCTGTGGCGGGTTCGGGTGGACGACCCGCCGGTCCCGATGGGCGGCCCGCCGGCGCCTTCGATGCCGATACCGGCCTGCATGACCTGCTCACCGCCTGTGGCGCCGGCGACCGGCGCGCCTTCGATGCGCTGTACGACAGCCTGTCCGGGCGCATGTATGCCGTCGCCATCCGCATGTTGCGCGATGCCGATCTGGCGGAAGACGCGGTCCACGACGCCTTTGTCCAGATCTGGCGCAATGCCGGCCGCTTCGATCGCACCCGTGGCGAGGTCGGGGCCTGGGCCGTCGGCATCGTCCGGTATCGGGCGCTCGACCTGCTGCGCCGCCGTCGTCGCGAAATCGCGGCCGACCCCGGCATCGTCGCCGACATGGCCGATGCCGCCGCCGAGGCCGACCCCACCCGCGAGAGCGTCGCTGTCGACGAGGCCGAGTTGCCCGGCCGCCTCGGCGCGCTCGACCGCTGCCTCGCCGAACTGGCCGATGGCCAGCGGGGCAGCATTCGTCTGGCCTATGTCGACGGCCTCAGCCACGGCGAGATCGCCCTGCGGACAGACCAGGCGCTGGGCACCGTGAAAAGCTGGATCCGCCGCGGGCTCGCCGCGTTGAAGGAGTGTCTGGAACGATGAGCGCCGGCGCGACCGATCACGACGATATCGACGTCGCCGAATTCGTTCTGGGGACGCTGGATCAGACCACCCACGATGCGATCCTGCGCCGTCTGGAGAGAGATCCAGCCCTGGCCGGCGCCGTGGCCGCCTGGGAAGCCCGGCTGGCACCGATGGCCATGGAACTGGATCCTGTCCGGCCATCCCGACATCTGAAGCCCCGCATCGACGCGACGATCGCCAGCGGCGCCGCGACCGCCGACGACAGGAGCCCTTCCCCCCGCGCCGCCGATGTCGTCGCGCTGCGCCGTGGCATCACCCTGTGGCGCTGGACCGCCGGCGCCACGGGCATCGCCGCCGCCGCCGCCGCCGCGATGGCCGCGTTCCTGCTGGTCCGCCAGCCGATGCCCGACACCACCACCGCGACCCGGCTGGTGGCCGTGCTGCGGCCGCTGAACGCCGCCGAGGCTCCGACCTGGGTGGTCTCGGCCGAGGCCGGCGCGGGTTATGGCCAGCGGCGGCTGCTGGTCCAGGCGCTGGGCCTGCCCACCGCCGATGGGCTTCAAGGCGCGCGCGACTATGAATTGTGGGCCTTGCCGGGCGGCGATGCCGCGCCGGTATCGCTGGGTGTGATCGACCCGCGCGCCGGCGCGCGGGTCGCGGTGCCACGGGATATGGCCACCCGCCTCGCCTCGGGCCTTGGGCTGGCCGTGTCGATCGAACCCGCCGGTGGCTCCACCACCGGCGCCCCCACCGGGCCGGTGGTGCTGATCGGCAGCCTGACGGCGGCGCCACAATAACCGCGCCGCCATCATCTCCCTGAAACATCGGCGTGCTATGCGGATGGATCGCCAATCCAGCGCGCCCATGGGAGAGCCGTCCGATGTCGAAGCCGGTTATGATCGCAGCCGCCCTGCTGGCCGCCATGGCCTGCCTGCCCCTGACCGCGCGCGCCGCCGATGCCGCATCCGGCCGGCTGGTGGTCTATACCTCGACCCCGGCGAAGGCGATGGCCGATCTGGTCGCGGCATTCAATACCGTCGAACCGGATGTCGAGGTCAGCGTCTTCCGATCGGGCACCACCGAGGTGATGGCCAAGCTGGCGGCCGAATTCGCCGCCGGCGCGCCCGAACCCGACGTGCTGCTGATCGCCGACAGCGTCACCATGGCCGGGCTGAAGGCCTCGGGCCGGCTTGCCGCCTGGCCCGAGGCGCCCGTCGACGGGCTGTCCCCCGACAGCCATGACCCCGACAATACCTGGTTCGGCACCAAGATCATCGCCACCGGCATCGTCTGGAACACCGCCGCCGGCGTGCCCGCCCCCGGCGGCTGGCAGGATCTGGCCGGCCCCGCCGCCGCTGGCCGGGTGGTGATGCCAAGCCCGCTCTATTCGGGTGCCGCCACGATCCATGTCGGCACGCTCAGCGCCGACGAGGCATTGGGCTGGCCCTATTTCGAGGCGCTGAAGGCGAACGGCGCCAGCGCCGTGCAGGGCAATGGCGCGGTGCTCGACGCTGTGGCCACCGGCCGCGCCAGCTATGGCGTGATCGTCGATTTCATGGCCTTCAACGCCGCCGCCAAGGGATCGCCGGTGGCCTTCGTCTATCCGGCAGACGGCGCCACGGCGGTGACCGAGCCGGTGGCGGTGCTGAAGACCGCCCGCAACCCTGAAGCGGCGCGGGCCTTCGTGGGCTGGCTGCTGTCGGATGCCGGCCAGCGCTTCGCGGTCGCCCAGGGCTATATGCCGCTGCGCGCCGATGTCGGAACCCCGCCGGGCCGGCCCGCCGCCGATGCCGTCGCCATCCGCACCGTGTCGCCGGAACAACTGGCCCGGACCAGCGACGAGACCCGGCGCCGGTTCGCCGCCCTCTTCGGCGGGTGACACCGCCAGGGAGGATGGCCGCCGGCGGGTTGCTGCTGCGCCTGGCCGGCCCCGCCGGCGATCCGCGCGCGGCACGGGCCGGGCTGCCGCCGGTGGCGGCGGCCCTGCTGCTGGCGGCCCTGCCGCTGGCCCTGCTGGCGATCGAGGCGGTTACCGCGACATCCGGCGCCACGGGCATCGACCATGCGCGGGTGGCGGAGGCGGCGCTGAATACCATCGTCACCGCCATCATCTCCACGACCATCGCCCTGGCCCTGGGCGGCGGACTGGCGCTGCTGGTGGCGCTGACCGACATGCCCGGCCGGCGCGCGCTCAGCGGTCTTGCCCTGCTGCCGATGCTGATCCCCAGCCAGATCGCGGCGCTGGCCTGGGGCCGGCTGTTCGATCCGGCGGGGCCGGTCGCCGGCTGGCTGGGCCTGACCAGCTTTGGCGCCCATCCCCTGGAGGGCGCCGCCGGTGTCTGGCTGGTGATGGGGCTGGAACACAGCCCGATCGGCTTTCTGGCGGTGATCGGCGCCGCGACCCGCATCCCGGCCGAGCCGGCGGAGGCGGCGCGCATCGCCGGCGCCGGCCCGGCCGCGGCACTCGCCGTGGCGGCCCGGCCGCTGATCCGCCCGGCGCTGGCGGCCGCCGCCGCCCTGGGGCTGATCTCGGCCGCGGGTAATTTCGGCGTCCCGGCGCTGCTGGGCATTCCCGGCGCCTATCCTGTGATGGCGACCCTGATCTATCAGCAGATGTCCGGCTTCGGGCCGGCGGGCCTGGGTGATGTGGCCCGGCTTGCCGCCCTGCTGGGACTGGGCACCCTGATCCTGCTGCATCTGTCGGGCCGGGCGGCCGGCCGCGCGGCCCGTGTCGCCGATAGCGGCCGCATCATCGGCCGCCTGCCGCTGCGGCGCGGCCGCCGGTCGCTGGCACTGCTGGTCTGGGTGCCGATGCTGGCGATCAGCCTGGGGCCGCTGCTGGCCCTGATCGCGGCGTCGCTGGTGCCGGCGCCGGGCGTGCCGCTCACCGCCACCACCGCCAGCCTCGACGGCTTCCGGATGATGGTCGACCCCCGCCACGGCGCCCTCGGCGCCATGGCGACCTCGGCCGTGCTCGCAAGCCTCGCCGCCATGGCCTCTGTGCTCATCGCGGTGCCGATCGGCCTGTTCGCCGCCCGTGGCGGCCGGGCGGCCCGGCTGGGCGCCGGCGCCTTCGATCTGGCGCTGGCCATGCCGGGCACCGTCTTCGCCATCGCCATCATCCTGATGCTGCTGCCCCCGCTTCCCGTCTTGGACATCAGCCTTTACGGCACGCCGTTCATCCTGCTCGCCGCCTATCTGGGCCGGTTTCCGGCGCTGGTGCTGGCACCGGTGATGGCGGCGGCAGGACGGCTGGACCCGGCGCCGGAACAGGCGGCACGGCTGGCGGGCGCCGGGGTGGCGCGCCGTATTCTGGCCGGCGCCTGGCCGGCGCTGGCCGGCCCCGCCGCTGGCGGCGCGCTGCTGGTGCTGCTGACCGCCTTCAACGAGCTCACCCTGTCGGCGCTGCTGTGGTCGCGTGGCGCCGAAACCATCGGTGTCGCGATCTATGCCCGGCAGGCCGAAGGCGACACCGCCGCCGCCGCCGCGCTGGCGCTGGCCAGCCTGGTCGCGTCGCTGGCGCTGGCGCTGGCCGGCCTGCGCCTGCTCGCCCGCCTGCCCGGCCTCAACGCCGTCTTCGGAGACCAGCGATGACCGACCGGCCCGTGCTTCATGCGGCATCAGGAATGGTGCGCGACGCCACCGGCGGGCCCGCGGCCATGCCGGCCCTGGCCATCCGCGACCTCACCCGGCGCCTTGGGCGGAAGACGGTTCTGGATCATGTCGATCTGGATGTGGCGCCAGGGGAATTCCTGGCGCTGCTGGGCCCGTCCGGCTGCGGCAAGACCACGCTGCTCCGGCTGATCGCCGGGCTCGACGGCGCCGATGACGGCCGCATCCGCATCGCCGGCCGCCCGGTCGATCATGATGGCCGGCTGCTGGTGCCGGCCGAGGCACGCGGCGTGGGCATGGTGTTCCAGTCCTATGCGCTGTGGCCGCAGATGACCGTGGCGGAAAACGTCGCCTTCGCGCTGAAGCGCGCCCGGCGCGGCCCGGCCGAGACCGCGGCGCGGGTGGCGGCGGCCCTGGATACGGTGGGGCTTACCGAACACGCTGATACCATGCCCGACCGGTTATCGGGCGGCCAGCGCCAACGGGTTGCCCTGGCCCGGGTGCTGGCGGCGGCGCCGGCCCTGGTGCTGATGGATGAGCCATTGGCCAATCTGGACCCGCATCTGCGCCGCGGCATCGGCGACGAGATCCGCCGCCTGCATGACGCAACCGGTGCCGCCACCGTCTATGTCACCCACGACCAGACCGAGGCGATGACCCTGGCCGACCGGATCGCGGTGATGGATCAGGGCCGCATCGCGCAGGTCGCGGCACCGGCTGAACTCTATGACCAGCCTGCTGATACCGCCACCGCCCGCTTCGTGGGCCAGGGCGCCGTCGTCTCGGCGATGGTGCTGCGCGGCGAGGCCGCCGGCCGGGTGCCGGTCCGGATCGGCGGCGGCGACGCGATCATCCGCGCGGCACCCGGCACGCTGGCCGGCCCGACCCAGATCGTGCTGCGCCCGGAAGCCCTGGTGCCGGCACCGGCCGGCACCACCGGCAGCCTGCCCGCCTTCGTCAGCCGCCGGACGTTCGAAGGTGGCGGTCATCTGCTGCGTCTTGCAGCACCCTGGGCGGGTGAGCCGCTGCTGATGCGCACCGGCCGCCACGCGCCCGACACCGGCGAGACCATCGGCGTGCTGATCCGCGACGGCTGGGTGCTGCCGCGCGCCTGATGATCGTTCGTCAGATCACCGCCAGTTCCACCAGCCTGACGCCGGCCGCCACGCGTTCGGGCGTGAACTGGCCAAGATCCAGGCTGGTGAACCGGCCATGAGTGATCAACTCGGCGACGCCCCGCCCGGCGGCCGGCGCCTGCTGCAGCCCATGGCCGCTGAAGCCGTTGATCATGAACAGGTTGGGCACGGCCGGCACCGCGCCGATCAGGGCATTGGCATCGAACACGTTCATCTCGTAATGCCCAGCCCACGACACCCCCGGCCGCAGGCGTTCGAAGGCCGGGATGCGCGCCGCCAGCGCCGGCCAGATCCGGTCCTCGAACTGGCTGTGATCCACCGCCAGGTCGGGACTGTCGGGGTCGGCATCGCCGGCACCCGGCGACCAGCCGCAGATGAAACGGTCGCCTTCGGGCCGCATATAGACGCCGGTGGGATCCACCACCAGCGGTGCGTCATGGGGGCCGTGGGCGCAGTCGAACACGAAGACCGACCGGCACCGGGGCCGCACCGGCAGGTCGATACCGGCCATGGCGGCGATGTCGGCGGCAAAGGGGCCGGCCGCGTTCACCACCTGCCCGGCCGCGATCCGCCCGCCCGATGCCAGCCGCACATCCGTCACCCGGCGCGGGCCATCCGCCGGGCCGCTCAGCTCCAGCCCGGTCACCCTGTCCTCGATATAAACCGCGCCGGCGGCGCGCGCGCGGCGCTTCAGCGCCTGCAGCAGCGCCCAGCCATCGAACCAGCCTTCGCCGTCCAGCCCCAGCGTGCCGCCGGCCAGACCATCGGTGTTCAGCCACGGAAAGCGGGCCGCCATCGCCGCCGGATCCAGCAGCAGCGCCCGCGCCCCGGCTTCCGCCTGCGCTGCATGAACCGCGGCCAGATGGGCGCCGGCGCCGCCAGCGGCATCGTCCGCGCCAATGTCGGCGCCGGCCAGGATCAGATAGGCCCGGCGCACCAGCCCCAGATCCGGCACCTCACCATCCACCGTCAGCCATGGCGCCGGATCGGACAGCAGCGCGAAGCCGAATTGCGACATCCGGATATTGGCGGGGGTGGAGAATTGCTGACGGATCGATCCGGCCGACAGGGCCGACGACGCGCGGGCATAGCCGGCATCACGTTCCACCACCAGCACACGGCCGGTGAATGCCGGGTCATGGCCCAGAAAGCACGCCACCGCCGATCCCATCACCCCGCCGCCGATGATCACCACATCGGCGCTCAACCTGTCCGCCGCCATCGCGCGGTCTCCCAGTTATCCCTGCCCGCGACCGGTGGGCGCGGCCCCGGCACACGGTAATCCGAAGCCGATGGCAAAAACCAGTGCCGTGCAATGGAACCACAACTGTTGCATTTTAGTTGATGTCCGGTTCATCACCTGTCCCTCCGGTCATCATGCCTCTGGACGGACGGTGGCGGGCCGGGAACACTGCCGTCAACGTCACAGTCATCCGAGGACGCATATCACGATGATCCGGTCCGTTTCAGCACATCTCTGCGGCAGCCTGCTCGCAGGTCTCGTGGTCGCCAGTTTTCCCCTCGCAGATGCGCATGCTCAGGATGCGACATCCAACGGCAATACCGGGTCCGCCACCACGGTGGTCGGCACCACCGACGGCACGTCGGACCAGCCGGTCGACATGGCTCATGACGCCGAAGGCGGCACGTTCAGTCTGGTGTTCGAGAACGACGTGTTCTCGGATACCGACCGCCATTATACCAATGGCTTCCGCCTGTCTTACATGACGGCGCCGGGCCAGGAGCCCGAATGGCTGCGCAAGGCGGCGGGGCTGCTGCCCTATACCGGCTTCGGCGGCGATGTCCGCGTGGTCTGGTCTCTGGGCCAGAGCATGTATACCCCCGGCGACACCGCGACCACCAACCCGCCGCTGACCGACCGGCCCTATGCCGGCTGGCTGTATGGCTCGGTGGGCGTGGTTGCCGAAACCGGCGGCGTGCTCGACCAGCTCGAACTGTCGCTCGGTGTCGTCGGCCCCTCGTCACTGGCCGAGCAGACCCAGAAGACCATCCATGACCTGATCAGCTCCGACGACCCGCAAGGCTGGGACACCCAGTTGAAGGACGAGCCGGCCATCCAGTTGACCTATCAGAAAAGCTGGCGCGCGCTGGCCGCCGGATCGGCCTTGGGCTTCGCGGCCGATGTCACGCCCCATGCGGGCTTCGCCCTGGGCAACGTCTTCACCTATGCCAATACCGGCTTCACCCTGCGGGTGGGCCAGGATCTGCCGCGCGATTACGGGCCGCCGCGGATCAGCCCCAGCCTGCCGGGATCGACCTATTTCCGGCCCACCGACAATTGGGGCTGGTATCTGTTCGCCGGCGTCGACGGCCGCGCCGTCGCCCAGAACATCTTCCTGGACGGCAACACCTGGAAGGACAGCCGCAGCGTCGACAAGAAGCCGCTGGTCGGCGACCTGCAGGCCGGCCTCGCCATCACCATCGGCGGCACCCGCTTCGGCTATACTCACATCTTCCGGACCAAGGAATTCGACGGCCAGGATGAGGGTGATCAGTTCGGTGCATTTTCGGTGTCGTTCAACTTCTAGGCTTGCAGGCCGGGCGCCACGAATATCAATCAGTCAAGACGATAGCGGCGAGTTATTTCCGACATCAAGCTATTCTTAAGATGAACTGTGTAGCATCCGGAAGACGTCGCCACCGGGCGACGCTTCCGGATCCACACAGGATTGCCAGACATGCCGTCCTTCCGCTCACTGAAGATCGGGGCCAAGCTGATCATCGCGTTTTCCGCGCTGATCGTCGTCATCCTCGCCACCGCGCTCTTCGCCCTTGACAGACTGGCGTCGGTGAACGACTCCGCCCAGGAAATGCGCCAGAACAGGGTGCCGACCCTTCAGGTGATCCGGCAACTCAACACCGCCGCGCTGGAGCACCGGCTCGCCATCGCCAGTCATATCATCTCGCAGGACCAGGCGCGGATGCAGGCGACGGAACAGGAGCTGGCAGCGCAGGCATCACGTGTCGAGACGGCACTCACCGACTACAAGGCCCTGATTTCCGACGAGACGGAGCGCAGGCTCTATGAACATCTGGTGGCGGGCTGGGCGGATTACCTGACGGTCAATAGCCGGCTTCTGCCAATTTCGCGAGAAAATCGCACCGCAGATGCTCAGGCGCTCTATGAGGGGGCCGCGCTTGCCAGTCGTCAGGTTGTCGCGGACGATCTTGCCGCCCTCAACAAACTCAACGCTGAAGCCGTCAACCGCGAGGGCCTCGCGGCTGTCGGCACGTATGACAGCGCCCGCACCGGGCTGATGATCGCACTGGTCGTCGGCCTGATCATCGCCGTGGTCGCGACCCTCGTCCTGATCACCTCGGTCGCGCGGCCGGTGGCTGCGATGACGGCTGTCATGCGCCGTCTCGCCGACAAGGACACCGCGGTTCACATCCCCGGCGCCGGGCGCGGCGACGAGATCGGCGACATGGCCAAGGCGGTCGAGACCTTCCGCGACAATATCGTTCTGGCCGAGCGCCTGGCCGCCGAACAGGAAACCGCCCGTGCCGCACGGGAGGCCGAACGCGCCCGCCGCGATGCCGCCACCCAGCGCTTCCTGACCGAGATCGGCCGGGTGGTCTCGACGCTTGGCTCTTCCGCCAGCCAGATGCGGAGCAGCGCCGAGACCATGACCAGCACCGCCGACGAGAACAGCAGCCGCAGCGCCAGCGTCGCCGCAGCGGCCGAGCAGGCGACCACCAACGTCCAGACCGTCGCGACCGCATCGGAAGAACTCGCCGCCTCGATCCGCGAGGTGGGTGCGCGCACCGCCGACACCGCCGACGTCACCCGCCGCGCGGTGGCCGAGGCCCAGACCACCGACGGCATCGTTCAGGATCTGGCCCGCACCGCCCAGAAGATCGGCGATGTGGTGCTGCTGATTCAGCAGATCGCCTCGCAGACCAATCTTCTGGCACTGAACGCCACGATCGAGGCCGCGCGCGCCGGTGAGGCCGGCAAGGGTTTCGCGGTCGTCGCCTCGGAAGTGAAGAGCCTCGCCAGCCAGACCAGCCGCGCGACCGAAGAGATTCAGACCCAGATCGACGCGATCGTGGGCGCCACCGACCGCACCGTCGGCGCCATCCGCTCGATTTCCGGCACGGTCAACAAGGTCGGCGAGCTGACCACCGCCGTCGCCTCGGCGGTCGAGGAACAGGTGGCGGCCACCGCCGAGATCGCCCGCAACACCCAGCAGGCATCGGCCGGCACCGACGAGGTGATGCGCACCATTCAGGGCATCGCCGAACGGTCCGCCGAAACCGGCCGGGCGGCCAGTGACGTTCGCGGTGCCGCGGGCTCGCTGTCGGATGAAGCCCAGCGGCTCCGCACCCTGGTCGACACTTACGTGACGGAAATCAAGGCCGCCTGACCGGGCCGCTCCCGGCTGGCGCGGCATCGGCCGCGTCAGCCACCGCATCCGTGTCAACCGGCATCCGGGCCAGCCAGGCCATCACCGCCGCCGCATCCGCCCGTTCCCCCTGCCAGCCCACCCCGTGGCAGCCCGCTCCGCACCAGCCCGCACGCCGCGGGCTGGTGCGGAGGGTCAGGGTCAGATCCCGCGGGTTGCAGATGAAATCACCCGGGGCGGCAATGCGGACATAGCCATGCGCGCGCATCCACTGATCGGTGGCGGTGCGCAACGCCTCCGGGCCCGGGGTGGGGTCTGGTTCCTCGTCCGACAACCGGCGGGCCTCGCGCAGCAACTGGCGGGCGATCCGCCACAATCCGCTCAACATCGCCCCCTGGCGACACAGATCCGCCAGACCGTCATCCCGCTGTCCGGCATCCGCCGCCGCCTCCAGCCGGTCGGCCATCCGCGTCGCCATCACCGACAGGTCATGCAGATCGGCGCCGCGTGGCCGCTCATGATCGCCGTGTGTCACCGCGCCCTCCCTTCATGGCAATGCCGCCACTCTAGCCGGATGTCGCGCAATGGTTGGGTTGCGACGCTGCGGCCACTTGCGGCCACCGGCCCATGGCGGCTAGCATCGCCGCCGCCCGTGGCACCGCCGTGCGTCCGGCGCGGGGCCGACCATGCGGGCTGGAGATGATGATGACCCTGCCCCCGATCGACATCGCCATTCCGGCGATCTTCGCAGGCCCGGTGCGGCCGCTCGGCCCCAAGGCCGTCCCCTCGGCGATCGACCGACAGCCGGTCGCAGGGCCGGTCTGGCTGGGGCCGCTCGGCATCGTCGGCGACGGCCGCGGTGACCGGCGCCACCATGGCGGGCCGGAAAAGGCCCTGCATCATTATGCCTTCGACCATTATCCCTGGTGGCGGCAGCGGCTGGATGCCGACGGCCCGGATGCCCCGCCACATCTGGCAAAGCTGCTGTGGCACCCCGGCGCCTTCGGCGAGAACCTGACCAGTGCCGGCCTGACCGAAGCCGATATCTGTATCGGCGACCGCTTCCGGCTGGGCCAGACGGTGATCGAGGTCTCGCAGGGGCGCCAGCCCTGCTTCCGGCTCAACCTGCGCTTCGGCCGACCCGACATGTCCCGCGGCGTGCAGACCAGCCACCGCACCGGCTGGTATTACCGGGTGATCCGGCCGGGCCGCATCGCGCCCGGCGACCGGCTGGTGCTGATCGCGCGGCCGCAGCCGCTCTGGCCGCTGGCCCGGGTGCTGGCGGTGCTGAACGGCCGTCATCCCGATCCCGCAGCCGCCATGGCCGATCTGCCGCAACCGGAGATTTCAACCACAGATCTCAAGAGCCTTGCAGCATTGCCGCAAATGGCATCATCCTGGCGGGATCTCGCCCGCAAGCGCCTCGCCTCGGGCCGGATCGAGGATCAGCGCCGCCGGCTCGACGGCGCCTGATCGATCAGAGGAACCGTTCGCGCCATGCGCCACCAGTCAGCCCTGCACCAGTGGCCGGCCGTCGCCGCCATCGGTCTCGCTCTTCTGCTCGGGGCCTGCGCCGGCGGGCCATCATTACGCGGTGAGGGGCCGCGCCATGTCGCCAGCGCGCCGCACGGCCTGTCACCTGCCTGCCTCGACGGCGATGCGCGCATGACCCGTGCCCAGTTGTTCTTCGGTCTCAGCCGCCCCGATGGTCGCCCGCCGGTCACCGACGCCGAGTTCGACGGCTTCGTCGACCAGACGGTCAGCCCGGCTTTCCCCGACGGGTTCACGATCATCGAAACCACCGGCGGCTGGCGCGACACCGAAACCGGCCAGACGATCCGCGAGGCCGGGCGCAGCCTCATCCTGCTCGCCGACGGCCCGGCCCCGGTGCTGCGCCAGCGGCTCGATACCCTGCGCCGCGATTACATGATCCGGTTCGATCAGCAGGCCGTGGGGCTGGCGCTCGACACCGCCTGCGTCAGCTTTTAGCGGATGAACGCCTTCCTGTTCATGTTCACCGCCCTGCTCTGGGGTGGCGGCGCGCTGGCCACCGCCTTTCAGGCCGGCCCCGTTCCGGCCCTGGTCTCGGTCGGCTATCGGATGGTGACCGCCGGGCTGCTGATGATGCTGTGGGCGCGGTGGCGGGGCGTGACGCTGACGGTGCCGCGCACCGACCGGCCCTGGGTGCTGGTTCAAGGCGTGCTGTTCTTCGGCCTCGCCTTCATCGCCTTCTACAACGCCGTGCGGCTGATCCCCAGCGGTCCGGCGGCGCTGGTGCTGTCGACATCATCGGTGTTCGCGGCGCTGTTCGGCCGGCTGGTGCTGGGCACGCGGCTGACCATCCGCCACGGGCTGGGCCTGGGCCTGGGTATTCTGGGCGTGGCCGTGGTGTTTTCCGGCGACATCCTGGCGCTGATCGCCGGCGACCGGCTGGCCGGCAGCCGTGGCGGCACGACAGGCGACGCCACCGCCGTTGTTGCCGGTCTCGCCTGGGCGGCGCTGGCCGCCATTGCCGCCGGTTTCGGCACGGTGATCGGCGCCCGCAATCAAAGCCGGGGCCTCGCCATGGAAACGGTGATCACCTGGGGCGGGCTGATCGGCGGCGCCACCGCCTTTGCCGCCGCCATCCTGTCGGGCCAGCCGATCCGCTTCGATCCGTCGCCGCGTTATGTGGCCAGCCTCGCCTATCTGGCGGTGCCGGCATCCTGCGTGAATTTCCTGGTCTATTTCAGCCTGGTGCGGCGTATCGGTCCCGGGCGCGCCGCCTATGCCATGGCCCTGGTGCCGCTGGTGGCGCTCAGCCTGTCCTGGGGGTTCGAAGGGCTGGTGCTGACCCCGGTCATCCTGGCGGGCGCCGCGATCATCCTGGCCGGCAATGTGCTGGTGCTGCGACGGTGACGCCCACCCGATTCTATACAGTCCCGGCCCCATACATCTCCGATCCAATACATTGATCATCAATGCATCGGGGCATTGACAGCCGAGTGATGCCGGCTCAAGATCATGCCATGACCAGCGCCCCCACTGCCTCAGCCGCGACCCGTGCCGTGCCGAAACCGGTGCCCGACTTCACCAGCCGGGCCTATTGGGCCGGCACGATCAAGATGAGCCTGTCGAAATTCTTCATCCTGCGCGTGCTGCATGACGGCCCGATGCACGGCTACGACATCGCCCGCACGGTTGAGCGGATCACCCGGGGCTGCTGCTCGCCCACCGAAGGCACGATCTATCCGGTGCTGCGCGATTTCGAGGCCGGCGGCTATGTCACCGTCCGCGCCGAACTGGTCTCGGGCCGCGAACGGCGGGTCTATACCCTCACCGATCGCGGCCACCAGGCCTTTCAGGTGGCGGTGGAGGCGTGGATGGAGGTCACCCGCGCGCTGATCGATGCCGGCGCGGTCGCCGGCCACGATCTGCCCGCCACAGCCCGACCCGACGACGATCCCGCCTGCTGCTGACAGCCATCACGGCAGCGTTCGGCAGCGGCGTGGCAACCAAACTGGCAGCGGACGCTGCCTCTTTTTGGCACGATATACATCGATGATCTATGCATCGATGGCTTGAGACGAGGATCTTCCGATGACCGATACCATCGCGGTTCTGGGCGCCGGCCCGGTGGGGCTCGCCGCCGCCGCCGAACTGACCCTGCGCGGCCTGCCCTTCCGGATCTATGAGCGCGCCGGCCATCCCGCCGCATCGGTCGCGGATTGGCGGCATGTCCGGCTGTTCTCGCCCATGGGGCTGAATGTGGCACCGGCGGCACGCCACCTGCTCGACCGGGCGGGGGTGGCCCTGCCCGATGACGAGTTCCTGCCGACCGGCGCCAGCCTGATCGATGATTATCTGGCGCCGCTGGCGGCGTTGCCGGCGATTGCCCAGCACCTGACGCTCGATGCCACGGTCGAAGCCGTCACCCGTGCCGGCCTCGACCGTGTGTCGGGTGGCGATGCGGCGGCACCCCGCGCCTCGCGGCCGTTCATGATCCATTGGCGCGATGCCGGCGGCATCCGCCATGTTGATCCGGCACGGGCGGTGATCGACGCCACCGGCTGCTGGGGCAATCCCTCTCCCGCCGGGGTCGACGGCCTGCCGGTTGCGGGCGAAGACATCGCCGGCGCCGCCGGCCTGCTGGCGACCGGAATACCCGACGTCGCCGGCCGCGACCGCGCCGGTTATGCCGGCCGCCGGGTGCTGGTGATCGGCGGCGGCCATTCGGCCATGACTGTGGTGCTGGAGCTGCTGCGCCTGCGCGACACCGCACCCCGGACCCGCATCCTGTGGGCCCTGCGCCGCAGGGATGCCGGCCGTATCGCCGGTGGCGGCACGGCCGACGGCCTGCCGGCCCGGGGCGCGCTGGGCAGCGATGCACTGGCCGCTGCCGCCGGTGGCCGCGTCACCCTGCTTCACGGTTTCGCGGCCAGCGCGATCACGGTTGCCGGCGACGGCACGTCGCTGCTGATCGATGGTCATGAAGGCGATACCGCCACGCGCCTCGCGGTCGACCGGGTGGTGGTGGCCACAGGCCTGCGGCCCGATCTGTCGCTCACCCGCGAACTGCGGCTCAGCCACGATCCGGTGGTCGAGGCGCCGCCGGCCCTGGCGCCGCTGATCGACCCGAACCTGCATTCCTGCGGCAGCGTGCCGCCCCATGGTGTGGCGGAACTGCACGCGCCGGCGGAACCCGGCTATTATGTCGCAGGCGGCAAGTCCTATGGCCGGGCGCCGACCTTCCTGATGGCCACGGGGTATGAGCAGGTGCGATCGGTGGTGGCGGAACTGGCGGGCGACCATGCGGCGGCACGCGACGTGCGGCTGGTGCTGCCCGAAACCGGGGTGTGCAGCACAGCCCCACGCCGGATCGCCGATCCCCGGCCGGCCGCCGCCGGCTGCTGCGGCAGTGCCGCATGACGACCACCGCGACATCGCCCGCCGCCGGCGCGGCCCCACGGCATCACCGGCTGATCACCGGACTCGGCATCGGCCAGATCTGTTCCTGGGGCTCGCTCTATTACGCCTTTCCCCAGATCGCCGATGCCATGGCCCGCGATCTGGGGCATGGCAAGCCGGCACTATACGGTGCCGCCTCGGTGGGTCTGCTGGCGGCGGGGCTGGCGGCGATACCGGTCGGCACCGCCATCGACCGGGGCCATGGCCGGGCGGTCATGGCCGGCGGCGCGGTGCTGGCCGGGCTGCTGCTTTTTGTCTGGTCGGGCATCGACAGCCTGATGGCGCTGTATCTGATCCTGGCCGGTCTGGGCGTGATGCAGGCCGCCACGCTGTATGAACCGGCCTTCGCGGTGGTCGCCCGCCGCACCGGGCCGCTTCAGGCCCGACGCGGCATCACCGCGCTGACGCTCTGGGGCGGTTTCGCCAGCACGGTGTTCATTCCGCTGATCCAGTTGCTGCTCGACCATCTGGGCTGGCGGAACACACTGGTCGTGCTGGGGCTGATCAACCTCCTGGTCTCGGCCCCCCTCTATGCCTGGGTGATCGACCGCCGGGGCAGCGCCGGCGCCGGCCCGGTCCCGGCGCGTCCGGCCGCCATGGCCGGTGACACTGCCGGTGGCGGCGCGCTGCGTCTGGCCCTGCGCCGACCGGTGTTCTGGGCGCTGGCGCTGTCGTTCACCGCCTATGCCGCGGTGTTCTCGGCCTTCACCTTTCATCTCTATCCGCTGCTGGCCGAACGCGGCTTTGCCACCACGGCCATCGTCGCCGCCATGGCGATCATCGGCCCGGCGCAGGTGGCCGGCCGGATCGCGATCTGGGTGCTGGCGCCGCGCGCCTCGGTGCGGCTGATCGGCATGGGCGTGGTCGCCGTGTTCCCGGCTGCCCTGCTGCTGCTGTGGCTGGCGCCGCCCGGCTTCTGGGCCATTGCGGTGGTGGCCGTGCTCTATGGCGCCGCAAACGGCATCATGACCATCGTGCGGGGGCTCGCCGTGCCCGAGATGATCGGACCGGAAGCTTACGGCGCCGTCAATGGCGCGCTCACCGCCCCCAGCCTGATCGCCAAGGCCCTGGCCCCGGCGGGGGCCGCGATGCTGTGGGGGATAGGCCAGTCCTATGACACGGTGATGCCGGTGCTGACCGCCGGATCGGTGCTCATCGCCGCCGGGTTCTGGATCGCCGCCGTGATCGGCCGGCCAGGACGAGGGGGCACATGACGGAGACACCAACACGGAGACAGGCACCAACACGGAGACAGGCACCGGCGCCGCTGTGGTGCCCGTCGCGATCATCGGTGCCGGGCAGTCGGGGCTGGCGGTCGCCAGGGCACCAATTCATGCAGAATCAGCTGATCCGTCATCGTCCCGTGCTTGTACCAAACGCCGTTCGACCCCACCCTTAACGGCGGCAAAGGCACCGGCCCCCCGGCCGGACGCCACCAGAAAAAGCCCGAAGGGGAGGAAATATGCCGGAGGCCACCCAAGCCGGTGTCGACGACACCGGAACCGTGCCGATGGACGCGATCGCGGCCCTGATCGAAACCCGCATGGCCGGTGACGGTGCACGCGACGCAATGGCATTCATCCGGGCCTATTACGCCGGCGGGCTGGATGAACTGCCAGCCGGCGGCGCCCGCCGGCTGGCCGGTGCCGCACTCGGCCACATGGCCTTTGCCCGCACACGCCACCCCGGCGAGACGCTGGTCGACGTGTTCAACCCCGATATCGACCGCCATGGCTGGCAGAGTCGCCACAGCGTGGTGATGATCAACACCGACGACCGGCCCTTCCTGGTCGACAGCGTGGTGGCAGCCCTGAACCAGATGGGATTGGCGCTGCATGGGCTGATCCATCCGATCGTCACCCTGCGCCGCGACGATGATGGCCGCTATCTGGGCATTGCGGCCACCGATGGCGACACCGGAGACGGCGAAGACCAGCCGGGCCGGGTGCTGCGCGAAAGCTTCATGCTGATCGAGGTGACCCGCCAGCCCGATGCCGAGGCCCTGGCCCGGATCCGCGGACGGCTGGTCGAGATCCTGGGCGATGTGGCGCTGGCGGTCGACGACTGGCGCCAGATGCGCGACGAGATCGACCGCGCGATCGCCGATATCGAGGCACTGCCCGACACCACGCTGCCCGACGATATCGCCAGCGAGCATGCGGCCTTCCTGCGCTGGATCCGCGACGACAACTTCACCTTCCTGGGTTTCCAGGACTGCCGCTTCGCCCCGGCCGACGAGCACGGCCAGCGGCGGGTGGATGTGGTGAAGACCCTGGGCGTGATGGATGGCCGCACCGACGACAGCGGCCGCGAGCGGCCGCGCGGGCTGGCCGGTTTCACAATCCATACCACCGACACCCCCTTCGGCCCCGATCCCGTCACCATCACCAAATCCCGGTTCCGCGCCACCGTCCACCGCGCGGCACCGATGGACTATATCGGCGTCAAGACCTATGGCCCCGACGGCACGGTTGAAGGCGAGCGGCTGTTTCTGGGCCTGTTCACCTCGGTTGCCTATCACAGCAACCCGCGCGCGATCCCGCTGATCCGGCGCAAGGTCGCCAGCATCGTGGCCCGCGCCGGCTTCGCCGCCGGCGGCCACGACGCCAAGGCGCTGCTGAATGTGCTGGAAACCTATCCGCGCGACGAATTGCTGCAGATCGGCGAAGACGACCTGCTGGCCAACGCGCTGGGCATCCTGAAGCTTCAATTGCGTCAGCGGCTGCGGCTGTTTCTGCGCCGCGACGCCTTCGGCCGGTTCTGGAGCGCGCTGGTCTATGTGCCGCGCGACGCCTTCGACGGCCGGCTGCGCCGGCGCATCCTGGCCGAGCTTGAGGCCGCGACCGGCGGCACGCTGGCCGAGGAGGCGGCTGAACTGGCCGAGGCGCAGATTTCGGAAGCACCCCTCGCCCGGCTGCGCTTCGTGCTGATGGTGGCACCGGAAGACGAGGTGCCGGCGGTGGATGTGGCGGCGCTGGAACGCCGGCTGGCCCGGCTGGTGCGCGGCTGGTCGGATGAACTGCGCGAAGCGCTGGTCGATGCGGTCGGCGAGGAACGCGGCCTGGCGCTGTGGCGCGGCCCCGGCCGAGGCTTGCCGGCGCATTATGCCGAACGCTTCGGGCCCGAGCATGGCGTTGCCGATCTGCTGAGGCTGGATGCCCTGGGCAACGACCCGGCGGCGATCGCCATCGCCTTCTATACCCCCGTCGGCGGCAACACCTCGGCGGCGCTGCGCCTGAAGCTGGCCCGCCCCGGCGGCCCGATCGCGCTGTCCGACGTGCTGCCGATGATCGAGAATCTGGGCTTCCGGGTGATCGACGAGCAGCCCTATCCGATCGAGGACGCCGACGCCGGCGGTGCCATCGCCTGGCTGCATGATTTCGGGCTGATCGACCTGCATGGCGCGGCCTTCGACCCGGCGCGGCTGGGGCCGCTGCTGGAGGAAACCCTGGCCCGGGTCTGGCGTGGCGAAGTGGAGAACGACCGCTTCAACGCCCTGGTGCTGCGCGCCGGCCTCACCGCCGACGAGGTGGTGATCCTGCGGGCGCTGTATCGCTATATGCGCCAGATCGGCCTGCCCTTCGCACAGAGCACGGTTGAACAGACCCTGACCCGCCACGGCGACATCGCCCGGCTGATCGTGCAGTTGTTCCACGCCCGGCTCGATCCCGCCCGCCATGCCACCGGTTCGGCATCCGATACCGCCGAGGCCGAGGCGGCACGGCTGGTCGACGCGATCGCCCAGGGCCTGGATGCGGTGGTCAATGTCGACGAGGACCGCATCCTCAGCCGCTATCGCGATGTCGTGCTGGCCGCTCTGCGTACCAACGCCTATCAGCGCGACGGCGATGGCGGCCACCGGCCGGTGCTGGCGATCAAGCTGGATGGCGCGGCCCTGCCCGACCTGCCGCCGCCCCGGCCGTTCCGCGAGATCTTCGTCTATTCGCCGCGGGTGGAGGCGGTGCATCTGCGCGGCGGCCGGGTCGCGCGTGGCGGCATCCGCTGGTCGGACCGCCTGGAGGATTTCCGCACCGAGATCCTGGGGCTGATGAAGGCCCAGATGGTCAAGAACGCGGTGATCGTGCCAACCGGCGCCAAGGGCGGCTTCATCGTCAAGCGCCCCCCCGCCACCCGGCCCGAGCTTCAGGCCGAGGTGATCGGCTGCTATCGCGATTTCGTCGGCGGCATGCTCGACATCACCGACAATCTGAAGGCTGGTGCGCTGATGCCGCCGGCGTCGGTCCACCGCCGCGACGGCGACGACCCCTATCTGGTGGTGGCCGCCGACAAGGGCACCGCCAGCTTTTCCGACATCGCCAACGGCATTGCCGAGGAACGCGGCTTCTGGCTGGGCGATGCCTTCGCGTCCGGCGGATCGGCCGGCTATGACCACAAGAAGATGGCGATCACCGCGCGCGGGGCCTGGGTGTCGGTGCGCCGGCATTTCCGCGAGGCCGGCGTGGATGTCCAGTCCGATCCGGTGTCGGTGATCGGCGTCGGCGACATGGGCGGCGATGTGTTCGGCAACGGCCTGCTCCGGTCTGAAAGCCTGCGGCTGGTGGGCGCCTTCAACCATCTGCACATCTTCCTGGACCCCGCCCCCGATCCGGCGCTGAGCTTCGCCGAGCGCGCGCGACTGTTCACCGCCGCCCGGTCGGGCTGGGGCGATTACGATCCGGCGGTACTCTCACCCGGCGGCCGGGTTTATGACCGCAGCGCCAAGACCGTCGAGACGACACCCGAGATCCGCGCGCTGCTGGGCATCACCGAGACCCGGATCGCGCCCGCGGCACTGATCCGGGCAATGCTGAAGGCGCCGGTCGATCTGCTGTGGTTCGGCGGCATCGGCACCTTCGTGCGCGCCACCCATGAACGCGACGCCGATGCCGGCGACCGCACCAACGACGCATTGCGGGTGACCGCGGCCGAGCTTGGCGCCAAGGTGGTCGGCGAAGGCGCCAATCTGGGCTTCACCCAGCCGGCCCGGATCGAATACGCGCTGGCCGGCGGCCGGATCAACACCGATGCCATCGACAATTCCGGCGGCGTCGACTGCTCCGACCACGAGGTGAACATCAAGATCCTGCTGGGCGCCGTGCTGGAAGCCGGCGACATGACCCGCAAACAGCGCGATCTGCTGCTGGGCGAGATGACCGAAGAGGTCGCAGGCCTGGTGCTCGCCAACAACGAGCTTCAGAACCAGGTGCTGTCGGTCGAGCGGCGCGAGGCATTCCAGCGGCTGGATCGCCATGCCCGGTTGCTGCGCGGGCTGGAGGCGGCCGGCGTGCTCGACCGCCAGCTTGAACGCCTGCCCGACGAGGCCGAGCTCGCCCGCCGTGCCCGTGACGGGCTGGGGCTCACCCGGCCCGAGCTGTCGGTGCTGCTCGCCTATGCCAAGATCGAGCTGACCCACGCGGTCGCCGAGGATCCGCTGCTCGACGATCCGGCGCTGGTCGCGGATCTGCAATCCTATTTCCCGCAGCCGATCGCCGCCCGCTTCCCCGACCATATCGCCGACCATCCGCTGCGCCGCGAAATCCTGGCCACCCATCTGGTTAACGAGATGGTCAATCGCGGCGGCCCCTGCCTTGCTCGTGAACTGGCCGACGAAACCGGCCAGGGCCCGGCCGAGATCCTGCGCGCCTATGTGGTGGCGCGCGACGTTCTGGGCCTGAAGCGGCTGTGGGCGGCGCTCGACGACGCCGAGGGCCGGATGCTGCCGGCCCGGCGGCTTGAAGCGCTGGACCGGCTGTCGCGGCGGCTGACCCAGGCGATGCGCTGGCTGCTGGTGCGCGGCGGCCGCGCCGCCACCATCGGCGAGGTCATCGCCCGCTTCCAGCCCACGGCCACCCGTCTGTCTGCGGTGCTGGATCAGGTGCTGCCGGCCGAGGTGGTCGCGGCGATCGGTGTCGATGCCGGCCGCCTCGCCACCGACGGGCTGGACGATCAGGCGGCGCGCGGTCTGTCGCAGATGGGCTCTCTGGTCTCGGCCTTCGATCTGGCGGCCCTGTCGGAAACCCTGAACCTGCCGGTCGACCGGGTGGCCCCGGTCTATTACGCCGTCGACCCGCGCCTGCGGCTGCATGCCCTGCGTCATGCCGCGCGCGCGATCGTCGTCGACGACCCGTGGGAACGGCTGGCGGTGACCAGCGTCATCGACGACCTCTATGGCGTCCAGCGCCGCGCCACCGCCACCATCTTCGCCCGCGATCCCGGCGGCAATGTCGAGGTCTGGGCCACAGCCGAAACCGGCGCCCTCGCCCGCGCCGCCTCGGCCGTCGACGAGGTGCTGTCAGCCCCCGCCATCACCCTCGCCATGCTCATCGTCGCCGCCCGCCGCCTGACCGCGCTGGCGGGGGGATAACGGCGCGGCCGGCGCTGCGTGACCACGTCTCATCTACACGGCCCATACACACAAAACCCCCGGCTCGCGCCTGCAAGCCGGGGGTTTCGTCGTCCGAGGAAATGCCGGTCAGGGACGGCTGATCAATGGCGGAAATGGCGCATGCCGGTGAAGACCATGGCCAGGCCATGCTCGTCGGCGGCCTTGATCACCTCGTCGTCACGCACCGAGCCGCCGGGCTGGATGACCGCGGTGGCACCGGCGGCGACGGCCGCGAGCAGGCCGTCGGCGAAGGGGAAGAAGGCGTCGGAGGCGACCACCGAGCCGTCGGTCAGCCGGCCCGTGAGCCCCTTGGCACCGGCGGCGTCCTCCGATTTGCGGGCGGCGATGCGGGCGCTGTCGACCCGGCTCATCTGTCCGGCACCGATGCCGACCGTGGCGCCGTTCTTCACATAGACGATCGCGTTCGACTTCACATGCTTGCAGACCCGGAAGGCGGTCAGCAGATCGTCGAGTTCCTGAGCGGTGGGGTTGCGCTTCGTCACCACCCGCAGGTCGTCGCGGCCGATGCGGCCGCCGTCGCGGGTCTGGACCAGCAGACCGCCGGCGATGGAGCGCACCGCCAGCCCCGGTGCCACCGGATCGGGCAGCCGGCCGGCTTCCAGAACCCGCAGGTTCTTCTTGGCCGCGAACACCGCGCGCGCGGCTTGCGTGATCTCGGGCGCGATGATCACCTCGGTGAAGATCTTGGCGATTTCCACCGCCAGCGCCTCGTCGAGCGGCCGGTTGACCGCGACGATACCGCCGAAGGCCGAGACCGGGTCGCAGGCCAGCGCCGCCGCATAGGCCGCGGTCAGATCCGCGCCCTCGGCGACACCGCAGGGGTTGGCATGCTTGATGATCGCCACCGCCGGCCGGTCGAATTCGGCCACCAGTTCATAGGCGGCGTCGGTGTCGTTCAGATTGTTGTAGGACAGCTCCTTGCCCTGCAACTGGCGCGCCGAGGCGACACCGGGGCGGTCCTCGCCGGTGGTGTAGAACGCCGCCGACTGGTGCGGGTTCTCGCCATAGCGCAGCATCTGGCCGCGATTGCCGCCCACCGTCAGCCGCTCGGGCAGGGCATCCTCGGCCTGTTCGGCGAACCAGCGGCCGATGGCGGTGTCATAGGCCGCGGTGCGGCGATAGGCGCGCCCCGCCAGAGCGCGGCGCAGCTCCGGTGTGGTGGCGCCGCAATTGACCGCCATATCCGCCCGCACCAGGGCGTAATCGGCCGCGTCGACAACCACGGTCACGAAATCATGGTTCTTGGCCGCGGCGCGGATCAGGGCCGGTCCGCCGATGTCGATATTCTCGATCGCCTCGTCCCAGCCGGCACCGGCGGCCACCGTCGCCTCGAACGGATACAGGTTCACCACCACCAGATCGATCGCGTCGATCTGATGCTCGGCCATGGCGTCGCGATGGGTGACGAGGTCGCGCCGGCCCAGAATGCCCCCATGCACCTTGGGATGCAGGGTCTTCACCCGGCCGTCGAGCATTTCGGGAAAGCCGGTCATGTCGGCGACGTCGACGACCGGCAGGCCGGCCTGCCGCAGCAGCTTTGCGGAACCGCCGGTCGAGAGGATCTCGACGCCGCTGTCCACAAGGTAGCGGGCGAAATCGACCAGACCGGTCTTGTCGGACACCGAGATCAGGGCGCGCGAAATGCGAGTGCCGGCGGGTGCCATCCGGAGGGCCTCCGTTTGATGGATCAATGGCTTGTCTCAAGCCGGGAGCGAGATGGCGGGGCTATAGCAGGAAACGCGTCGCGACGCCAGACCGCTGCCGCGCATGCGAGCCGCGCAAGGCCGGCAGACCGCGCCGTCAGCGTCGGCTGTCGCCCGATGGCAGCAGCCAGGCCCCAAGGCCGGCGGCGCCCGCCAGCAGCAGCATCAGCCCGAAGGCGACCGAGGCCGCGAAGGCATCGGCGGTGGCGATGCCCGCCAGCGGCAGCAGGGTCACCGCCGCCCCTTCCCGCACGCCCCAGCCCGCAATCGCGATCGGCAGGGTGGCGGCGGTGGCAAGCAGTACCCCCAGCGCGATGCCGGCCGCCGGTTCCAGCCCCAGCCCCAGCGCCTGGGCCACCGCCCAGAAGGCGAGCCCGGTCAGGCTGTGGATCACCAGCGTCGGCGCCAGCAGCGCCAGCGCCAGCCGTGGCCTGCGGGCCAGCCGCCGTAGATCGCGCAGCACCCGGTCGGCGCCGGCACCCAGCCGTGCCCGGCGGCTGGCGGAATCGAGCGGCCGGACACGGCGTCGCTTTCGTCGGCGCCGCTGCCGCCGGGCCAGCAGCCCCGCCGCCAGCACCGGCGCCAGCCCGATCAGCGCCGCCGCCACCGGCAGCAGGGCCAGACCGGGGGCGCGTTGCGATGTCGCGGCCGCGATGCCCAGCGCCGGCAGCAGCGCCAGGGCAGCCGCCGCCGCGATCGCCAGCCCCATCAACCCTGCCAGCCGGTCGAGCACCACGCCCGAGACCAGCGCCGCCACCGGCCGGTCGGGCCGCCGGACCAGCCCGATCCGCGCCGCATCGGTGCCGATCGAGGCCGGCAGCGCCTGCCCCAGCCCGTTGGCGACCAGCAGAGCCCGCAGGGCCGTGCGGCCGCGCAACACGATGCCGGTCGCCCGGGCCGCCCGCCGCCAGCGCAGCGCCGATATGACCGTCTGCGCAAAGACGATGCCGATCGCGGCCAGAATCCAGCCCGGATCAGTGGTGGCAAGCCGGTCGACCACGTCGCGCGCCCGCGCATCCGGCAGGGCCAGCGCCAGCGCCGCAAGCGTGATGGCGATTTTGGCGATCAGACCCAGCCGACGCCGCCGCCGGCCATGCTGCGGCATGGCCACGGAGGGATCTGCGGGGTCGGTTGCGACCGGGGCGGGCGTGAATGACATGCGACCTGATATGGCACGAGGACGGCGGAATGCGAGAGGCGACAGGGAATGTGTGGCCCGAACAGGCGACACTTGCGGGCCACGGCGGCACTTGCCTATCCTTTCGCGCAGCCACCCCATCATCGCCCGAGGAAAATGCCCCGCCATGTCCACACGCTATCGCGCCTTCGTCATCGACCGCCAGGATGATCGAATCACCCGCGAGGTCGTCCTCCGCGAAACCAGCGATCTGCCGGAGGGCGAGGTCACCATCCGCGTCGCCTGGTCGAGCGTCAATTACAAGGACGGGCTGGCGACCTTGGCCAAGGGCGGTGTCGCCCGACGCTATCCGCTGGTGCCGGGCATCGATCTGGCCGGCACGGTCACCGAAAGCCGCGATCCGCGCTTCGTCGAGGGTGACGAGGTGCTGGTGACCGGGTTCGAGACCGGCGTCGCCCATGATGGCGGCTTCGCCGAGCTTGCCCGGGTGAAGGCCGACTGGGTGGTGAAGCGCCCGGCCGGCCTGTCGGCCGAAGAGGCGATGGCCTTCGGCACCGCCGGCTTCACCGCCGCCCTGTCGGTGCGCCGGCTGGAAGAGAACGGCCTCAAGCCCGATCAGGGGCCGGTGCTGGTCACCGGCGCCACCGGTGGTGTCGGCAGCCATGCGGTCGCCATGCTGGCCGGGCTGGGCTATGAGGTCCATGCCGGTACCGGCAAGGCCGATGCGGCCGATTATCTGAAGAGCCTGGGGGCCGCCGCCATCGTCGACCGCCAGACCCTGGCCACGGCCGGCAAGCCGGTCGACAGCCAGCTATGGGCGGCGGTGGTCGATCCGGTGGGCGGTGCCACCCTGGCACGGGCGCTGTCGACCACCCGCTATGGCGGCTCGGTCGCGGTCAGCGGTCTGACCGGCGGGGTGAAGGTCGAGACCACCGTGCTGCCCTTCATCCTGCGCGGCGTGAACCTGCTGGGCATCGACTCGGTCTATTGCCCGATGGCCCCGCGCATGGCGCTGTGGGACCGGATGGCCGGCGATCTGAAGCATGCGCATCTCACCGGCGCCCTGGTCCACAAGATCGGCCTGTCGGGGCTGGACGCGGCCCTGGCCCGGATTCTGGCCGGCGGCATGACTGGCCGCGCCCTGCTGGATCTTTCAGCCGACTGAGGCATCGGCGAACGGGGCGGACCGATGTGCTCGCGCTATGAACTCAGCGTCAACGCCGCCGAGCTGAAGGCGATGCTCGCACGACTGCTCGGCGCGCCACCGGCGCTGCCCCCTGGCCTTGCCGACACGGCGGCCGTCGTCCCGACCGCCGTCGTCAGACCCACCGACCGGGCGCCGGTGGTGCTGGTCGACAACCAGGGCGCGATCGTCGTCGCACGGGTGCCCTGGGGCTGGCCGGCGCCCTGGGATGGCAGCCCCCTGTTCAATGCCCGGATCGAGCGGCTGGACGAGGCCCCCAGCTTCCGCCCGCATCTGGGCCGGCGCTGCCTGGTGCCGGCAACCGCCTGGCTGGAAGGTCGCGGCCAGGGCCGGCTGCGGCTGGGGCGTGCCGATGGCGGGCTTGTGCTGATGGCCGGGCTTTATGGCCGCGACGCCGCCGGCCGGCCGGCCTTCACGGTCATCACACGCCCCGCGGCACCGGCAATCGCCCATATCCACCCGCGCATGCCGGCGCTGGCCAATGAGGACGAGGCGGCTGACAGCCACGCCCATCCATTCGCCGGCCTGTGGCTGGACCCGTCGACCGACGCCGCCGAGGCGCTGGCCCGGCTGGCGGCCCTGCCACCACCGGCGTTGATCGCCCGTGCCGCCACCGACGCGGCACCGACGACGCCGGACCTGTTCGGCGCAGCGCCGGACGGACGGGAATCGTGATCGCTCAGGGCCGGATCACGGTGTCGCGCGTAAGAACCGCATTGTCGTCGATCGTCGCGCGGCCACCATCACGTATGAACGCAACAGCGGCGAGATCGTAGATCTGGGGATCGGTCAACGGCACGCTTTTCGCCCACCCGTCAGGCGGTGGCCGACACGCCCCGCCGCGCGGGATCAGCGGCGATGCCCCTGGCCGCCCGATTCGGCGGCAGCGCGCCCAGCGCGTAAACCCTGAGCGGTTCGCGCCGGCCGCGGATATCCACAGCCCCCAGCAGCCGCATCGGCATCAGCGGCGCCGCCGCCATCCGTTCCACCAGATCGGCGCTGGCGACCGCATCCTCGCCGGTGTCGCGGGCATGGTCGACCAGCCGGGCGGTCACGTTCACCGCATCGCCCAGCAGCACGATTTCCTGACGGATATCGCCCAGTTCCCCCACGGCGACCACACCGCAATGCAGCCCCGCGCGCCAGCGCGGCACCGCGCCGAACGCCTGTTGATACTGAAGGCTGCGCTCCGCGATCACCGCCTCGGCCAGTTGCAGCAGCCGAAAACAGCCTCCGGTCCGCGCCACCTTGTCCAGATCCCAGGTCACGATGATCTCGTCGCCGACATAGCGATAGATCTGGCCGCCGGTCTCCAGGATCGCCTCCGACAGATCGGCATAGAACCGGTTCAGGAAATCGAGGAAGCGGATGGCGCCGATCTGCTCGGCAATCGCGGTGGATCCACGGATGTCGAGGAACAGGATCGCGCGGTGCTCTTCACGCGGGTGGTGATAGCGGCCGGTGAGGAACTGGACAAGCACATCCGGCCCCACCATGCGCCGAAGCTGGAACACCATGTTCATCAACAGTGAGATGGCGACCGCGAAGGCGAAGGCGTCATCGGAAATCGCGCCGATCACGCCATTGGCCTTCTCCGGATCGTCGAAGATCACCGCGCCCACATGAATGCCGACCAGGATCGACGACAGATAGATCAGGCTGCTGATGGCGACGGTGATCACCGCCCGTTGCCGCCGCACGAACCGGCCGAAGGCGCTCTGCGACGCCCAGGTCTCCCACAGGCCGATCGGCAGAGCGATCAGCAGGCCGGTGAGGATACCCCGCGCCTGCGTGTCGAGGCCGACACCATAGCTGAAGCTGTACAAGGCGCCATCGACCACGCCGATCAGCACGACCATCAGCAGCAGGCGCAGGCGGAAGCGGTCTCGGCGGCTGAAGGTCATGACGGCACCGGTGATGGCGGCTGAATGGAAACGGCCCGCAACATATCCGCTGCGGGCCGTTTCACTCTATCACAGACGATCTGCGGCCGATGCCGGTCAGTTGCGCTGGCCGCCCATGAACTGCAACAGCAGCATGAACATGTTCAGGAAGTCGAGATACAGCCTGAGCGCGCCCATCACCTTCAGCTTGCCGGCGGTTTCGCCATCCATGTTGGCGGCGTACATCTGCTTCAACTGCTGGGTATCATAGGCGGTCAGCCCCGCGAAGATCAGCACGCCGGCCACCGACACCACGAATTGCAGCATGGTGGAGCCGAGGAACATGTTGACCACACTGGCCAGGATGATCCCGATCAACCCCATGAACAGGAACGAGCCCCAGCCCGACAGCGACCGCCTGGTGGTGTAGCCGTAAAGGCTGAGCGCGCCGAAGGCGGCGGCGGTGACGAAGAACGTCCGCGCGATGCTCGATCCGGTATAGACCATGAAGATGGTCGACAGCGACACGCCGACCGATGCCGCATACAGCCAGTACAGCACCTGCACGGTGCCCCGGCTGAACCGGTTGATGCCGGCCGACAGCGCGATCACGAAGCCCAGCGGCGCCAGAATCGCCACCCAGCGCAGCCCCGTGCCCATGATCGCCTCATAGACGGCCGGGGTGTTGGCCACCGCCACCGCCACGATGCCGGTCAGCAGCAGCGCCGACGCCATATAGTTGTAGATCCCGAGCATATAGGCGCGCAAACCGGCATCGAAGGCGGCGGCCTGCGTCCCGGCCGCCCCCGATCCTGCGCCATATGCCCTGCGGGTGTCATACGCCATGGTTGCCGGTCCTTGAAAACAATTATGGGCCTGTGCGATAAGTCGTCTCCGGCGGGCGCCGGAATCATGCTCTGGTTCCGATGCCGCCCCGGCACGGCCCGCAGCATACCACCACGCGCCCGGTATCACGACAATCGTCGGCCACGCGTCCCGACCGGGCCTGCATCCGGATCAGCCTGTCATCATGCATCGGATGACGGCAGCGGATGGCGGCCCGGCGAGACCACCTCTGCATCGTGGCAGATATGGCGGGGCGCGATCCGCTGATCAAGGGATCGGCCCCGTGGCCGTGCGATATCGGTTGAATGGTGGGCCGTGGCTGCCGCCCGTGATACTGTAACCGTCATGCCGCGCGTTGAACATCGACCAGCATGTGCTTGAAATCCCCGGGCTCCGGAACCAGTCTTTCCGGGTCTCACCCGCCTTATTCGCCGCCCTCCGCCCGGGCACCCGCTTCCGCTCCGGCGGGTCCACCAGATACCGGTGACCAGATGAACCGTCCTTCCACCTCCACCTTCCGCCGTCTTGCGCTGGCATCCGCCGCCCTCGTGTTCGCCGTCGTCGCCATGCCGGTGGCCGGCATGGCCCCCGCCGCCGCGCAGGAGATCAGCCTGCTTGGCACCTTCGGCGACTGGACCGGCTTCAAATCCGGCTCGGGCAAGACGACGTCATGCTGGATCGCGAGCCCGCCGAAGCAACGCCAGGGTGAGGTGAAGGGGCGCGGCGATGCCCGCGTGATGGTCAACCGCCGCAACAGCGGCGGCCGGATGGTCACCGAGGTCAGCGTGTTCGCGGGCTATGCCTACAAGCCCGGCACCGAGGTCGCGGTCACCATCGGCGGCAACAATTTCCGCTTGTTCACCGATGGCGAGGCCGCCTGGGCGCGTGACGCCGACACCGACCGCCGCCTGCTCGACGCCATGCGTGGCGGCGCCACGATGGTGGTCAAGGGCACCGCCCGCCAGGGCGATGTCACCACCACCGATACCTACAGCCTGTCGGGCGTCACGGCCGGGGTCACCGAAATCAGCAAGTGCGGCTGAGCCGCGCAGTTCCCCTCATCTCCGCCCCCCTCATCTCCAACCTTCGAGTAACCACGCAACGCCATGACCGTCATCGTCCAGCCGGCGCCTGAAGGCGCCACCGTCTCCCCCGCGATCGCAGCCTCGGCGCGGCGCATGGGTGCGGCCGAGAAGATCGCGCAGACCACCGCCCCCGCCACCCTGGTGCCGGGAGATGGGCGGCGCACGCTGATCGGGCTGGAACGGTCCGAGCTCGAAGCCGAAATGGCGGCGCTGGGCGAGAAACCGTTCCGCGCCAAACAGCTCTGGCACTGGATGTATTTCCGCGGCGCCCGCAGCTTCGACGACATGGTGAACGTGCCCAAGGCGTTCCGGGCGAAACTGGCCGATCATTTCGTGATCGGCCGGCCCGAGATCACCGCCGATCAGCGGTCCACCGACGGCACGGCGAAATGGCTGATGCGCTTCGCCGACGGCCGCGAGGTGGAAACCGTCCACATTCCCGATGACGGGCGCGGCGCGCTGTGCGTGTCGTCTCAGGTCGGCTGCACCTTGACCTGCAAGTTCTGCCACACCGGCACCCAGACCTGGGTGCGCAACCTGTCCGCCGCCGAGATCACCGCCCAGATGCTGGTCGCCCGCGACCAGTTGGGGGAATGGCCGACCCCGACCGATGCCAACCGATTGATTTCAAACATCGTGCTGATGGGCATGGGTGAGCCGCTGTATAATTTCGATGCCGTCGCCAAGGCGATGCGGATCGTGATGGATGGCGAGGGTGTGGCCCTGTCGCGCCGCCGGATCACCCTGTCGACATCGGGCGTGGTGCCGATGATGCGGCGCTGCGGCGAGGAACTCGGCGTCAATCTGGCGGTGTCGCTGCACGCGGTCACCGATGACGTCCGCGACATGCTGGTGCCGATCAACCGCAAATATCCGATCGCCGAACTGATGGAAGCCTGCCGGACCTATCCGGCGGCCAGCAATGCCCGGCGGATCACCTTCGAATACGTCATGCTGAAGGGCGTGAACGACAGTCTGGCCGATGCGCGCGAACTGGTCCGCCTGCTCGACGGCGTGCCGGCCAAGGTCAATCTGATTCCGTTCAACCCCTGGCCCGGCTCCACCTTCGAATGCTCAAGCTGGACCCAGATCCGCACCTTCGCCACCTATCTGAACGATCAGGGCTATTCCTCGCCGGTGCGCACGCCGCGCGGCCGCGATATTCTGGCGGCCTGCGGCCAGTTGAAATCGGCCAGCGAGCGCACCCGCCGCAGCACCCGCGAGCCGGTGGAAACCGTGGCCGACGAGGCGCTGGATGCGGCCGAGGCCGAGGCGCGTGCGGCGGTGCTGTCGCTGGCCTGACCGGTGCTCGCTCTGACATGACCGGGTGAGCGGCCCTCCGGCCGGGAACCATCCGGGCGTTCGATCGTTTCGATTGGCGACAACGCCGGGCGTTTCCATATCTTGAGGGAACGCCCATCGAACGGGAGATCAGACCTCATGTCCTGGACCACGCCGATGATCGTCGAAACCCGCCTTGGCATGGAAATCAACTGCTATGCCTGCGCCGAGATGGCCGATACCCAGCCGGGTATCGCCACGCCCGAAGACAGCGACGACTGAGCGCACGTCTTGCGCGTCGTCATTCTTGGTGCCGCGGCGGGCGGCGGCTCCCCGCAATGGAACTGCCGCTGCCCGGTCTGCGCGCTGGCCTGGGCCGGTGATCCGCGGGTACGCCCGCGCACCCAGTCGAGTCTGGCGATCAGCGCCAATGGCAGCGACTGGGTGCTGCTGAACGCATCGCCCGATCTGCGCACGCAGATCCTGGCCACATCCGCCCTGCATCCCCGGGTCACCGACAGCCGGCGCCACAGCCCGATCACCGATGTCATCCTGACCAATGGCGACATCGATCACGTGGCCGGGCTGCTGACCCTGCGGGAGCGCCAGCCCCTGACCATCCATGCCGGCCCCCGGGCGCTGGACATCCTGCGCGACAACGCCGTGTTCAACGTGCTGGCGCCCGATATGGTGGCCCGCCGGCCGTTGCCGGTGGATGTGCCGGTGACGATGGCGGGCGGCCTTGCGGTCACCGCCTTTCCGGTGCCCGGCAAAGTGCCGCTCTATATGGAAGACACCACCACCGCCTGGACGGCAGCCGAGACCGCCGCCGATGATGGCCGGGTGCTGGGTTTCCTGTTCCAGGCCGGCGGCAGACGGGCGGTGTGCATACCCAATTGCGCGGCGGTGACCGATGCGGTCCGCGAGCGCGTGTGCGGTGCCGACCTGCTGCTGTTCGACGGCACCACCTTCACCGATGACGAGATGCCGGCGCTGGGTCTGTCGCCCAAAACCGCCGCCCGCATGGGGCATATGGCGATGGATGGGCCGCTGGGATCGATGGCGGCGCTGGACGGCATCGACGTGCCGTTGAAGGTTTACATGCACATCAACAACACCAACCCGGTTCTGGTCGACGGCTCCCCGCAGCAGCGGCTGGTTGAAGCCGCCGGCTGGGCGATCGCCCATGACGGTATGGAGATCCGCCTGTGACCGCGCCGGATGAAGCCCCTCTCACCCCCGACCAGCTTGAAGCGGCGCTGCGCCGGATCGGTGCCGCGCGCTATCACAATCTGCATCCCTTTCACCGCCGGCTGCATGGCGGCGCCTGCACGCGGGTGGAAGTGCAGGCCTGGGCCCTGAACCGCTATCACTATCAATCGCGGATCCCCATCAAGGACGCCACCATCCTGGCCCGGATGGACGATCCGGCGCTGCGCCGGGCCTGGCGGCAACGGATCACCGATCATGACGGCGAGGATCAGGGTGGTGGGAGCGGGGGCGACGCAGGGGCGGAGGATGGCGGCATCGCCCGCTGGCTGGCGCTGACCGACGCCGTGGGGCTGGACCGCGCCATGGTCACCGCCGGGCGCGGCGTGCTGCCCGCCACCCGCTTCGCGGTCGGCGCCTATGTGCATTTCTGCGCCGAGCGGCCGCTGCTCGACGCCATCGCCTCGTCCCTGACCGAATTGTTCTCACCGCAGGTGATCGGCGAGCGGGTCAGCGGCATGCTCGCCCATTACGATTTCATCGACGGCGCGGCCCTGGCCTATTTCACCCGCCGCCCGCCACAGGCCGAACGCGACGCGGCCTTCGCGCTGGATTACGTTCGCCGCCATGCCGTCACACCGGCCGACCAGCAGGCGGTGATGGCGGCACTGGTGTTCAAGACCGATGTGCTCTGGGCACAGTTGGACGCATTGTGGCACGCCTATGTCGCCGGCCACCCGCCGCCCGGTGCCTGGCAGCCCGACGATGACGCCAAGGTCTGGACATGACCGGCGGATCGCCGGAGGACATCCTGGCCGGAAGCGCGCGGCCGCATCTGGCGCGCGGCGTGCGTCTGCGCCACGACACCGTCCGCGACCGCTGGATCCTGCTCGCCCCCGAAACCCTGATCGAGCCCAACCCGGTGGCGCTGGAAATCATCCGCCGCTGCACCGGCGCGGCCACTCTGGACCAGATCATCGCCGATCTGGTGGCGTTGTCGGGTGCCGCACCCGAGCGGGTCGCCAGCGATACCCGTCTGCTGCTGAGCCAGATGGTCGTCAGGCGACTGATGGTGATGTCATGACGATCCGCCCAGTCACCCCGCCCGTGCCAGTCACCCCGCCCGTGCCAGTCACCCCGCCCGCGCCAATCACCCCGCCCGTGCCCGCGCCTGCGGGCCTTCTGGCCGAACTCACCCATCGCTGCCCGCTGGCCTGCCCCTATTGTTCCAACCCGCTGGTGCTGGAGGCACGCGCCGCCGAACTCGATACCGGCACCTGGATGCGGGTGTTCAGCGAAGCGGCGGCTCTGGGCGTGCTTCAGGTCCATCTGTCCGGTGGCGAGCCGGCCGCCCGCTCTGATCTGGAGGTGCTGGTCGGCCACTGCGCCGGGCTGGGGCTCTACACCAACCTGATCACCTCGGGGCTGGGGCTGACGCAGGCGCGACTTCAGGCCCTGGCCGATGCCGGGCTCGACCATGTCCAGCTATCGATCCAGGCCGCCGAGCCCGCCAGCGCCGACCGGATCGCCGGCCGCCCTGGCGCCCATGCCCGCAAACGGCAGGTGGCGGGCTGGGTGACGGAGACGGGCCTGCCGCTGACCGTGAACGTGGTCATCCATCGCGCCAATCTGGCACGGGTGGCGACAATCGTGGATCAGGCGATCGCGCTGGGTGCCGGCCGGCTGGAGGTGGCCCATGCCCAGTATCACGGCTGGGCCGAGGTCAACCGCCAGGCCCTGCTGCCAACCCGCGCCGAGGCGCTGGCCGCCGTCCGGCAGGTGGAAGCGCTGAAGCGCGATCTGGCCGGCCGGATCACCATCGATCATGTCGTGCCCGACCATTATGCCCGCTTCCCCAAGGCCTGCATGGGCGGATGGGGGCGGATGGTGCTGACGGTGACGCCCGCGGGCCGGGTGCTGCCCTGTCACGCCGCCGAGACCATTCCAGGGCTGGAGATCTGGTCGGTCACCGATCATCCGCTCGACCGGATCTGGGCCGACGCCCCGGCCTTCAACGCCTTTCGGGGCACGGCCTGGATGCCAGAGCCCTGCCGGTCCTGCGATCGGCGCGACGTGGATTTCGGCGGCTGTCGCTGTCAGGCGCTGGCGATTCTGGGCGATGCCCGCGCCACCGACCCGGCCTGCACCCGGTCGCCCGATCATCACCGCATGCAGGCGCGCGCGGCCGGCACCGATACGCCGGCCGACATCGAAACCCCAGACAGCCCGCCCGCCTATCACTATCGGACCGCCGCCCGTTGACCGGCGCCGTCAGCCCCGCTGCCAGACGGCGTCCAGCGGCGCGCCGTCACCCGCCGTCACCAATCCACGCGTCTCAAGATGCAGCAGATGCGCCAGAACCGACCGCGCCGCCGCCGGAAACAGCCGCGGATCGGTGCCCTGATACATCGCCGGCACCATCTCGACGATCCGTGCCGGCCCCGCGGCCAGTGCCGTCAGGATCTGGTCCTCACGCGCCTGGCGATGGGCGATGAAGGCGCGGACATGGGGGTGCGGGTCGGTGATCGCCGGGCCATGCGTCGGCCAGTAGACCGCGTCGTCGCGATCCAGCAGCTTGTGCAGGCTGGCCAGATAGGCCGCCATCTCGCCATCCGGCGGCGCGATGACGCTGGTCGACCAGCCCATCACATGATCGCCTGAAAACAGGGTCCGGGTCTCGCGCCAGCCGAAGCACAGATGGTTCGAGGTATGGCCGGGGGTATGCACCGCCTCGATCGTCCAGCCCTGGCCCCGGATCACATCGCCATCGGCCAGCAGGTGATCGGGCTGGAAATCGCGGTCGCCGCCCTCCTCCACCGCCGCCGCGCCGGCGCCATCCGCGCCCGCGCGACCGGCGCCATGGGGGCCGAAGGCCCAGCTTTCGGCGCCGGTCGCCTGCTTCAGCAATGCGGCCGCCGGGGAATGGTCGTTATGGGTGTGGGTGACCAGAATATGGCTCACCTGTTCATTCCCCAGCCCCGCCAGCAGTGCCGCCACATGCTCCGGCAGATACGGCCCCGGATCGATCACCGCCACACGGCCCTCCCCCACCACATAGGTGCCGGTGCCGTGAAAGGTGAAGGCCGAGGGGTTGCGCGCCACGATCCGCCGCAGCCCCGGCGCCACGGTTTCCAGACGGCCATAATCGAACGGCATCTCGCGCCGATAGGAAATGGGGGACGACATCGGGGCTGCCTGCTCCTGACGGTGTGGTGAATGATGGGCGGCACCGGATTGCCGCCGGCGGGATCAGCGGGCGGCGGCGCGCAGATCCTGCAGCACAGTGCCGCTCGCCGCCATCTCGGCCTCGTGGCCGGGTTCGATCCAGGGTTCCGCCAGACCGGCATCATACCAGGCGCGCATCGCCGGCAGCGCCAGCAGCCGGGCTGCATAATCATCGGCGGCACCGCCCGGAACCAGGCCATAACTCTGGATGCGGAAAGCCACCGGCGCAAAGAACGCGTCCACCGCCGTGAAGGCGGGACCGGCCAGGAACGGCCCGCCGAACCGCGCCAGCCCCTCGCCCCACACTTCCGCCAGCCGGTTCAGGTCGCGGGCGAGCGCCGGCGGATGGTCGCGCAGCCGCACCCGCACGCCGCACGACATCGGGCAGCGGCTGCGCAGTGTGGTGAAGCCTGCATGCATCTCGGCCGCGGCAGACCGTGCCCAGGCGCGCGCGCGGGTGTCGGCCGGCCACACACCGGCATGGCGCTCGGCCAGATATTCCATGATCGCCATCGAATCCCACACCGCCAGCCCGCCATCATCCAGGCAGGGCACGGTGCCGGCGGGCGAAAAGGCGCGGAAGGCCTGCCAGTTGACCGTGCCGCCGAACGGCACCTGGCATTCCTCGAACGGGATATCCAGCATCCGCATCAGCACCCAGGGCCTCAGCGACCAGGACGAGTAGTTCTTGTTGGCGATATACAGCCGGTACATGGGGCAATACCTCCGGTGTCGATGCTCGGCCGCGCGGCCGGCCGCCATCATGCGATGCCGGACCGGCGGTTGTCGACGGCCCGGCGCATTCTGGTGGCCGCGGCCGGTGCCACCGCCTAGTCTTGACCATGAGGTCAGACGCGGGTGGGGCGCCACAGGCGCGCGGGGCCGTGCTTGAAGGGGGAGCGACGCAGGGCAGATGGCATTCGGGTGGATGCGGAAACCGCCGGGGGGCATGCCGGCGCGGCTTCAGGCCGCCATCGCCGACAGTCAGGCCGCCGCCGAGCGGGTGGTCGGCTGGGCGCAGTTGGGTGTGATCGCGCTGTTCGCCAGCCTCTATGCCTTCAGCCCCCGGGCCGGCGGATCGGACGTGATGTTCCAGCCGGTGCCCTGGGCGCTGGCGATCTATACCGTGTTCACGGTGATCCGGATGCGGATCGCCCGGCATCGGCCGTTACCGGGCTGGTTCCTGGCGTTGTCTGTGGTGATGGACATGGCGCTGCTGATCGGACTGATCTGGAGCTTTCACATCCAGTATGGTCAGCCGGCCGCCTTCTACCTGAAGGCGCCAACGCTGATGTATGTGTTCATCTTCATCGCCCTGCGCTGCCTGCGCTTCGAGCCCGGCTATGTGCTGCTGGCGGGCGGTGCGGCAGCGGCCGGATGGCTGGCGCTGCTGTTCTATGCGCTGTGGGATGGTGGCGGGATGTCGGTCATCACCCGTGACTATGTCGCCTATATGAGCGGCCCGCGCGTGCTGATCGGCGCCGAGGTCGACAAAATCGTGGTGATCCTGGTGGTCACCGCCGTGCTTGCGGCCGGGCTGGCCCGCGCCCGTAACATGCTGGTGCGGGCCGAGGAGGAAGGGGCGGCCCGCGCCTCGCTCGCCCGGTTCTTCGCCCCCGACATCGCGCGCCGGATCGCCGAGACCGGGCTTGCCATCCAGCCCGGATCGGGCGTGGAGCGGGTGGCGGCGATCATGATGATCGACATCCGCGGCTTCAGCCGGATGAGCGAGCGGATGGCGCCGGACGCGCTGATGAGCCTGCTGGCCGATTACCAGTCGCGGCTGGTGCCGGTGATCCAGGCCGAGGGTGGTGCGATCGACAAGTTCCTCGGCGACGGCATCATGGCGACCTTCGGCGCGGTCACCCCCGAAGCCGGCCATTGCGCGCAGGCCATGGCCGCGGCCGAAGCGGTGCTCGACACCGTCGGCCTGTGGAATGACGCGCGCCGCCAGGGCGGGCAGGAGCCGGTGGCGATCGGCATCGGCATCGCCGGCGGCCGGGTGGTGTTCGGCGCGGTCGGCGATGCCAGCCGGCTGGAGCTGACTGTGATCGGCGCCCCGGTCAATCTGGCCGCCAAGATCGAGAAGCACAACCGGGTCGCCGGCACCGTCGCCCTCGCCGAAGCCGGCGTGGTCGATGCGGCCGAGGCCACCGGCTGGCGGCCCCGGCGCAGCCGGTTGCAGCGGCTGGTGGCCGCCCCGGTCGACGGGCTGGATGCGCGCCTCGATCTGGTCGCGATCTCGGCCCTGCCCGCCGATCAGGCCGCCGCCGACCGGGCGGTCGGTCAGGCCGGCGGATAATTCGACGGGAACAGGGCGCGCAGAGCCGCTTCGTCGCGTGTCGTCTTGAAGTCGATGTCGCGGCCGACGGCGCGGGCACGGGCGGCGGCCGGGCGGGCATCGATGGCCTTGAACCAGCGGTCCAGATTGGGGAAGCCGGCCAGCGGCGGCTCGGCGCCCTTCAGCACCCGCGAGGCCCGCTCCAGCCAGCCCCAGGCCGAGATGTCGGCGATGGTGTAGCTGTCGCCGACGATGTAATCGCGGCCGGCCATGTGGTCGTCCAGTACCTGATAATGGCGCTCGGCCTCGCGCCGATAGCGGTTGACCGCATAGTCGAGCCCGGCGGGGGCGGCATGCTGGAAATGCACCGCCTGCCCCGAATAGGGGCCGAGCCCCGAGGCGATGAACATCAGCCAGGACAGCAGTTCGGGGCGGTCCTGCGGATCGCCGGTGAAGCGGCCGGCCTTTTCGGCCAGATAGAGCAGGATGGCGGTGGAATCGAACACCCGCGCCTCGCGACCGCCGGGGCCGTCGGTATCGATGATCGCCGGCACCTTGCCATTGGGATTGATCGCCCGGAAGGCCGGGTCGTGCTGCTCGCCCTTGCTGGTATCCACCGGCACCACCTCATAGGCAAGGCCGGTTTCCTCCAGCAGCAGCGCCACTTTGGCGGGGTTGGGGGTCGGGTGGAAATAGAAGCGGATCATCGGGAAGCCTCGTTTCGGGGTCGGGGGGATGAGAGGTCGGCGGTTGTGCCGGAGGCGGGTGATCGCGATGCCAGCAGCACGCCCGCGACGATGACCAGCACCGCCGCGATCTCTACCGGGTTCAAGGTTTCGCCCAGCACCAGGAAGGCGAGCAGCGAGGCGGTGACGGGGATCAGCGCGATCATGGCGGTGGCCGCCGCCGGCCCCAGCAGGGCGATGGCGCGGTTGAAGGTGATCACCGCCACCACGCTCATCAGCACGCCCTGATAACCGGCCTGGACCAGCACTTCCTGAAGCGGTGCCGCCTGCAACTGGCCAAGGCCCAGAATCAGATAGCCCGGCACCACCAGCAGCGCCGACCAGACACAGATCAGCGCCGCCGACTGCAAGGCGGTCAGCCCGCTTCGGCGGAAGCGCAGGGTATAGATCGCCCACAGCGCCGCCGCCCCCAGCATGGCGGCGAAACCAGCCACGGCCCGCATGCCGTGCAGGCCGGCACCGGCCAGGATCAGGCCCAGCAGGCCGGCGGCGATGGCGGCATAGCCGGCCAGCCGCAGCCGGCCGGGCCGGTCGCCCAGCAGCAGCCAGCCGAACAGGCCGGCGAAGACCGGCATCATGGTCGGCGTCACCGCCGCCGCGCGCCCGGCCGAGGTGAGTTGCAGCCCCAAGGCGATCAGCAGCACGAAAGGCGCGCCCCACAGCACCGCGAACAGCAACCCTTCGCGGCCGGCGCCGGGGGGAAGCCGTCGGCGGCCACGGATCAGCCATGGTGCCAGCAGCACCGGCAGCAGGATCACCGCGCCGACGCCGAAGCGCAGCACGGTGATGTCCCAGACCGTCAGCGTCGACACACCGCCCGCCTGCGCGACGCTGAACCGGGTGACGACGAACCAGCCCGAGAAGATCGCCACCGACAGCGCCGCCCACAGCACGCCCCGAAGGGTATTGCCGGGGCCGGATGCCGGTCCTGTGGTTTCCGCCTGGGTCATCACCGCTCCGTGGTCGCTGCTTGCGTTTTAGATCGATCGATTTAAAATGCCCTCAAGCGATGCGGATGGCAACATGCAACCGCATTGCACCAATCACGACGACCATGTCAGCCGAGGACGACAGACAGCCATGGCCCGGCCCCGAGAGTTCGACGAAGCGGCGGTGCTCGATGCGGCGATCCAGTGTTTCTGGGCGCATGGCTATGAGGCGACATCGATCCGCGACCTGACCGCCGGCATGGGGATCACCGGTGCCAGCCTGTACAACGCGTTCGGCGACAAGCGCGCGCTCTATCACCGCGCGCTCGACCGCTATGTCGAGGAAACCTTCGGCGACCGGGTGCGCCGGCTTCAGGGCCTGCCGCCACGTCAGGCGATCGCCGGCTTCTTCGCCGAGGTCATCGACCGCTCGGTCGGCGATCCACAGCAGCGCGGCTGCATGGCGATCAACGCGGCGCTTGAGGCCACGCCCCGCGACCCCGGCTTCCGCGATGCCGTGGCAGGGGTGCTGATGCGGATGGAGGCGTTCTTCCTCGATTGCGTCACCAGGGGTCAGCGCGACGGCACCATCACCACCCGCCTGCCGGCCGAGGATCTGGCCCGCCATTTCCTGGGCCTGCTGCTGGGCATCCGGGTTCTGGCCCGCACCCGCCCCGACCGCGCGTTACTTGAGGCCGTGCTGCGCCCGGCCCTGTTCCTGCTCGACACCGCGTCTCCCGGCGACACCGCGTCCGGCGGCGAGACCGGGTCATCGCCTGCCAAGGAAGGCCCCGTGAGATGATCGACCTGTATTACTGGCCAACCCCCAACGGCCACAAGATCACGATGTTCCTGGAAGAAGCCGGGCTCGATTACACCATCCATCCGGTGGATATCAGCGCCGGCGACCAGTTCAAGCCCGACTTCCTGGCGTTTTCGCCCAACAACCGCATGCCGGCGATCATCGATCACGCCCCGGCCGATGGCGGCGAGCCGCTGACGGTGTTCGAAAGCGGCGCGATCCTGCTCTATCTGGCCGAGAAGACCGGCCGCTTCCTGCCCGGGCCCACCGATCCGCGCGGCCGCAAGACGGTCACCGAATGGCTGTTCTGGCAGATGGGCGGGCTTGGCCCCATGGCCGGCCAGAACCATCATTTCGGTCTCTACGCGCCTGAAAAGATCCCTTATGCCATCACCCGCTATGTCAACGAGACCAACCGGCTCTACGGCGTGCTCGACCGCCGGCTGAATGGCCGCGCCTTCATTGCCGGTGACGACTACACCATCGCCGACATGGCGGCCTATCCCTGGATCGTGCCCTGGAAGCGCCAGCAGCAGCAGCTGGACGACTTCCCCAACCTGCGCCGCTGGTTCGACACCATCCGCGCCCGCCCGGCCACGCTCAGCGCCTATGAAAAAGGCGAACCGCTGGCAAACCGCCCCACCGTCACCGAAGCCGGCAAGAGCATCCTGTTCGGCCAGACGGCGGCGACGCAGACGCAGAAATAGACGGCTGCCATCGATAGTGAAAAGCGCCGGATGCCGCTGAGGGGCATCCGGCGCTTTGCTGTGTGAAGGCCGGTCGAGCCGGTCTCGTCCTTATGCCGCCGACAGCCTGGCTGGCATCCGGGCAAGTTCGTTCAGCAGGCAAGCGGCCGCGAACCGGCAGGCGGGCGAGATATATGCGTGGACATGCCGCTGCTCATGCGGGAGCGGCTCCCAGGCAGATATTCAGTGACGTTCCGTATACGGTTCCATGTCATCTGCTTTCCTGCAAGTTTCATAGTATCCGCACAGATCGCGCCGTCGCTACAGGCGCACGGGGCATCGCGGTCGGCGCTGTGACGGGCGCAAAGCTGACCGGGGAGAGGAGGATTTCGAGATGGTCCCCCAGCCGGTGCAGGATGAATTGCTGGCCTCCGCGAAACTGCTCCGTGTGTTTGGTCCTCAACTGGGGCGACCACATGTCGATACCCTGAACGGCTCGGCCTTTGCGAATATGAAGGAACTGCGCTTCAATGCCGGCGATGGTGTCTGGCGCGTCGCCTTCGCATTCGACCCGGAGCGGTCGGCAATCCTGCTCGTTGCCGGCGACAAGTCGGGCGCGAGCGAGAGGCGTTTCTACAAATCGCTGATCGCGGAAGCAGACGAGCGCTATCAAAGACACCTCGACCGCCTGGCGGCGTTGAAGACGGAGAAGAAATGATGGGACGCAGGCTTGATGATGTGATCGCCGCGCTCCCCGACGATCGACGGGCGCGCGTGGAGGCCCGATTTGAAGAGCTGAGAGGCGAAGTGGAAAGTCTCGGTGAGCTGCGCCGTGCGGTAGGCAAGGCCCAGACCGACATCGCCTCAACGCTGAAGATCAAACAGCCGTCGGTCTCGAAGATCGAGAAGCAGACCGATATGTACCTGTCGACCCTGAAGAGCTATATCGAAGCCGTCGGCGGACAGCTCGATATCGTTGTCCGGCTTCCCGACCGCCCCCCCTCCACATAACGAGGCTCGGAGACATCGTGGACCCGAAGCCTGTCCCAGCCCGGACGACCAGAACGAAGCGCTCATCAGGCGCGCGCTTGCGCATCAAGACCGCGCGCATCGACTGACCTGTTGCGCCGTCTCGTCCAATGACGGCCGCGAAGGCCGGCGGGATGGCAGGGCTGCGCCCGGCCATGCTTCCACACGGAGCCCCCGCACCAGTTGCCGCCACGCGCGTTTGCACTATACTGCGCCGATCCGCGGCCCTTGAGGGTCCAGGGCGGGTCGTTTTCGGCCGTCCTGATGGTCCGGGGCCGCCGCGATCACCGCACACTCCGCCCATAACCTGTCGTTCCCGGGGGCTTTCAGAACATGAGCCGCGACGTCAAGAAGGTCGTCCTCGCCTATTCCGGCGGTCTCGACACCTCGATCATCCTGCGCTGGCTGCAGGAGAATTACGGCTGCGAGGTCGTCACCTTCACAGCCGATCTCGGCCAGGGCGAGGAGCTGGAACCGGCGCGCGCGAAGGCCGAGATGATGGGCGCGTCCGAGATTTTCGTGGAGGATCTGCGCGAGGAATTCGTGCGCGATTACGTCTTCCCGATGTTCCGCGCCAATGCGCTGTATGAGGGCGTCTACCTGCTCGGCACCTCGATCGCCCGGCCGCTGATCGCCAAGCGCCAGATCGAGATCGCCCGCAAGGTGGGTGCCGATGCCGTGTCGCATGGCGCCACCGGCAAGGGCAATGATCAGGTCCGGTTCGAGCTTGGCTATTACGCGCTGGAACCCGGCATCAAGGTGATCGCGCCCTGGCGGGAATGGGATCTGAATTCCCGCACCCGGCTGATCGATTATGCCGAGAAGCACCAGATCCCGATCGCCAAGGGCAAGCGCGGCGAGGCGCCCTATTCCACCGACGCCAATCTGCTGCACATCTCGTATGAGGGCCGGGCGCTGGAGGATCCGTGGATCGAGCCCGACGAGGAGATGTTCACCCGCTCGGTTTCGCCCGCGGCCGCCCCCGACGAGCCGACCTATGTCGAGATCGGCTTCGAGCATGGCGACCCGGTGTCGATCGACGGCGAGCCGCTGAGCCCGGCGGCCCTGCTGACCCGGCTGAACGATCTGGGCGGCGCCAACGGCATCGGCCGGCTGGATCTGGTCGAGAACCGCTTCGTCGGCATGAAGTCGCGCGGCGTGTATGAAACCCCCGGCGGCTCGATCCTGATCGTGGCCCATCGCGCGATGGAAAGCCTGACCCTCGACCGTGGTGCCTCGCACCTGAAGGACGAGCTGATGCCGCGCTATGCGGAGCTGATCTATAACGGCTTCTGGTTCTCGCCCGAGCGCGAGATGATCCAGGCGCTGGTGGATGAGAGCCAGAAGAACGTCGTCGGCACCGTCCGGCTGAAGCTGTTCAAGGGCAATGTCACGGTCGTCGGCCGCAAGTCGCCGAAGAGCCTGTATGACGAGGCCTTCGCCACCTTCGAGGCCGATCAGGTCTATGACCAGCGCGACGCCCAGGGCTTCATCAAGCTGAACGCGCTGCGCCTGCGGCTTGGCGCGAAGCGCGGGGACCGCGGCTGACCACGGTTAAGACCGCGCCGGCGCCCCGGCGCCGAGCGGCTTTCTGTGACAAAGCCTTGAAATCTTGAACGCGCGCGGTGGACAAGCCGCGCGCGTCGCCGTTCCATGTCACGGACGCCTCGGCCATCGCCCAGGCGGGACAGCCGGCCACCCTGCGGGTGAAGCCGGCGCTCAAGGAGTGCATATCGCATCATGACCAAGCACGCCGCTCTCCCCGGCCGCCTGTTGATGCTCGGCTTCGGCAGCATCGGACAGGGCGTTCTGCCGCTGATCCTGCGCCATATCGACATCACCCCCGACCGCATCACCATCATCTCGCCCGATGATGCCGGCAAGGCGGTTGCCGATGAATACGGCGTCACCTTCCTGAAGATGGCGCTGACCCGCGAGAATTACGTGGGCGAGCTGGAAGCGCGGCTGGGCCAGGGCGATTTCCTGTGCAACGTCTCGGTCGAGGTCTCAAGCCTCGCGCTGATCCGCAAGTGCCGCGAGCTGGGTGCGCTTTATGTCGACACCTGCATCGAGCCCTGGCCGGGCGGCTATACCGACCCCGATCTCAGCCCGTCGCAGCGCAGCAATTATGCGCTGCGCGAGACCGCGCTGGCGCTGAAGCGCGAACTGGGTGCCGGATCGACCGCGGTCATCGCCCATGGCGCCAATCCGGGCCTGGTGTCGCATTTCCTGAAGGTGGCGCTGCTCGACATCGCCAAGGCCTCGGGCGTCGATGCCACCCGCCCCGGCAGCCGTGAAGGCTGGGCGGCGCTGGCACAGGCACTCGACGTCAAGGTCGTGCACATCGCCGAGCGCGACACCCAGAAGGGCGAGCCCGCCAAGGCGCGTGGCGAATTCGTCAACACCTGGTCGGTCAACGGCTTCGTCGGCGAGGGCTGCCAGCCGTCGGAACTGGGCTGGGGCACGCATGAGCCCGAGATGCCGCCAGAGGGCCGCCGCCATGATTTCGGCTGCGACAGCGCGATCTATCTGATGCGTCCGGGCGCCGGCACCCGCGTGCGCACCTGGGTGCCCAGCGAAGGCCCGATCCATGGCTGGCTGGTCACCCATAACGAGTCGATCTCGATCGCCGACTACTTCACGGTCCGCGACGAGGCAGGCGCGGTGGTCTATCGCCCGACCAGCCATTACGCCTATCACCCCTGCGACGAGGCCGTGCTGTCGCTGCACGAATTCGCCGGCAAGAACTGGGAGCTTCAGCCCAGCGTCCGCATCCTGATGAACGAGATCCAGCCCGGCGGCGTCGACGAACTGGGCGTGCTGATCAACGGCCCCGCCAAGGGCAGCTACTGGTATGGCTCGCAGTTGACCATCGACGAGGCCCGCGAACTGGCGCCGCACAACAACGCCACCAGCCTTCAGGTGACGGTGTCGGTGCTGGCGGCGATGATCTGGGCGATCGAGAACCCCACCGCCGGTCTGGTCGAGCCTGAAGAGGTCGACGAGCGCCGGATCATGGAAATCTCGACCCCCTATCTCGGCACCATGGCCGGCTACTGGACCAACTGGACCCCGCTGCAGGACCGCGAGACCCTGTTCCCCGAGGATCTGGATCGCAGCGAGCCCTGGGCGTTCAAGAACATCATCGTGCGCTGATCCGCACCGGAGCACCGGATCTGCACGATGAAGACGGGGGATGCCGGCCACGCGCCGGGATCCCCTTTTTTTGTGCTGTGGCAGATCGGGCGCCGCTCAACCGCATGGCGCCGCATGCAGATAGCCGACAAGCCGTCCGTCGCCATCCAGCACCCGCTCCACGGTGCCGCAGGCGGCCGTGGGGGGCTGGTCGCCGGCCGGCAGGAACAGCGGATCGCCCTCGCCGGGCCAGGTGTCGGCCGCGTCCTCGGGCACCGGGTCGATGGCCGACACTTTGGCGTCGGTGGTGATGCAGTCGTGGCGCGAGCCGTCGGGCGCCCGCAGCCGCACGCCGATCAATCCCTCGTTCATCACCCGTGCGGCCGTCACCGCCTGCACCGGCACCCGGCCATCGGCGACGCAGGCGCGGATCGCCGGCATCAGGCTCGCCAGATCCCGCGCCCAGTTCTCGTGCGCCGGGCTGCCATCGGCCGAGCTGCCATCCGCCGGGCTGTCATCGCTATGGGCGGCATCATCCGCCCCCGCCTCATCCCCGGCGCGCTCAGCCGGCCCGGCCGTCGGGTCCAGCACGGCCTGCACCTCGCCGGCGGGTTTGCAGCAGCCGGTGGCGAGGCTGCCATCGGGGAAGGAAATCACCGCCCGCCATGGCCGGTCGGGGGTTTCGTCCGACATGGTCGAGGCGCAGATCCCGGGCACCATGGTCGCGACCAGCACCTGATCGGGCGCGTCCTCGGGCACGCCCCGGAAGCTGTGGATCGGCGGATCCAGGAAATCCAGCGACTGAAGCTGACCGGTCAACACGGTCTCGTCGATGCCATCGGCCCCCGGCCGCGACAGCTTCGCCTCGGTCATGGCCATATCCAGGCTCCAGAACGGTTCCTCGCCAACGCATGACATGCCGCGCTGGCTGGCCGCCTGGGGCCCGGGCTCGGCCATCACCGCATCCTTGGGCACCGCATCCCTGGGCGGGGTCGCGTCCGCCGCCATCGCGCCACCCGACAGCAACAGCACCCCCAGCCATGGCAGAACCGCCCGGCGGTGGCGGGGCAGCCGGCATGCCGTCTGGATATCGTGTCGTGATCCGGTCATGTGGCATGTCCTCAACTCTGCGGGTGCGGGGTACGGGGTGCGGGGTGCGTCATCCCGGGAGACCTGTCTTGGCCGTCCATCCTGCCCGAAGCCCGGTCCCATCTGGTGGGACATCTGCGGGACAAGCTTGTGGACATCACCGCTGTTTCGCGCAGACTGGCTGTGTGAATGTTCGCCCCCGCATTCATCCGTCCCGGCCCGCCGCCACGGGCATCGTTTTCAGAACCGCTCCACGTGGCGCCCCTGACGTCGCCATGGCTTAGGGGCCCGCCATCATCAGCCCGGGTGCTTCACGCGTGATGTCCGACCACCAGCCCAAGGCGCGCCATGCCATCGATCTCGGCGGCACGCGCTGGACCTTTCCAGATCTGAGAACCCTGCTGGCCCGCGCCACGCCGCTGCGGTCGGGCGACCAGTTGGCGGGGCTTGCCGCCGAGACGGCGGTTGAGCGGATCGCGGCTCAGATGCTGCTGGCCGATCTGCCGCTGAGCGCGTTTCTGAACGAGGTCGTGGTGCCTTATGAGGCCTGCGAGGTCACCCGGGCGATCATCGACGATCATGATGCCGCGGCCTTCGCGCCGATCCGCGCGCTCACCGTCGGCGGCTTTCGCGAATGGCTGCTGGGGCCGATGGCGACACCGGACCGGCTGGCGGCACTGCGTCCCGGCCTGACGCCCGAAATGGCCGCGGCGGTGTCGAAGATCATGCGATTGCAGGATCTGATCGCGGTGGCCGCGAAATGCCATGTCACCACCGCCTTCCGCACCACACTGGGCCTGCCCGGCCGGCTGGCGACCCGGTTGCAGCCCAATCACCCGACCGATGACGACCGTGGCATCGCCGCGTCGCTGTTCGACGGCCTTCTGGCCGGCGCCGGCGATGCGGTGATCGGCGTCAACCCGGCCACCGATGGCGTGGAAGACTATACCCGCGTCTGCCGCCTGCTCGATGATGTCCGCCAGCGGCTGGACGCGCCGGTGCAGCATTGCTGCCTGGGCCATGTGACCACCGCGATCGAGGCGATCGGCCGTGGCGCGCCGGTCGATCTGGTGTTCCAGTCGATCGCCGGGTCCGAAGCCGCCAATCGCGGCTTCGGCGTCGATCTCGCCATCCTCGCCGAAGCCCATCAGGCCGGGTTGTCGCTGAACCGCGGCACGGTCGGGCGCAATGTGATGTATTTCGAAACCGGCCAGGGCTCGGCACTGTCGGCCGATGCCCATCACGGTGTCGATCAGCAGACCATGGAGGCCCGCGCCTATGCCGTGGCCCGGCGCTTCGACCCGCTGATCGTCAACACCGTGGTCGGCTTCATCGGCCCGGAATATCTGTATGACGGCAAGCAGATCACCCGTGCCGGATTGGAAGACCATTTCTGCGGCAAGCTGCTGGGCCTGCCGATGGGGGTGGATGTCTGCTACACCAACCATGCCGATGCCGATCAGGATGACATGGACGCGCTGCTGACATTGCTGGCGCAAGCCGGCGTCACCTTCGTCATCACGGTGCCCGGCGCCGACGACGTGATGCTGAATTATCAGAGCCTGTCCTATCACGACGCGCTCTATATCCGAGGCGTCACCGGCCGCCGCCATGCGCCGGAATTCGAAGACTGGCTGACCCGGATCGGCCTGCTCGACAGCGCCGGCCGGCTGACCGATGGCCGCACAGCCCTGACCGCCCTGCGCCCGGCCCTGTCGCTGATCGGCAGCGCCGCATGAGCCCCGCCGACGATGATACCGACCGCACAATGCCGCCCGCAACCATGCCCGGGCTGGTCGATCCGGCCGGCGTGGTAACCCCGGCCCCGGCTGAAATCACCGCACTCCGCCGCTATACCCAGGCGCGCATCGGCCTTGGCCGGGCCGGCCAGGGTCTGCCGACTGCCGATCATCTGCGCTTCGGGCTCGATCATGCCCGCGCCCGCGACGCGGTCTGGACCGGGATCGATGCCGAGGAACTGGTCCGGGCACTGGCAGGTCGCGGCCTCAAATCCCATCACGTTTCCAGTAAGGCACGTGACCGGACTGAGTATCTGAGGCGCCCGGATCTGGGCCGGCAGTTGTCGGCAGAGGGAGAAGCGGTTCTGGCCGGGCTGCCATCGATGCCGGCGGACACGGCCGCAGCGGTCACGCTGGTGATTGCCGACGGCCTGTCGGCGGCGGCCGTCATGCTGAACGCGCTGGATCTGGTCGATGCCCTGCGGCCACGCCTGAATGCCGCCGGTATCGGACTGATCGCCACCGTGGTCGCCACCCAGGCGCGGGTGGCGCTGGGCGACGCCATCGGCGCGCAGACCGGCGCCCGGCTGGTGGTGGTGCTGATCGGCGAACGGCCGGGGCTGTCGGCGGCCGACGGGCTTGGCTGCTATATCACCTTCAACCCCAGACCCGGCACACTCGACAGCGCCCGCAACTGCATCTCGAACATCCGCCCCGGCGGGCTCGATATCGACAGCGCGGCCGCCAAGATCGCCTGGCTGGCCGGTGAAGCGCTGCGCCGCCGCCTGACCGGCATCGGCCTGAAGGAGGCCTCCGGCGTGGCGGTGCCCGCCGCCGGCCAGCCCCGGGTGCTCAACGAAGGCTGACCGCCACGGCTGCCGTCAGGGCGGGCGCGAAATCGCCCACCGGCTCGACCACCACCTGATCCAGACCCAGCCAGCCCGCCATCACGGCCAGTCGCCCGGCCAGCCGCTCCGCCACCCGGCCGGGCTGGTGGCCCGGTTCAAGATGTGCCGCCCTGACCAGCAGCCGCCCGCCCTGGCGGTCGGCCTTCAGGTCCACCCGTGCCGCCAGATGCTCGCCCATCAGAAAGGGCAGCACGTAATAGCCGTGCACCCGCTTCTCGGCCGGCACATAGATCTCGATCCGATAGCGGAAGCCGAACAGCCGCTCGGCCCGGTCGCGGTCCCAGACCAGCGGATCGAAGGGCGCCAGCAGCGCATCCTGCCGCACCCCCGCCGGCCGAGGCGCCTCGGCATGCAGATAGGCCGGCTGGCGCCAGCCTTCCACCGCCACCGGCACCAGCCGCCCGGCCTCGACCAGATCGGCGATGGCGGCGCGAGCCTCGGCCCCCGCCAGCCGGAAATAATCGGCCAGATCCGATGCCGTGGCGATGCCCAGCGCCCGGCCGGCGATATCGACCAGCGCCCGATGGGCGTCGGCCGGCGCCGGCGTCGGCGCCGCCATCACAGGGGCGGGCAGCACCCGTTCGGTCAGGTCGTACAGCCGTTCAAACCCGCCGCGCCGTCGGCGGGTGGTGATAGCCCCGGTCCAGAACAGCCATTCCAGCGCCCGCTTGGCCTCTCCCCAGCCCCACCAGCCGCCGGCGCCGCGGGCGCCCTGGTCGAAATCACCCGCAGCCATCGGCCCTTCGGCGGCGATCCGGGCCAGCACCGCATGGATGAACGCCTGCCGCTCCCGCCCGAACTGGGCGACGCCCCGCCAGATCCCGATACCGTCGGCCGCCCGCGCCATCCGCCAGCGGAACAGCGGCTGCATCGCCACGGGGATCAGCGATGCCTCATGGCCCCAGTATTCGAACAGATGCCGGGCATCCAGGGATGCGGCATCCAGCGATGCCTGCTCATAGGCGCCGAGACGCGCATGCAGGGGCAGATAATGGGCACGGGCCAGCACGTTGACGCTGTCGATCTGCACCAGCCCCAACCGCTCCACCGCCCGGGCCAGTTTCACCACACCCGGCCGCCCGGTGGCGCGCGTACCGCCGAAACCCTGGGCCCGCAAGGCGATCCGCCGTGCCTCGATCAGGCTCACTGTCATTGTCGCAGCCTCGCTCACCCGGCCGTCCCCCACATCTTCACCAGACACCGGCGCTGTCGCGCCCTGCCGTCGAACCGCCGCCGATCATAGCCGGAAGCGTCCCCGCATCGCGACCCATGACTGTCCCATGACGCGAACTGGCACAGTCACGGCAACATTCCGACGAACCGTCCCTTTCATACCCAAATAAAACCAGCACAATCCTCTGAACACAAAGGGGTTTCGCGCAGGCCACCATATGGTCCGCGTGTGCCGTCAAGAAACAGAACGGGAGGATACCATGATAACGAGAGCGATCACTCTGGCGTTGATTGCCTGCGCCTGGGGCATGGCGCCATCAGATCTGCGGGCGGCCGATGCTCCCGCACTGCAATACAATGACAGCATCACCGGCCCGGCGCCGATCCCGCCATCGGAGCAGAGCCTTCAGACCATCACCGCCGTGCCATGGTTCAAGGTCTCGGACAAGGGCCTGCAGCTTGAAGGCCCGGTCTTCGACCGCCAGGGCGATCTGATCTTCACCGAGGTGTTCGGCGGCCAGATCTTCAGACTGACCCCCGACAAGCAGCTATCCACCATCCTGGGCGAGAACAAGCTCAGCCCGGCGGGTATCGCGCTGCACAAGGATGGCCGGATCTATGTCGCCGGTCTGGGTGACTTCAAGGACGCGGGCTCGGTGGTATCGATGGCGCCGGACGGCAGCGATATCCGCGAGATCATTCCCACCACCGCCGGATTCCTGCCCGACGATCTGGTGTTCGACGACCAGGGCGGCTTCTATTTCACCGACTTCAAGGGCACCTCGACCACCCCCACCGGCGGCGTCTATTACGTGGCGCCGGGCGCCGATGGCGCCACGCCGGCCAAGGCGGTGCCGGTGCTGCCAAATCTGTCGGTGGCGAACGGCGTCGGGCTCAGCCCCGACGGCAAGACATTGTGGGTGACCGAATTCAGCCGCGGGCTGCTGCATCGGGTGCAACTGGCCGATGCCACCACCATCGCGCCGTTCGGCACCACCATCCCCTATCGCTTCAACGGCCCGGCACCGGATTCGCTGCGCACCGACATGGATGGCAATGTCTATGTCGCCATGTACGGCCAGGGCCGCATTCTGGTCTTGAACGAGAACGGCATGCCGATCGCCCAGATCCTGCTGCCGGGCCGCGAGACCGGCCATAATCTCCGCTCGACCAGTATGGTGATCAAGCCCGGCACCAATGACATGTACATCTTCACCAACGACTGGACCGGCGGCGAGGGCTCGACCATTTTCCATGCCAAGGTGTTCGCCAAGGCGCCGGCCGACTTCTCGCAGCAGTGACACAACGGTTCCTGCCTGAAAACACCTCGTTTTACCGGCGGAGGATCATCGGGCGATGATGGCATGATCATGCCGTCACCCGCCTTGAGGACCATCCGATGCGCCCCGCCATCAGCCTGCGCCATCCACGCCCCGACGATGCGGCAGCCCTTGAGGCGCTGGTCTCGGACCCGGCGGTGGCCCTGCCCACCGCCGCCATCCCCCATCCCTATCCGCCGGGCGGTGCCGCCGCCCATCTGGCCGACCTCGCCCGGCGGCAGGCCGGGGGCCTGGAGCATGCCTTCGCCATCATCGCCGGCATCGCCCCGGAAACCGCTCCAGGGACCGCTCCGCTGATCGGCATGATCACGCTGCGCCCCGATATCGATGACGGCGACGGCAGAACGGCCGAGCTCGGCTATGTGCTCGGCCGCGACTGGTGGGGCCAGGGCATCGCCACCGCCGCCGGTCGTAAGGTTCTGGTCATCGCCCGCGACCAACTGGCACTTGCCCGCCTCGCGGCCGACGTCAAACACGACAACCACCGCTCCGCCGCCGTCCTCCACCACCTCGGCTTCACCGAAACCGGCCGGCGCATGAAACACTGGCCCGCGCGCGGCGGCATGGTCCTGGTCCGACAGTTCGTCCTGAATCTGGGTTGACGGAGCCGCCGCGGAACCGCGTGGAGTCCGCTGCCATGTCCGGATGCCCCCTGGCAGATATCCCAACCAGATCAATATCCTGATCGGAGGCGACCGCAAGGAATGTCCGCTTGGATGTCCGCTTGGAACTGCCCCGCTCAGGCCAGCCCCTCCACCTGCACCCGCACCCGGCCGCGCTCGTCGGGCGTGACCGATGCGGCGACGCCCCAGACGTCGCGGAGGATGGCGGGGGTGATCGCGGTGGCGGGGGGGCCGAAGGCGGTCAGGCGGCCCCGGCCCAGCACCGCGATCCGGTCGGCCCAGCGGCAGGCGAGGTCGATATCGTGCAGGACCACGATCACCTGCATGCCGCGTTCGCAGGCCAGCGCCGCCACGGTCGCCATCACCTGGAACTGGTGGCGCAGGTCCAGCGCGCTGGTCGGTTCATCCAGCAATAGGATACGGGGGTCGCGGACCAGCGCCTGGGCCAGCGCCGCCATCTGGCGCTGGCCGCCCGACAGCCGGTCCAGCGGTTCCAGCGCCAGATCGGCGATGCCCAGCCGGTCGAGCACCGCGACCGCGCGGTCGGTGTCGTCGAGGTCGGCAAGCTCGGGCGTCGGCGCGCCGGCCGGGCTGGCACGCCGGGCGCCGATCACCGCATCCAGAACCGTCAGGGCCACCCGGTCGGGCAGCGCCTGGGGCATATGCGCCACCAGCCGCGCCCGCGCCTTCGGCGCCAGGGCCAGCAGGTCGGTTGCCCCCAGCATCACCCGCCCGGCCATGGGCATGGCGCCGGCCAGACCTTTCAGCAGGGTCGACTTGCCGGCGCCGTTCGGCCCCACCAGGGCGGTGATGCTGGCCGGCGGCAGTGGCCCCAGATCGACGTCGCGCACCACCGGCCGGCGGCGATAGCCGGCGGTGGCGCCATGCAGGCTCAACAGATCGGTCGGCGCGTCGGCCATCGGCATCGCGGGTATCGGCATTGACGGCATTGGCATGGGGGGCATCAACTGCGCTCCCGGCGCGACAGGATCAGCGCCAGAAAAGCCGGCACGCCGATCAGGGCGGTGACGATGCCGACCGGTACGGTCACGCCCGGCAGCAACAGCTTGCCGGCCAGGCTCGACAGCGACATCACCAGCGCCCCGGCCAGCGCGCTGGCCGGCAGCAGGTAACGGTGATCCTCGCCCAGCAGCAGCCGCGCCAGATGCGGGCCGACCAGCCCGACAAAGCCGATGGTGCCGACGAACGCCACCGCCGTCGCCGACAGCAGGCTGACCCTGAGCAGGCTGAGGAACCTCAGGCGCGGCACATGCAGCCCGAAGCTCAGCGCCCGCTCCTCACCCAGCCGGAGGGCGGTCATCGCCGGCGCCTGGGTCAGCGACCAGGGCAGCACCACGCCCAGCACCAGCGCCAGGATGCCGACCTTGTTCCAGTCGGCGCGGGCAAGCGAGCCCATGCTCCAGAACACCAGTTGCTGAAGCGCCTCCTGAGAGGCCACGAACTGGATCATCGCGGTCAGCGCGTTGAAGGCGAAAACCAGCGCGATGCCGAACAGCACCAGGGTTTCGATGCCCGCGCCCCGCATCCGCGCCAGCGCCTGCAACAGCAGCACCGATGCGAAGGCAAAAACAAAGGCATTGGCCGAGATGATCCAGTTGGAGGGCACCCCCGGCACGCCCAGCCCCAGCACAATCGCCAGCGCCGCGCCGAAGGCCGCCGCCGACGACACGCCCAGCGTGAACGGGCTGGCCAGCGGGTTCGACAGGATGGTCTGCATCTCCACCCCCGCCAGCGCCAGCGCCGCCCCCACCAGCACGGCGATCAGCGCCTGCGGCAGGCGCACCTGCCACAGGATCACCGATTGGGTGCGGGTCAGGCTGTCGGGGTCGATCAGCCCACCCAGCACGGTGCCCGGCCCCATCCCCGAGACCCCCGTGGTGATGTCGGCGATGAAGGCCGCGAACAGCAGAAGGCCGAGCGCTGCCACAGTCAGCGCCCGGCGAAGCAGGTGCCGGCGATGACCGGCACGCGCGGCAATGGCGGATGGTGTCATCCGGCGGGATCGTTCAGGGAAACCGCATAGACGCCGCCCAGCGGCACCGCGAGGAAATCGTGATTGATCAGGTCCAGCGTCGCCGCGGGGTCCAGATCGGCGAACAGGTCGGGGCGCAGCCATCCGGCCATGGCCTCGATCGCCACCAGATTGAGCGGCGAGTTATAGAAGCTGTGCCACAGCCCGTAGACCCGACCATCGGCCACCGCCGTCAACGCATTCACCGGTGTGCGGGCGGTGACCGCCTCAAGTCCGGCGCGCGCGGTCGCCACATCGACCCCCGCCCCCATCGGCACACCGCCGGTTTCCTGGCCATTGGCGGTGCCGGTCGCGATGTAGATATCGGGATCGGTCGCCAGCACATATTCGGCATCGAGCTGGCCAAGCGGCCCCGGCAGCACATCGGCACCGATATTGTGGCCGCCGACCAGATCGATGAAATCACCCAGATTGCCTTTGCCCGGAGACCCGCAGCAACCAGCATCCACCGTCGGGCGCATGTCGAGCAGCACCTTCGGGCGCGGCGCATCGGATGCCGCGACCCGGTCGCGGATCACCCCCAGGCGCTGTTCATAGAGGTCGATATAGCGCCCGACCCGCTCTTCCTGGCCCAGCACCTGGCCCAGAATCTTCAGGCTGGGCACGGTGTTCTCGATCGGCTTGCCCCGGAAATCGACGAACACGATCGGGATGCCGGCCTCGGTCAGCCGATCGATGACCTCTTTCGATCGCGGCGACGGACCGTGGCCGGCATAGCCCAGCACCGCCAGATCGGGCGCCACCGACAACGCCTTCTCGATCGAGAAGCTCTCCTCGCTGGTGGCGCCGACGATCGGCACCTGCTCGATCGCCGGGAACCGCGCGCGGAACAGGTCATAGGTGGCGCGGTCGAGCCGCTGCAGGTCGCCCAGCCAGCCGGCCAGCACCGAGACGGGTTCAGGGTGGACCAGGGCCAGCGCCACCAGATCGCGGCCCTCGCCCAGCAGAAGCCGCGATGCCGGCGCCTCGATGGTGACGGTGCGCCCGGCAATATCGGTGACGGTCACCGGGTCGGCCATGGCCGGCAGGGCCATGCCCATCGCCAGGATCGCCGACAGGACGATCCCACGCAGGCTGATCGAGATATGACGCAGGCAGGTCAGGGGGCTCATGCGCGCAGGCTCCACGAGATGACCAGCGGCTCCTTGAACGCGAAGCGGTTCAGATGCTCGACGACCACCCCGGTCAGTCGCTCCGCCGCCTCGGCATCATCTGCCTCGACCATGACCGACAGTTGGTCCGCCGTGGCCTGCATCCGGCAGCGACTGGTGTCGGAGAACGGGATCAAGGCCGTCTTCTCGTCATGGGTCACCGCGAAGCGATGGCTCCAATGCTTGGCCAACTGGGTCATGTAGCGCCGCCCGAGCGGGGTCGTGACCGAGGCATCATAGATGGTCGTCATCGGATAAGGTCTCCGTTCATTGCGCGCGCGGCCTCAGAACCGGGCCGAGGCGCCGACGAACACGGTGCGGCCGCGCTCGACATAGGCATAGTCGTCGTCCGGATCGCCGGTCGAGGTGTCGGCCAGATTCAGCACGCCGCCACGCACCGAGATTGCGTCGTTGATCTGCCAGTCGGCACCGACATCGACCAGGGTATAGGGGTCGAGGGTCAGCGTGCCCGACCGCTGCCGGCCGGTATAGGTGGCCCGGGTATAGGCCATCACCTCATCAGAGACGAACCAGTCGACCTTGCCGTTCAGAACATGTTTGGGACGGTTGTCGAGCACCGCGCCGGTCATCTCGTTGCGGGCATCGAGCCAGGTCCAGTGGGCGCTGGCGCGGCCCCAATCCCACAGCATGGCGTAGCCCGACGCCTCGATGCCCTCGATCCGGGCCTCGTTGATGTTGACGGGCCTGTAGATGCCGTTGCCGGTCGCCGGATCATAGGCGATCGGGTCCACACCGCTGCCGCGCGGGGTGTCGATCAGGTTCTCGATGTCGTTGCGGAACAGGGTGACCGTGGCGCCCCAGTCGCCGGTGTCATAGCCGGCGGAGAGTTCGTAATTCACGCTCTCCTCGGGCTTCAGATCCGGGTTGCCGTCGATATAGCAACCGCCACGGCACGAGGTCACCCGGCTGTCGGGCGAGAGCTGGCGCAGAGTCGGGGCCTTGAAACCCGTCGACACACCGCCCTTGATCGTCACCGCCGGGGTCGGCGTCCATACCGCATAGCCGCGCGGTGTGACATGGGTGCCGAAATACTTGTCCTCGTCCAGCCGGGCGCCGGCCAGCAGCTTGACCGTGTCGGTCAGGCGGAACTCGTCCTGAAGATACAGCGCCTGAGCATCGGTTTCAGCACCCCCGCTGGTGAACTCGCCGCCGGATTTCAACTCGATCCAGCGCGCCTCGCCGCCCACCACCAGGGTATGGCGATCGAATGGCAGGGCGGCATTGCCCTCCACCACCCGGTTCTCCTGACGGATACCGTCCTCGCCGGTCTTCGATACCTCGGTATAGGCGCGCAACTGCGTGGTGCCCCAGCCCCAGCGGCCCTCATGCGACAGAGCCGCGTCCTCGCGCACCACCACCGCGTCGGCATCGCCCCAGTTGCTGATGTAATACTCGCCGAACCGGCTCTGGCGCGACCGGCCGAATTCGGCCTCGATGGTCTGGTCGTCACCGGGGGTGAGGGTGAATTTGACCCGGCCCTGATAATCCTCGCGGCCCTCCAGCGTCGCCAGATCCGCGCGGTCGACCACGCTGCCATCGGGGCGTTCGACCGGATTGCCATCGCCGTCGATCACAGACCCGCCGGACTGGCCGTTCCACACCTCGCGGCGGTCGAAGGTGCCGGTAACGGTGATCGCCAGCTTCTCCTCGACCACCGGCCCGGACAGATAGAAACTGGCCCGCGCCTCGGTGCCGCGATCGCCCTCGGTCGGCATGTCGAACCCCAGATCGACACTGCCCGACCAGATCTTCGACGCCGGCTTGGTGATGATGTTGATCACCCCGCCCATGGCTTCCGAGCCATACAGCGCCGACATGCCGCCACGCACCACCTCGATCCGGTCGATCGCCGCCACCGGAATGCTGCCGATGTCGAAATCATTGTGGCGGAACACGGCTTCCGTGGAATTCACCCGCTTGCCGTCGACCAGGATCAGGGTGAAGGACGGGTCCATGCCGCGAATGCTGATCTGCCGCCGGCCCTGGCTGCCGGCGGTCAGGCTGATGCCCGGCACGTCGCGGATCGCCTCGGTCAGATCCGACACCGGATAGGATTTGAGTTGCGCGCCGTCGACCACCGTCACCGAGGCCGGCGCGGTGCGCGCGGCCTCCTCGGTGCGGGTCGCCGAGACCACCATCTGATCGAGTTCGTCGGGCTTGCGCTCCTGCGCCTCGGCCGCGACCGACATCATCATGCCCGCCAGTGCCATGCCCGACAGTGTCATGCCCGCCTTGGCCGCACCGGCCGTGGATGTCCTGAAGCGCCACCGCGCGCGCCGCCGATCGGTCATGATCCGTCTCCCGCTCGATATGCATTGTATCATGCGAGTAATTCGCACTTGCATAGCGGAAAGGGAAATACGCGGTTCGGATATCGGTTATGCGGCATCCGGATCACCTACCGCCGCCGCTATGCGTTCGATGAGCCAATGCAGCGCCGGGTCCCGGCGGGCCCGCTCGTGCCAGACCAGCCAGTAATCGAAGGTGCCGAACACCTCCGGCGCGTCGAACATCACCAGCCCGCGCGCCTCGGCAAAACGTTTCGCCGCGCGATGGGGCAGAATCAGCAGCGCGTCGGATGTCTCGACCAGCAGGGGCGCCACCGAGAAATAGGGCAGTTGGATCGCCACATGGCGGCCTTTACCCAGGCTGCGGAGCTGGCGGGCGATGTGGCCATTGGTCCAGTCGCCGAACACGGTCATCGCCACATGCGGCCAGGCCAGGCAGGCATCGATCGATGGTGGCCGGCCGGCGATGACATCGGGGTCGGCGGTGATCGGATGGCCGGCGCGCACCAGACAGGCGCGGCGCTCGGTGAACAGCCGCCGACGATAGAGTTCAGGCCGCTCGGGCGTGCGGCCGATGATGATCAGATCGAGCACGCCCGAGGCCAGTTTCTGGTGATCATCGGCGCCCAGCGGATCGACCGCGATCTCGACATTGGGGGTCCGGGTCAGCTCCGCCATCACCGGGGCCAGCACCGACAACACGCCGTAATCGGTCGACGACACCCGGAAGCGCCGCCGGTCTGTGACCGGATCGAAGCCCGCCGGCTTGAACAGGCGCCGGATATCGCCCAGCGCCGCCGCCACCGGCCCCTTGAGCGCCAGCGCCCGCGGCGTCGGCACCATCGTCTTGCCAGATTTGATCAGCAGCGGATCGTCGAACAGCACCCGCAGCCGCGCCAGAGACCGGCTCACCGCCGGCTGGCTCGACCGCAGCCGCTCGGCCGCCCGCGTGACGCTCGCGGTCTCGATCAGCGCCGCAAACACCACCAAAAGGTTCAGGTCGATCTGTGACAGGTCGTCGTCGGATATGGGCATTGCGGGAACGGATGGGGCCTTAAGGGGGCGAATGGCGCCGACCGGACCACCAGCGCCTCTTTCCGCAACTAAGTCTCAGATGCACCCGCAACACAAGCCTTCGCCATACCCGGCGACAGTTTCACGCAGGCAGCGCGTGGGGAAGGCCACATAGGATCCGGTGCTGGTCAGACTGCCGCGATACGTTCAAAACGCGCAACGGCAAGTCCGATCAGGCGATCATCGAACAGCCGCTGCTTGCGTGCCGCCGCTCCCTGATCCGATGATGGCCAGGATGCCAGGGCATCTCGGATCGCCCTGGCATCAAGCGCCACGCCTTCCCGGTCGACAAGCCAGTGGACCGTGGCAAGCAGTTCCAGCCCAAGTGCCGATTCAAAACCGTCGATCAGATCGACCGTGGCCTTGAGCGCCGGCAGATAGGGCTTCGCCGCCGAACGCAGATAGGCATCGACCACGTCGCGCCGGCTCTCATCAGCCCAGATCAGATCATATGGACCGGCATCAGCAAGCCGCTTCTCGGCATGCAGATAGCTGCCATCCAGTGCATCCAGCAGATGCCCCAGCGGCTGGGCATAGGGTCCGTATCTGTGAGCCGTGAAGCGAAGTCTCAGCGGATTGTCCAGGCCGGTGTTCTCGATGCTGCGTTCCAGAAAATAGGCCAGCTTTTGAATTTCCAGGATCGAGCAATCCATGCCCAATGCCCAATACCGCCGAACGAGATCGACGATCAACGCCCGCGCGGGCGTGAGATCCTCAACGCCTGACCGCTTCATGACATTCTGATAGGCAGCAACCGGTTCATAGACCGCGATGTCGACATCCGGCAGATCGCCCAGGCTGCTCTCGATCAATGGCCGGACAGAGGACCATGCCAATCCGCCATTGCCACTACCGAGTGGCGGAATTGCAATCGATCTGATCTTCCTGTCGACGATCACCCGCCGCAAATCATCAAGGCCGTCCCCGATCCAGCCCATCTGCGATGGATGACGCCAGTGCATCTTGGTCGGGAAGTTGATGATCCAGCGCGGCCCGATCAACGCCTGGCGTTCCGTTACGAACATCCGGCCGACCCGCACCTCACCGCGTTTACAGGCGGCGGCATAGGCCTCGAAATTCTCAGGAAATGCCTCCTTGAACATCAAGGCGATCCCCTTGCCCATCACGCCAACCGTGTTGACCGTATTGACCAGGGCATCAACCTTGGCATCCAGCAGATTGCCTTGCGTGAAGCGCATCATGAGAAGTACCACCTCGGACGGAGAATGACTTTCAATCGCAGGCCACGGTCGTCGACCTGCCGCTTCACAAGGCCTCTGACCTCTTCCGTATAGCAGGCAATAGCGCTCAGGGCGTCAACAGGGAGTTGGCGGTGAATCAGGGCTTCTGCCCGATAGCGCTCAAAATGATCCGGATTCTCAGGGTCCTTGCGAAAATTCCGGGTCCGGAATGCCTCCCATGGCAGATTCACGAGATAATTCAGATCGTCATAATATTGTGCCGCTTCCAGATGCGCCGCACGATCCGTGAACAGAACTCGGCATCGATGGTCGATCACACGCTGGAGTTTGGTGACAAGAATGACAATATCGGCGTTCGCCTGCTTCTGGACGCCTTTCCCGGTGTGGATATTGAAGAACATCGGACTATGCGGCGTGAAGTAGAATGGCACGTAGTCACCAAGCTCACCCCCCGGAGGACACGGCACAGGAGGATGCCAACGATGATCAATGAGATCGGGACTGCCAATGGCGGCATATCCGGTATCCTTGCCCGCGCCGTTTCGGCACAACACGCCGCGGTCAAGCACCGCCCCGACATTCGAGACATGCATGATACGGAAAATCCAGCCGTCTTCCGGCGCTAACGGCAATCCATCCCTGTTCGTCACGACGTGCCCCTCAAGGCGTGGCGGTGCTGGCCATCGTGAAGAGCATAGGATGTCCCGCCGTCTCCCGCGACCGCTTCCGACATGGCATGCGACCGGGCAGGAGACGGCGAGACCCACCCCTTCAGATGGTCATCACCACCCGTCCCTCGATCTTGCCGGCGCGCATGCGATCGAATATGGCGTTCACGTCTTCAAGCGGCGCGGTGGTGCAGGTGGCGGCAACCTTGCCTTCGCCGGCAAAGGCCAGGCATTCCACCAGATCGGCGCGGGTGCCGACGATCGAGCCGCGGATGGTGCGGCGGTTCAGCACCGTATCGAAGATCGACATCGGGAACGATCCCGGCGGCAGGCCGCACAGCGCCATGGTGCCGCGCCGGCGCAGCATGTCGGCCGCCTGGGCGAAGGCCTTCTCGGACACCGCCGTCACCAGCACGCCATGGGCACCGCCCCCGGTTTCGCGCAGCACCTGCTGCACGACATCCTCGTCACGGGCATCGACCGCCAGGTCGGCGCCAAGCCGGCGCGCCAGCGCCTGCTTTTCGGGGCCGATATCCACCGCCGCCACATGCAGCCCCATGGCCTTGCCGTATTGCACCGCCAGATGGCCCAACCCGCCGACGCCCGAGACCACCAGCCATTGCCCCGGCCGGACCTCGGTTTCCTTGATGCCCTTATAGACCGTCACCCCGGCGCACAGGATCGGTGCCGCCGCGACGAAATCGAGCCCGGCCGGCAGGTGGCCGACATAGGCCGGGTCGGCCAGCACATATTCGGCAAAACCGCCATCCACCGAATAGCCGGTGTTCTGCTGATCGCCGCACAGGGTTTCCCAGCCGGTGGTGCAATGTTCGCAATGGCCGCAGGCGGTGTGCAACCAGGGCACGCCCACCCGGTCGCCTTCCGTCACCGAGCGCACGCCGGCGCCCAGCGCCACGACATGGCCGACACCTTCATGGCCCGGAATGAACGGCGGCTGCGGCTTCACCGGCCAGTCGCCATCGGCGGCATGCAGATCGGTGTGGCAGACACCCGAGGCCACCACCTTGATCAGGATCTGCCCCGGCGCCGGGCGGGGCACCGGCACCTCGTCGATCACCAGCGGCTGGCGGAACGCGCGCACCACGGCGGCTTTCATCGTTGCGGGAAGTGACATGAGCGGAGGCCCTCCATGGACATCGTCAGCCGTGACGGAGACGGCTGATCAAGGACGGGGGCGGCGCAGGCGCACCGCCCCCGCAAGTCAGTCGCGGCCGCGAGGGATGAGGCTGCCGCGTCGGGACGCCACCTGAACGGCCGGTTGGATGGCGCATCATACCGCCCGGCCGTTCAGCAACCTTTGCGCTATCGCAAAGGTTGGGCCAGATTCGCAAAGGTTGGGCCAGATTCGCAAAGGTTGGGCCAAAATCGCAAACGTTGAGCCAGATGATGCGATTGCCGGATATCCGCCAGCGGATGACGGCACGGGCCGTGCAATGCGACAGCACGCGACACGCCGGCCTGTCGCGGCCCGCGACGGCGGGTGCCGCGTTGTGCGACATCGGATCGGGCCGCTTGCGGCTGCCGCGAAGAGCGGGCATGCTGATCCATCAGTCTCGCGGCAGGCAGGCGCCCGCCGCCGCGACACGTGGGCAGTCCATGCGACATAGTCTGCACCACAATCAAGAACAGGGGCGCCACAGGGGAAACGCCCGGATGTCACAGCACTCCGGCCGACAGATACGGGTGCTCGACGGCGTGCGTGGCCAGTTCCGCGATGCCGGCAGCCTGCCCGACAATGCCGTGCCCGAGGTGATCGGCCGGTCGTGGCAGCGCTGTGCCTCGGCCGGCCTGGCGATGAACCGCCCGGCACGCCAGGATCCGCTGGCGGCCCCGGCGTTGCGCCGCCAGCGCGACCGCAACCACACTCTGCTGCATCTGGCCACCCCTGAACTGGATCTTCTGGCCCGCGCCATGGCCGATGCCGATGGCGTCGCGATCCTGACCGACGCCCGCGGGCTCATTCTGGATGCGCGCGGCGACGACGGTTTTGCCGGCCGGGCGCGGCGGGTGTTCCTGCAGCCGGGCGCCTGCTGGTCGGAAACACACGAGGGCACCAACGCCGTCGGCACCGCGCTCGCCGAAGGCGGGCTGGTCGAGGTGGACGGCGCCGAACATTATCTCGACGAGAACCGGGTGCTGATCTGCACCGCCATGCCGGTGCGCGATCCCACCGGCCGGATCGCCGGCGTGCTCGACCTGTCGGGCGATGCAAGACGGCCACAGACCCATGCCCGTGCCCTGGTGCGGCTGGCGGTGGCCAATCTGGAACATCGCTGGACCATGCAGGCAGCCGAGGCCGACGGGTCCGACCTGCTGGTGCGGCTGCATTCGCATCCCTCCTGGCTGGGCACGCCGCATGAAGGCCTGCTCGCCTTCCGTGATGGCCGGCTGTCGGCCGCCAACCGCATCGCCCTGGGGCTGCTGGGGTTGGATGCCGGCGCCATCGGCGCCGCCGGCTGGGATGCGCTGTTCGACGGCTCGATCATCGATGGCGGCCGGCCAGGCGGCGGGGTCGTCAGCGGCGATGCCCGCCTGCTGACCAGCCGCGCCGGCGGCGTGCCGATGCATCTGCGGATCAGCCGGCCGGCCGGCCGGCCGGTGCTGCACCCGGTGACGGCACCATCACGCCTGCGTGCCGCCGCCCCGACCCTGCCCGCCACGATCCCGCCCGCCTTGACGCTGCGCGGCGCCATGGTCTGGGATGCGGCCAGCGATGCCATGCTTGCCCGCGCAACCCGCGCGATCGATGCCGATATCCCGGTGCTGCTGCAGGGTGAAACCGGCACCGGCAAAGAAGTCTTCGTGCGCGCGGCCCATCAGGCGTCGACGCTGCGGTCGGCACCGCTGGTGGCGGTGAACTGCGCGGCGATCCCCGAAGGCCTGCTGGAAAGCGAATTGTTCGGCTATGAGGACGGCGCCTTCACCGGCGCCCGGCGTCGCGGCAGCCCTGGCCGCATCCGTCAGGCCGAAGGCGGCATTCTGTTCCTCGACGAGATCGGCGACATGGCGCTGGGGCTTCAGGCCCGGCTGCTCAGGGTGCTGCAGGATGGCGAGGTTCTGCCGCTGGGCGCCGGCCGGCCGGTGACCGTGCGGTTCCGGCTGGTGGCGGCCACCCATCAGGATCTGAAAGCGGCGGTCGCCGATGGCCGGTTCCGCAGCGATCTCTATTACCGCCTCAACTACCTGTCGGTGACCCTGCGGCCCTTGCGGGATCGCCAGCCTCTGGACGCGATCATCGATGCCGTGTTCCAGGCAACCGGCGCGCCGGCCCGTGACATCACGCTCGATCCCGCCGCCCGCCAATGCCTTGCCGGCCATGACTGGCCGGGCAATCTGCGCGAACTGGCCAATCTGCTCCGCACCCTGGTGGCCCTGGCCGATGATGGCAGCACCATCACGCCCGCCGATCTGCCGGGCGAGATCGGCGCGGCCCGGCCACTCGGTCCGCCCATGCCCCTGCCGCAAGCATGTCTGCCCCACACCGCACCGGTCTTTGCGGCCCCGATGTCGGATGCAGCGCCAATGGCATCGCTCAGATCGATGACCGATGATGCCCTGACCCGGGCACTGGCCGCCCATGACGGCAATATCAGTGCCGCCGCACGGGCGCTCGGCATCCACCGCGCCACCCTGCATCGCCGGCTGAAATCACGACAGCACGGCTGACATCCGGGCAGCACTGACCGCACCGCCGCTCAAGCCGTGGCACCGGACGCCAATTGTCTGGCATGGGCCGCGATATCGGCCGGCCAGCCCGCGATCCGTGCCTCGAACCCCGACAGGTCGCCGGCGAACAGCGCCCGCGTCGCCTCTTCATAGCCAGGCAGGTCGCCGGCCATCGCGTTCATGAAGCGATAGGCGGTCTCACGCGCCATCCGCAGGCGCTGATCGGGGCCCACGTCGCGGCGGGCGGCCTCCACCAGCTTGCGCAGCGCCACCGAGGCGCCTCCCGGCTGGGCGGCCAGCCAGTCCCAATGACGCGGCAGCAGGGTGACCTCGCGCCCGACCACCCCAAGCTTCGGCCGGCCCCGGCCGCGCGCGGCCGTCGCCGGCGCCGTGGTCTCTGCCGGCGCGGGCGCCACCAGCCGGGCCGCGATCTCGGCGCGGCTGCCGCGCAGATCGACATCCACCACCCGCCCGGTCGCGTCGTCAAAGATCAGCAGCGGCCCGGCTGCCCCGGCATCGGCGGCCGCCTTCACCGCCAACGCCACCTCGATCAGCGGCCCCGCCGCAAGGCGCCGCGCGCCATCGAAGGCGGTACTGGGTCGCTGGGTCCGGTCGGTCACGGGCAAGCCTCCTGCACGGGGTGTGGCAGATTTTTACCCGGTTAATAATCTCCCTGTCAATATAACCCGGGTTATATTACCGTCCGCAACCCAAGCCGCATGCCAGATCGAGGAAGAGAGAACCGTCATGACAGGGATCGACCGCAAGCGCGCCGTCGCCGCCTATAAGGAGCGCAAGGCCGCCTATGGCATCTATGCCATCCGCTGTGCCGTCCAGCCCGATCTCCGGCCCCATATCTGGATCGGCCAGACCCCGACGCTCGACACCATCCGCAACCGGATCTGGTTCACGCTGCGCCTGGGCACCAATCCCCACAGATCGCTTCAGGACGCCTGGCATCGCCATGGCGCCGACAGCCTGACATTTGAGGTTCTGGAACGGCTGGAGGACGAGGACGACATCCTGCCCTATATCCGCACCGCCCAATTGAAGGACCGGCTGGCGCATTGGCGGGCGGTGCTGGACGCGCAGGTCATCTGAGCCCCGGTCAGCCGGGTGGCTGGTCCGCGCCGGTTTGGCCGGTCAACGCCACAAGCAGATCATCCAGGCGGCGCGGCAATGGCCGGGCCGGGTCGATCATGCCGCGTGCGGCCAGCGCCTGGGCCAGCCGGCCCAGCATCGGCGGCCGCAGGCCCAGCCGGCGCAGCAGGTCATGGTCCTGAAACACCGTGTCAGGCGCGCCGTCACAGGCGATCCGGCCGTCGCCGAACACCGCGATCCGGTCGGCCCAGCCATAGGCGAGATCCATGTCGTGGGTCGCCACCACCACGGCCGTGCCCGATGCCGCCACGCCGTCCAGCAGCCGCATCAGATCGTCGACGCCGGATGGATCGAGCCCGGCCGTGGGTTCGTCGAGCAGCAGAAATCCAGGGCGCATCGCCATCAACCCGGCGATCGCCACCCGCTTGCGCTGGCCGAAGCTGAGCATGTGTGTGGGGCGGCCAGCCAATGCCGTGATGTTCAGCGCCGCCAGCGCCTCGCTGGTGCGCGCCCGTGCCTCGGCGGCATCAAGCCCCATGTTCAACGGCCCGAACGACACATCCTCGGCCACGGTTGCCGCGAATAGCTGGTCGTCGGGATCCTGCAACACCAGCCCGACCCGGCGGCGCAGCCGCGCCAGCCCCTGGCGGCTGTGAACCACCTCGGCCCCATCCAGCCACACGCTGCCCGCCTGCGGCTTCAACCCGCCGGCCAGGGTGAGCAGCAGGGTGGATTTGCCCGCGCCATTGGCACCCAGGATCGCCAGCTTCCGGGCTGGCGCGATCGCCAGATCCACCCGGTCCAGCGCCCGCGTGCGGCCGGGATAGGTGACCTCCAGCCCGACAGCCTTCAAGCCGGGCACGGTCTGGTCATGCGTGGGCGTCACAATCATCATCCGAGTTGCGCCAGCCCCAGAGCCAGCACCACCAGGCCGCTGCACAGGCCCGCGATGCGCGGCGCCGACGCCGCCGCCTCGACCGAGACGAAGCGCAGCGTGCCGTCATAGCCGCGCACGCCAAGCCCGGTGTTCATCCGCTGGGCGCGGTCCAGCACCCGCGGCAGCAGGCTGGCGAGCAAGCGGCCGTTGGAGCGGATCATCCGACGCGCGCCCTCATGCCCCAGCCGGGCGGCCTGGGCACGCTGGCCGGCTTCCAGACAATCGAGCACCAGCCAGATGATCCGGAACATCATCAGCGCGATATCGCCGATGTCGCCGGCCAGCCCGCGGCGTTGAAACAATTGCAGGATGCTGGTCAAAGGCGTGGTCAGCGCCAGCGCCAGCAATGCCGTCACGCAGGTCAGGCTCCGCTGCCCGACGAACAGCGCCTGAAGCCGCGCCTCCGGGCCGGCGATGCCGAAGACCGGCCAGCCGGTCGAAAGATCCAGCGTCACCATCTGCGCCAGCGTCGAGGTGGCGATGAACCCGACCGGAACCATCGCCGCCCGCGCCAGATCGCCCGGCCGCACCCGTGCCCCTGCCAGCAGCGCCACCACCAGACCGGCCAGGATGATCACCTGCCCGGCCCAGCCGGCGGCCAGCAGCGACACCAGCATCAACCCGGCGCAGACAACCAGCTTTTCCGCCGCCGGCCAGTGCCGCCAGCGATTGGTATGGGCGCTGCGGTCAATGGCGCGCATTGCCGCTCCGCAGCGGCGCATCGACGACGGGCGTGACAGCCCCGGTCGCGCCATCTTCCGCCGCATCGCGCCGCCCGCGCCGCAGCCCGAAATAATAGCCCAGCAGCCCGGCGCCGATCGCGGCCTGAAGCGCGAACAGCAGGCTTTCGATCTCGCCGCTCGGCGGCTCCCACAACGGGCTTGCCCAGGGCTGATAATCGGGATGGATCTCGGTGATCATCGCCTCGGCCTCGCCATCGGCGCCGGCGAATTCCACCGTGCCGGGCGGGTGGATCAGCAGCGGTGCGATCGCCAGTGCCGCCACGGCGGCCAGCATCGCCAGATTGCGCTTGATCATGATGCGACCTTTCCAGCGGCGGCGGCGCGGCCGCGCAGCACGTTCAGGCTCAGCAGCTCGCCACGGCTGTAACGGCTCAACATATTGAACACCACCGCGGTCAGCAGCCCCTCGCTGATCGCCAGCGGGATCTGGGTGATCGCGAAGATGCCGAGGAATTTCGAGGCGGCACCGGCCACCCCGCCCGCCGGATCGGGGAAGGCGATCGCCAGTTGCAGCGAGGTGGTGACATAGGTCGCAAGGTCACCCAGCGTCGCCGCGAAGAAGATCGCGAGGGCAGCACTCAGTCCGGCGCCGGTCATGCCCCGAAAGATACCCCAGGCCACGAAAGGCCCGACGATCGCCATCGAGAAGATGTTGGCGCCAAGCGTGGTCAGCCCGCCATGGGCCAGCAGCAGCGCCTGGAACAACAGCACGATCGCGCCCAGCACCGTGGTGACGGTGGGGCCGAACAGGGCGGAGGCGAGCCCGGTGCCGGTGGGGTGCGAGCAACTGCCGGTCACGGATGGCAGTTTCAGTGCCGACAACACGAAGACATAGGCGCCCGATGCGGCCAGCAGCAGCTTGACCTCGGGCTTGTCGCGCACGAGCTTCACGATGCGGCGCGCGCCGGCAATGACAAAGGGTGCTGAAACCAGGCCCCAGCCCACGGCGTGCGTCGCGGGCAGATAGCCTTCCATAATATGCATGCCGATCCTCCGAAGCCTGATCGAGCCTCTTCACACGGCAAGGCCTTCGGAGATGACCGGCGATCCGCCGATATATCCCGCCCCCATCCGAACGCCCCGTTCGAAGAGTGGCCCTGTCAGACGCGAAGGCAGGTCTCCTGGCTCGCGGGTCATCATCCGTCGCCGGCCTTCCCAGTGTCCCGACCCGGAGTCCCCGGTGGCCGGTATCCCAGTGGCCAGTCTTGCCCAGTGGTATAGCAGGGCGACAGACTCTCCGCTTACAGTTGCGGGGGCAGCCATGGCTTCGCGGGCGACCGCCCGCTTCCATGTTCCCTTTTCACCGCCCTGGCAGCGCCCTTCTGAGCGCCGGCATGGCAGACCTTCGTGACCGGATTGTGATCTGTGGTTGCGCTGTGTGTCAAGCGGGCGAAGGGGCGTGATCTGTCACTGGCGGATAGCGGCAGCACCGCCTGTCACAGATCATTCCGGCCCATCGGGTGCCTCAGGTCAGGAGAAGAAGGTGCCGTCGCTCCCACCGCCGTTGAAGTTAGCTGCCGTGGTCGCGACGAGCATCGCCGTCAATCGAGGTGCCGACCAATGCCGACGCGTCTTAGACACCTGCCCCCCACAGGACGGCTCCTGCCACAGATCGTTGCTGCCGGAGATGTGGTGATTGCCGTGTGTCATCATAGCCGCTCCAAATAAGTATCGTGACGCCATCATTCTTCCGGCAAGGCGGCTACATTTCAATCGAAAATCCGGCCATCGTGGGTCCAGCAAAGATTCAATCGTGGCACCAGATATGATACATTTCGATGAATGTTTTGGGGTTCCGCCTTTCGAAGGCGGCCCAGTTTTCCAGGTTGGCACCCGCCGGATCATTGGGAAACATTGCCCGATAGCGGGGCATGACATCACTTTCCGGCAGGGAAAGCCCAGCGAAACTCAACCCAAGCGCATCGAGATGCGCCGCGATCATCGACACCGTGAACAGCACCTCCTGCTCGTGAAACAGCAGGTCACGCAGATGGTTGAGGTTATAGAAATCACCACAGGTCACCAGATGCGCCAGAGCGGGATCGAGCCGGCCGTCGAGCAGATCGCGCCGGAAGCGCCGCATCGAGGCCGCGTCGCCGCGCCAGCCATGACGCGCCAGCCACAGCCGCGCCGCCAGCAGATCGCGCCGGGCCGTGGCGCTGTAGAGCCCGATCTTCATCCAGCCGCCCGGATGCAGCAGATCGCGCAGCCGTCGCCACGCCGCCAGCGGGTCGGCGGTGTGGTGCAGCACGCCCACCGCCTCGATCAGATGAAACCGCCCGGGCCGCCCCGCCGCTTCCAGGCGTTCGCTCGTCAGATCGAACAGGTCCGCCCGCAGCATCGCCACGTCGTCGCAGCCATGCAGCCCGGCCTTGTGGGCCGCATAGGCCAGGCTGGCGGCGCTCAGATCGATGGCGGTGACGGAGCGGTGCTGATAGCGCCGGGCGGTGTGGATCGTGTGCCGGCCGGTGCCGCCGCCCGCGATCAGGATATCCGGATCGTCGGGAAGCGCTGCGATCGCGGCATGCGTGGGTGTTCCTGTGACAGGCGTTCCAAGGGTGCGCGCCAGCACCTCGGCCAGCCGTCGCCGACGGATAGGGCGCAGGCCGCGCCAGCGCGGATAGGGCCAGGACTCGTATTGCGCGCGCACCCGCAGCGACAGCGGATCGGTGACCGGACGCAGGGCCGGAATCCGCTGGGCGGCGATCGCCATCGGCTCGTCATGAAACACCGCCAGAAAGCGGCGCCGCGCCGGATCGGGCAGGGCCGGCCGGGTGGCCAGTTCGGCCATCGCCGCCATCGGCGGCATCCGATACATGGCGATCGCGACCAGATCATCGGTCAGCGCCACGTCGCCAAGTTCCGCCGCGCGGGCATCGACCCTGGCGATTCTGGCGTCGAGCGCCACCTGTTCATCATCCGTCCAGGCGGCGGCATAGTCTGAATTCAGCAGGCCGGCCGCAAGGCTGATGCGCGCCTCCAGCGGCAGCGGCTCGCGCTGGTTTTCCCCCTGATCATCGGCCGTCAGCCCGTCATTCAGGCAACAGCGGCGTCGCAGCCGGACCATCGCCCGCTCGATCACCGGATGGACATTTGCACAGCGATCGAGAAAGCGCCGGAACAGCGGATCGGCCGCGAGCGCCGAACAGGTCGCATCATCGGGCGTGGCGGCGGGCACGGTCTCAGGGCCCAGCCCATGCCGGCGCGCCAGCATCCGGCCCGCGACCGCCGCGATCCGCATGTCGTCGATGTCGCCCGCCGTCAGCCGGGCCAGAATCTCGTCATACAGCTGTACTGGCGGCGGCAGGCGAAGACGGCCAAGGCAATGGGCGATCATATCACCCACCTTCGGATGGTCCGGCGCCAGCCGGCGCACGGTCAGCAACGAGGCCATCGCCAGATCCGCGCGCCCGAATGCCATGTGATGGCGGGCCAGCGCGAGATGGGCGTCACGATCCGCCGGATCACGCCGCACGGCGTCGGTCAGAACCCGGTACCGCGCTCGATCATCCCCCATCCGCCACCTCCGTTGCCCCACACCACCTGCACAAGCCTTCAATACGCGGTTTGGCCCGATCCTTAAAGTCACCTCCGGCGGATCAGACTCCGCATCGCGGTCATATCCAGGCAACAGGAGATCCGAGATGACGACACCGACCGGGTTCATCGGTTTGGGGGTGATGGGGCAGCCGATGGCGCTGAACCTGGCGCGGGCCGGCATAGGGCTGATCGTGTGGAACCGCACCAGTTCACGCGCCCAGGCCCTGGCCGATGCCGGCGCCGAGGTGGCGGCCACCCCGGCGCAGGTGTTCAGACGTGCCCATGTCGTGTTCCTGATGATGATGGACGGGGCGTCGATGGATGCCGTACTGGGTCGCGGCACGCCCGGCCTCGCCGCCAATGTCCGTGGCCGCATCATCGTTCACATGGGCACCACAGCCCCCGGTTATTCCCGCGCGCTGGGTGATGATATCCGCGCCGCCGGCGGTGATTATGTCGAGGCGCCGGTCTCGGGCTCGCGCCTGCCGGCCGAGGCCGGGCAACTGGTCGCGATGCTGGCGGGCGATCCGGGGCCGGCCGGGATCGTGCGGCCGCTGCTGGCGCCGATGTGCGCGCGGGTGGTCGATTGCGGCGCGGTGCCGTCGGGCCTGCTGATGAAGCTGGCGGTGAACGTGTTCCTGATCACCATGGTCACCGGCCTGACCGAGGCTTTTCACTTCGCGCAACGCCATGACCTGGATCTTGAACGCTTCGTGGCGGTGCTCGATGCCGGGCCGATGGCGAGTGCGGTGTCGCGGATGAAGGCCGCCAAGCTGCTGGCCGCCGATTTCACCGTTCAGGCCGGGATCGTCGACGTGCTGAAGAACAACCAGTTGATCGCGGCGGCGGCCCGCGAGGCCGGCATCGCCTCGCCATTGCTCGATGTCTGCCACGCCCTGTTCTCGGAAACCCTGGCCCTTGGTCATGGCGGGCTCGACATGGCGGCGGTGGTGAAGGCCATAGAGGCCCGGACCGGCGCGGTGTCAGCCGGATGACGCCGCCCTGGCCCGGGGCAGGGCCTGCGCCGCCGCCCAGCGTGCAGGCGTCAGGCCAATACTGCCCTTGAACAGCCGCGACATGTGGCTCTGATCGGCGAAACCCGCCTCAAGTGCCGCCTCGGCCAGCGGCAGGCCGCCGCTGATCAGCCGCCGGGCGATATCGATCTGGCGCAGCGTCCGGAACCGGCTCGGGCTGGTGCCGAAGGCCTGGCGGAACTGGCGCGCGATCGTCCAGCGATCCAGCCCGGCCACATGCTCGAAGGCCGCGACCGGGTGGCGGATGGCGGGATCGGCGGCGATCATCTCGCGCACCGCCATCATCCGGGCCAGGGCCAGCGGCACCGGCCGGCGCGGCGGCCCGCCGGCATGCCTGTCCAGCAGGCCGGCGATCGTCACCGCCAGATCCACGCGCGCCGCCTCGTCGATCGGTCCATCGAGATCGGCAAGCCATTGATCGAGGGCCGGGTCGCGGCCGGCGGCCGCAACCACCGGATCGGCCACGAACGGCAATGCCCGTCCGCCCAGCGCCTGCTGCACCAGCGCCGGATCGATATAGACGATCCGATAGCCGAACCCGTCATCGGTGGCGGCGGCGCCGTCGTGAAGCTCGTCCGGGTGCAGGATATGGGTCTCGCCCGGCAGGCACAGCCGCCGCACGCCGCGATAGCGGAACGACTGCACGCCGCGGGTGGTGATGCCGATCGCATAAGTGTCGTGGCGATGCGGCGCGAAGGCCGGGCCGTCGAACCCCGCCTCCAGCCGCTCGATGCCGGCACTGCCCTGGCCGATGCGCAAGGTCACGCCCGCGCGCAGCCGCCCGGTCTCGACGCCGGCCGCGCGCGGCGCATCGGCGAGACGCGGCGCACCGGCGAGACGCGGCGACGGGGGCGCTGAACCATCTGGCGGGCCGTCTCGGCATGTCGGGGTCTGCATGACCCTGGAACGTTACAGGATTTTCGACGATGCAGCATCTGCCCTTCGATATGGCGGGTCTCGATCTGGCAGGATTCGCGCTTGCCGGCTTCGCCGTCACCGTCAGCCCCGGCCCCACCACCATCGCGATGACCGCGGTCGCCAGCGCCTTCGGCCTCCGGCGGACATGGGCGTTCCTGACCGGCAGCGCCGCGGGCACCATCGCGGTGATGCTGGCGGTGGCGGCGGGGCTGGCCTCGCTGCTGACCGGCCATCCCACGCTGGCCGCCGGCTTCGCCGTGCTGTCGGCGGCCTATATCCTCTATCTCGCGCTCCGCATCGCCACGGCACCACCGCCGCGCGCCGCCAGCGCCGGGGCCACGCCGCCGGGCATCGTCAGCGGCCTGATCCTCGCCACCACCAATCCCAAGGCATGGCTGGCGATCGGCGCCCTGTTCGGCGGCGCCACCCCGCCATCCACCGCCCCCATGGCCGACATGGTCGCCCGCGTCGCCATCATGGTGGTGTTGATCACGCTCAGCCACGTCACCTGGGCACTCGCCGGCGCCGGCTTCGCCCGCCTGCTCCGCCAGCCGCTGGTGTCGCGGATCGTGAACCTGATCCTGGCCGCCCTGCTGGTGGCGTCGATGGTGATGATGCTGTGGCCCGGTGGGGGCTAAACTATCCGGGCGGGGGCAAACTAAAGGCTGCCGCGATCCGATCCGCCGGCCTGACGGCGCGCCTCGTCCAACACATCCGCCATCGTGCGGGTACCGATACCGCTCGCCAGCCCCTCGTCAATCAGGCGCTGGATCTGTGCGATACCGTCGCGGCGGATCAGATCATGGACATCGTCGCCGGCATTGTCATAGCGGCCGAGAGCCATCGTCATCCTTCTTGATCTCAGGGGCGAAGGTTGTGGTCGATGACCAAGACTGTCTGATGATGGCCATGCCCCAAGTTTAAGGGCCATCAGAACGACCAGTCGTGCTTGGCGATCATGAACGAAGGATGTTCGGCCCGGGGCCATCGACCGCCCTGCGGCATCGCCGGTCGCCGACATCTGGTGAGGCAAGCCCGTTGACGGGCCGTGCCCTCGGGCGGTCTGGTGCGAGAGGGGGGACTCGAACCCCCAAGCCTTTCGGCGGTCGATTTTGAGTCGACTGCGTCTACCGATTCCGCCACTCTCGCCCACGTCCGATGCCGCATGATACCGGTGTTCCGGCATCCGCGCGCTAGAGAATAGCCAAGTGCTGCGGCAATGCAACAGCCGAGCATGGTGGCGGGCGATGTCACCATCCGCGATGGCGGTTATCTGCCCGTCGCTGTTGACAAAGCACGCGCGGCCAATATAGTCGCGTGGTCCCGGGCAGCGGCGGCGATTTCAAGTCGGCGCCGACCCGGTCGCTTTCGTCCGCACCACGGACCGATCCGCCCCAGGGCGGGCTGGTCGGAGCCGGGGCTCTGGCGGGTGCAACCACTCCAACTGTTCCGCGTGGGCCATGGGCTTGAGCGGGCCGCGCTCTGCGGCTCCCGGCCGGCCGGCGCGACGACGACTATCGGGAAGATCGATCATGTTCGCGGTCATCAAGACGGGCGGCAAGCAGTACAAGGTCGCGGAGAACGACATCATCGCCGTCGAGACGCTCGGCATCGAGCCTGGCGGCACGATCGAGTTCGAGCCGCTGATGGTCGGCGACGCCGATGGCGTGAAGATCGGTGCTCCGATCGTTGCCGGCGCCAAGGTCACGGCCGAGGTCGTTGATCTGGTCCGCACCCGCCGGGTGCTGATCTTCAAGAAGACGCGCCGCAAGGGCTATCGCCGCCTGAACGGTCATCGTCAGAGCCTGACGAAGATCCGCGTCACCGCAATTTCGGCCTGAGGACCGGCGCGGCCCGCCGGCGCATCCGCGTCGCCGCCGCATCGACCAAGGCCGCGTCCGGGCCTGACCGCCCGGATATCAGCGTCAACCGACACCCGCGCGACCGGCATTGATGACCGGTCCCGGGCATCACGGAGGTCTCCGAGATGGCACATAAAAAGGCAGGCGGCAGCTCCCGCAACGGTCGCGACAGTGCCGGCCGGCGCCTGGGCGTCAAGAAGTTCGGCGGCGAAGCCGTCATCCCCGGCAACATCCTGATCCGTCAGCGCGGTACCAAGTGGTATCCCGGCCGCAATGTCGGCATGGGCCGCGACCACACCCTGTTCGCGCTGATCGAGGGCACCGTGTCGTTCACGCGTGGCCGCGACGACCGCACCATCATTCACGTCGAGCCGGCGCAGGCCTGATCCAGGCCAGCCGCCCGACGCGAGACATGCCCGCGCCATTCGACGCCTGATCCGGCCCGCCGGAGCGGGGTGTGGATGGCACCGGGCCTGCGAGACGAGGGGGATGGCCCGGCCATCCCCCTCTGTTCGTGTTGCGATACCATCGCCCCATCCCATGTCGGTCGTCGACACCGGCGGCTTTCCATGACCGCCCCCTTCATACCCAGCCCTGTCACCCCCAGATCTTTCGGCAACCCCGGCCCGTCCCGGCCGGCCAGCCTTCCGCACTGACGCCATAGAAAGTCGCGCCCCCGTGAAGTTCCTCGATCAGGCCAAGATCTATATCCGCGGCGGCGATGGCGGCAATGGCTGCGTCAGTTTCCGGCGCGAGAAGTATATCGAGTTCGGTGGTCCCGATGGCGGCGACGGCGGCAATGGCGGCCGGGTGATCGCGGTTGCGGTCGACAACCTGAACACGCTGATCGATTTCCGCTATCAGCAGCATTTCAAGGCCCGTCGCGGCACCCACGGCATGGGTCGCAACCGCCATGGCGCGCGCGGCGAGGATGTCGTGATCCAGTTGCCGGTCGGCACCCAGATCTGGGACGAGCGTGGCGAGCGGATGCTGATCGACCTGACCGAGCCCGGCATGCGGGTGCTGCTGGCCGATGGCGGCAGCGGCGGTTTCGGCAATGCCCGGTTCAAATCCTCGATCACCCAGGCGCCGCGCCGGGCCAATCCGGGCACCGAGGCCCCGGAACGCTGGCTGTGGCTGCGGCTGAAGATCATCGCCGATGCCGGTCTGGTCGGCCTGCCCAATGCCGGCAAGTCGACCTTCCTGGCCGGGGTGACCGCCGCCCGCCCCAAGATCGCCGATTATCCCTTCACCACCCTGCATCCCAATCTGGGCGTGGTGCGGGTGGGCGACGACGAATTCGTGCTGGCCGACATTCCGGGCCTGATCGAAGGCGCGCATGAGGGCCACGGGCTGGGCGACCGCTTCCTGCGCCATGTGGAGCGCTGCGGCGCGCTGCTGCATCTGCTCGACGCCACCGCCGAGGATCCGGTCGAGAATTACCGCATCGTGCGCGGCGAGCTGGAAGCCTTCGGCCACGGCATCACCGACAAGCCCGAGATCATCGCCCTCAGCAAGATCGACGCCCTGGACGACGACACCATCCAACTGGTGAAGGATTATGTCGAGGAAGAGCTGGGCCAGCCGGTTCTGGCACTGTCGGCCATCTCGCGGCGCGGCGTGCCCGAGGCGCTGCGCGCGCTGATGCCCCATGTCATGGCGGTGCGCGAGGCCGAGATCGAGGCCCGCAATCAGCGCCGCCGGGTACTGGGCGTGGTCGACGAGGCGGTGGATGCGAGCGGCCAGAAGCGCGCGCCCCTGCTGCGCCTGCCCGACCCGGAAGACACCCCCGCCGGTGGCCGCGCCGGTGCCGGCAATGCTGACCTGTTCGACAGCCACGAAGATCTGGTCGACGGCCTGGAAGCCGATCGTCTGGTGGTCACCGCCTCTGACGAGGATTGGGACGACGACTGGGACGAAGACGATGCTGAAGACGATGTCGAGGATGACGACGACGTCGCCGAAGACGATGACGACGATGACGATGACATCGCCGAAGACGATGACGACGATGACGATGACATCGCCGAAGACGAAGACGATGACGACGACGTCGATGGGGATGATGACATCGACGAAGACGACGAAGACGACGAAGAAGAAGACGATGCCGGCACGGACGGCACCGCCGTGGACGACCCCGCCAAAGGGAGGCGGCATTGAGCGACGCGCTGTCACCCGCGGCGGCCGGCTTGTCGGCGGCGCGGCGGGTGGTGATCAAGGTCGGCTCGGCATTGCTGGTCGACGATGCGACCGGGCAGTTGCGTCAGCCATGGCTTGAAAGCCTGGCGGGCGACATCGCGCGCCTGCGCGGCCGCGGTCAGGACGTGATCGTGGTCTCGTCGGGCGCGATCGCGCTGGGCCGCCGGCTGCTGGGGCTGGGGGCGGGCGTGCTGCGCCTGGAAGAAAAGCAGGCCGCGGCCGCCGCCGGCCAGATCCGGCTGGCCCATGCCTATGAAACCGTGCTTGGCGCCTATCATCTACCGGTGGCCCAGGTGCTGCTGACGCTTGAGGACAGCGAGGCGCGCCGGCGCTATCTGAACGCGCGCGCGACGCTGGCCACGCTGCTGAAGCTGGGCGCGGTGCCGGTGATCAACGAAAACGACACCGTCGCCACCGCCGAAATCCGTTTCGGCGACAACGACCGGCTGTCGGCGCGGGTGGCCGAAATGGCCTCGGCCGATCTGCTGCTGCTGCTCTCGGATATCGACGGGCTGTATACAGCCGATCCGGGGCTCGACCCCGCGGCCCTGCATATTCCACGCGTGACCCGCCTGACCCCTGAGATCATGGCCATGGGCGGCGGCGCCCGTTCGGCGGTGGGATCGGGCGGCATGGCGACCAAGCTTGCCGCGGCGCGGGTCGCCGGTGCTGCGGGCTGCGCCATGGTGATCGCGCCCGGCCATCCGCTGCACCCGGTGGGTGCTGTGGAAAACGGCGGCCGCGCCACATGGTTCGACCCTGAAACCACCCCCCACACCGCGCGCAAGCGCTGGATCGGCGGCCGGCTGAGCCCGCGCGGCGCGCTCAGCATCGATGACGGCGCGGTGCGCGCCCTGGCCCGCGGCGGCAGCCTGCTGCCGGCAGGGGTGCGTGTCGTCGACGGCCAGTTCGAGCGTGGCGACGCGGTCGCCGTGCTCGATGGCCAGGGCCGCGAGATCGCCCGCGGTCTGGCCGCCTATGGCGATGCCGATGCCCGCGCGATCGCCGGCCACCGCTCGGCCGAGATCGAACAGATTCTGGGGTTTCGCGGCCGGGACGAGATGATCCACCGCGACGATCTGGTATTCCACGCCGCTGGCGACGAAGAGGAGGCCTCTGTGTGATGACCGACAGCCTGACCACCGCCAACCCCGGCGTCGCCACCACCCCGGCCTCCAGCATTCCGGACCCGGCCACCCCGGCCACCACCGCCCCTGAAGCCCTGATCGCCGATATGGGCGCCCGCGCCCGCGCGGCACAACGCCAGCTCGCCCAGGCGTCGCCCGACACCAAGACCGCCGGCCTGAAGGCGGCGGCGGCGGCGATCCGTGCCGGTCGTGGCGCCATTCTTGAGGCCAACGCCACCGACATGGCCGCCGCCCGCGCGCGCGGCCTCACCGGCGCGCTGCTCGACCGGCTGGCCCTGGACGCGGGCCGGATCGAGGCGATCGCCCGCGGGATCGAGGATGTGGCGGCGCTGGCCGATCCGGTCGGCCGGGTGATGGAGGAATGGGACCGGCCCACCGGGCTGCACATCGCCCGGGTGCGGGTGCCGCTGGGCGTGGTGGGCGTGATCTATGAAAGCCGCCCCAACGTCACCGCCGATGCCGGCGCGCTGTGCCTGAAGGCCGGCAATGCCGTGATCCTGCGCGGCGGCTCGGAAAGCTTCAACAGTTCGCGCGCCATCCATGCGGCGATGGTGGCGGGGCTGGCATCGGCCGGCCTGCCCGCCGATGCCGTGCAACTGGTGCCGGTCACCGACCGGGCTGCCGTGGGCGCCATGCTGGGTGCCGTCGGCCTGATCGACGTGATCGTGCCGCGCGGCGGCCGATCGCTGATCGAGCGGGTGCAGACCGAGGCGCGGATGCCGGTCTTCGCCCATCTTGAAGGCCTGTGCCATGTCTATGTCGATGGCGCCGCGAACCCTGAGATGGCCCGGGCGATCGTGATCAACGCCAAGCTGCGCCGCACCGGTATCTGCGGCTCGGCCGAAACCCTGCTGGTCGACCGGGCGGCCGCACCCGCTATGCTGGCGCCGATCGTGACCGCGCTGCTGGATGCCGGCTGCGAGGTGCGCGGCGACGCCGCGGTTCAGGCGGTGGATGCCCGGGTGGTGCCGGCGACCGAGGCCGACTGGCGGACGGAATATCTGGATGCGATCATTTCGGCCCGCATGGTCGATGGCGTGGCCGGTGCCATCGACCACATCGAGGCTTATGGCTCGCATCACACCGACAGCATCGTCACCGATGATGCCGCCACCGCCGCACGCTTTCTGGCCGAGGTGGACAGCGCCATCGTCATGCACAATGCCTCCACCCAGTTCGCCGATGGTGGCGAATTCGGCATGGGGGCGGAAATCGGGATCTCGACCGGACGGATGCACGCCCGCGGCCCTGTGGGGGTGGAACAACTGACAACGTTCAAATATGTCGTTCGCGGCCAGGGCACGCTTCGCGCCTGACCGGCGGCGGGGTGCCGCCGCCGGTGGCGACCCGCTATGGCGGGTGGCCGGCCGTGGCCCCGCCATGACCGTGGGCCTCTATGGCGGATCTTTCGATCCCACCCATGAAGGCCATGTCCACGTCGCACTGACGGCGCTGCGCCGGCTTCGGCTGGACGAGGTGTGGTGGCTGGTCAGCCCCGGCAACCCGCTGAAGGTCAGGGCCGGCCGTGTGGCCGCCCCCCTGCCCGACCGGGTCGCCGGCGCCAGGGCCATGGCCGGTCATCCGCGGCTGCGCATCACCACGGCCGAGGCGGCACTCGGCACCCGCTTCACCGTCGACACCGTGGCCGCACTCCGCCGCCGGTTTCCCCGGATCCGCTTCGTCTGGATCATGGGCGCCGACGGCCTCACCGATCTGCATCGCTGGGGCGGCTGGCGGCAACTGGCCCGGATGGTGCCGATCGCCGTCATCGACCGGCCGGGCTATGGCATCCGGGCCATGGCCGGACGGGCCGCCCGCAGGCTGGCGCACCATCGCCTGCCCGAACACCGGGCCGGCCGGCTGGCGCGCCTGGACCCGCCGGCCTGGATTCTGCTGCATGCCCGGCTGGATCCGCGCTCGGCGACCGAAATACGCGAAGGCCGCAAACCCCGGCCCGAAGGACGCCCGCGCCGTGGCCCCATAAGCCCGGCACCCGCGGCATCCGACGGGCCAGAGGCCGGCCACAGGAACAGGCATGGCTGACCGCAACGGATCACCGTCGCGGAAACCGCCGATGCCTGCTATGGTTAAATCATGGCGCCTGCGGGCTTTCCGGTGCATGAGCACCGCCCCCGCCCCCGCCAACGCTTGATGAGGTTCGCTCTGTTGCAGACCGACAGTCCCATCACGGTACCGGTGATCCCGCCGGTACTGCTCGACGCCGACCAGGTGCTCGATCTGGTCCGCGCCTCGCTGGACGACGACAAGGCCGAGGACGTCGTGGTCATCGACCTTGCCGGCAAGACCGATTTCGCCGACTACATGGTGGTCGCAAGTGGCCGGTCGAGCCGTCATGTCGCCTCGCTCGCTGAAAAGCTGGAAATGCGCATCAAGGCCACCGGCGATCAATTGCCGCTGACCGAGGGCCTGCCGCTCGCCGACTGGGTTCTGGTCGATGCGGGCCCGGTGGTCGTGCATCTGTTCCGGCCGGAAGTGCGCGCGTTCTACAATCTGGAAAAGATGTGGGGCGCCAACCTTCCCGGCGACGGATCGCAGCGCGTCGCGGAGTGATCCGCCCCCCCGGTAGCCTGCCGGGGACAGGCCGATGAGCCTGGTTCTGCGCATCACCCTGGTCGCCGTCGGCCGTGCCCGCGGCGGCCCGGAAGCGGCGCTGGTGGACGACTATGTCCGCCGGCTGCGCTGGCCGTTCACGCTGATCGAGGTTCAGGCCCGCAAGGCGACGCTGCAGGGCGATGCCCTGAAAGCCGAGGAAGCCCAGGCGATCCGCGCGAAACTGCCTGCCGGCGCCGCGCTGGTGGCGCTGGACGAACGCGGCCGGCTGCTCGACAGCCGGGGCTTCGCCGGCGCACTCGGCGGCTTTGCCGAGGCCGGCCGGCGCGACGTGGCGCTGATCATCGGCGGCGCCGACGGGCTGGATGCGGGCCTGCGCGATCAGGCCGATCTGGTCGTGGCGCTGGGCCGGCTCACTTTCCCCCATATGCTGGTGCGTGCACTGATCGCCGAACAGATCTATCGTGCACAAACCATTCTGGACGGCCATCCCTATCACCGGGACTGACTGCCGGCCGCGTTGCCATGACCAGGGGGTCCGATGGAATTCGACATGCGCCGCATGGCGGCACCCGACCGCTACAAGATCCTGGGCTCGACCGTCACGCCGCGCCCGATCGCCTGGGTCACCTCGTTGTCGGCCGAGGGCCGGGTGAACGCCGCGCCTTACAGCTTCTTCAACTGCATGGGGCACGAGCCGCCGATTCTGGCCGTGGGCATGCTCCGCCACCCGGAAGACCGCTTCAAGGACACCCCCGCCAACATCCTGGCGACCGGCGAATTCGTGGTGCATCTGGTGTCGGAGGATCTGGCGCCGCAGATGAACATCACCTGCATCGACGCCCCGCCGGGCGTGGACGAACTGGCGCTGGCCGGTCTCGACACCATCGCCTCCACCGCGATCCGCCCGCCACGCATCGCGGCGGCTGCCGTCGCCTTCGAATGCCGCCTGCACACCGCCATCACCACCGGCCCCCGTCAGGCGATCGTTCTGGGCGAGGTGCTGGTCGCCCATGTCCGCGACGAGGCGGTGCTCGATGCCGCCCGCCACCACATCGACACCCCCGCGCTGGGCCTGATCGGCCGCATGCATGGCGGTGGCTGGTACGCGCGGACGACCGACCTGTTCTCGATCGACCGCCCGCGCTGGGCCGATTGGGCGCCGGAGCATCCGGATGCGGTGGCAAGGGCCACGGGCGGCGGGGCTGCCGAAGACTGATACCGGCCCGGCTGGCGCCTGATGCCCGCCGGCAGGACAATCTGTCCTGCGACCGCCGGCTAATCGCGTGGGACGTCTTTCTGTAGCGTCCATGAAGGAACATCGCCTGGGCGTCAGGCGCGTTTTTTCAGGAGCCGTCATGAATCCGTCCGGCTATGCTGCACAGGGGCGGCCTTGCCACCCAGTTCGTCGACGACGCTTGAGCGACCGGTCGATACGACGCGCACGAACGCAAAGGTATCGCTGAAATCCATTAACATGATGGGTGACGCCGCCGCGGTCGCAGTGCTGCCAGCAGGCTGCCCTTGAGCCGCCCTGCGAGGGTCCGGGTTGACGGTCGTGGCCGACGCCCAACCGATCATGCGATATCGAACTTATGACTTGATTTCGATGGCATATCGCCACGAGGGCCGCCATGCCCCGGCTTTTGTGGTTGTCCGGCGTCATTTTCGCCGCGGGTCAGAAAAGCCACGCCCCACAATCCGGCGGCCTGATCAACGACAGACATGAAAGCCGGCGCAAGGCCCCGGGGTCTCCTCGCCCGCCCTGTGATGTCGGGCCCCAACCCCCTATATGTAGAGCGGAAAACCTGATAGAAGCAGGACCGTTCACGACTGCCTGCGCCGATCCCGAGGACACGAGCCCAATGACCACCGCCCACACGCAGCCGCCGCGCCCCGTCGTTCTGTGCATTCTGGACGGATGGGGATGGCGTGGACCTGCGGCGGACAACGCCATCACCCTGGCCGATACACCTAACTGGGACAGATTGACCGCCGAACAGCCGATGGCGTTCCTGAACACATCGGCCGAGGCCGTGGGTCTGCCGGTGGGCCAGATGGGCAATTCGGAGGTCGGGCATCTGAATATCGGTGCCGGCCGGGTGGTGATGCAGGAACTGCCGAAGATCGATACGGCGCTCGCCGATGGCAGCCTGGCCGCGAACCCTGAGATGACCCGCTTCATCGATGGCTTGAAGGCATCGGGCGGCACGGCGCATATCCTGGGCCTGATCTCGGATGGTGGCGTGCACAGCCATCAGGATCATATCGCCGGCATGGCGCGGATCATCGCCGGCGCCGGCGTGCCGGTGCGCATCCATGCGCTGCTCGACGGCCGCGACACCCCGCCGAAGAGCGCGCCCGGCTTCATCGGCCGGCTGGAAGCCGCGGTCGAAGGGGCGGGCGACATCGCCATCGCCACTGTCGGTGGCCGCTATTGGGGCATGGATCGCGACAAGCGCTGGGAACGGGTGGTGCGCGCCTATGACGTGATCGTCAAGGGCGAAGGCAACCGCTTCCCCACCGCCGCCGAGGCGATCGCGGCCGCCCATGCGGCCGATATCACCGATGAATTCGTCGACCCGGCGGCGATCGGCGATTACGCCGGCGTCAAGGATGGCGACGGGCTGCTGATGGCGAATTTCCGCGCCGATCGCGCGCGCGAGATCCTGCATGCGTTGATCGATCCGGCCTTCGATGGTTTCGAGCGTGGCACGCCGCCGCGTTTCGCGGCCGTGCTGGGCATGGTCGAATATTCATCGGTGCTGGCGCCGATGATCCCGGCGCTGTTTCCGCCGACGAAGCTCGCCAACATTCTGGGCGAGGTGGTCTCGAAGGCCGGCCGCCGGCAGCTGCGCATGGCCGAGACCGAGAAATACGCCCATGTCACCTTCTTCATGAATGGCGGCGAGGAGCAGATGTATCCGGGCGAGGAGCGCATCCTGGTGCCCAGCCCCAAGGTCGCCACCTATGACCTTCAGCCCGAGATGTCGGCCCCGGAACTCACCGACAAGCTGGTGGCGGCGATCCGCTCGGGCAGCTTCGACCTGATCATCGTGAATTATGCCAATGGCGACATGGTCGGGCATAGCGGCATCCTTTCCGCCGCGATCAAGGCGGCGGAGGCGGTGGATACCTGCCTGGGCCGGGTGGTCGAGGCGCTGGATGCCGTGGGCGGCTGCATGCTGATCACCGCCGATCACGGCAATGCCGAGCAGATGTTCGATCCCCTGACCAATGGCCCGCATACGGCCCATACCACCAATGTCGTCCCCCTGGTGCTGGCCGGCGGCGGTGCCCCGGCCAATGTCGCGCTCAGCGATGGCCGGCTCGCCGACCTGGCGCCCACCGTGCTGACCCTGATGGGGCTGGAACGGCCGGCCGAGATGACCGGCCAGGTTCTGATCAAGGCGGCGCCAGCCGCCCGCCGTGCCGCCGGCGCCTGAGCCGATGACCGGGTGCCGCCACCGCCGCCGCGCGGCCGCGGTGGCACTCGGCCTGTCTGTCCTGATCGGCGGTGGCACCGTGGGTCTGGCGGCATTGTCGCGCGCCCAGGCCGCCGACGATCCGCCCAGCGGCCGCGATCTTCAGGCCACCGAACGCGCCCGCGACGAGGCCCGCGCGCGCCGTGCCGAATTGGAACGCCGCGCCGCCGATGCCCGCGCCGAAGCCGAGGCGCTGGGCCTGCAGGCGCGGGAAGCCGCCGCCGCCGTGCAGCGCCAGGAAGCGGCGCTGGCCGAACAGCGCGATGCGCTCGCCCGGTTCGAATCCGAAATCTCGGCGCAGGAAACCGCTCTCGCCGTGGAGCGCGAGCATCTGGGCCGGCTGACCGAGGCTCTGATCCGCCTGCGCCGCCAGCCGCCCGAGGCGATGATCGCCCGCGACGGCCCGGCCACCGCGCCGATCCACGCCGGCATCCTGATGGGCGCCACCCTGCCGGTGATCGAGGCCGAGGCCATGGAACTGCGCGAGGCGCTTGAAGAACTGGCCCGGTCCCGCACCGAGGCCGAGCGTCAGCGCGGCCGGATCGACGCCACCCGCACCATGCTGGAAGGCGAGCGCCTGCGTCTGGCGCAATTGATCGAGGACCGTCAGACCCGCGCCAGCTCGCTCGACAGCGAGGCCACGCAGGAAGCCGCCCGCGCCCGCGATCTGGCCGAGCGTGCCAACGGTATCCGCGATCTGCTGGTCGCCCTGGAGGCCGATCGGGTGGCGCGGGCGCCGGTGGTGAAGCCCGCAACGCCAGAGGAACGCGCGGTCGTCGTACCACGCGCCAAGCCCAAACCTCCGCCGCCACCGCCCCCTCCACCGCCTCCGGCGCCGGTGCAGGTGGCACGCACGGCCCCGCCTCCGCCGCCCCCCCCGGCGCCATCCGCCACCGACACCGGCCCTCCGCCGCGCGATCCGCTGATGCCGCGGGTCGCCGGCGCGCCGGTGGAGCGGCAGGTGGCGGCACTGCCACCGCCGGCACCCGGTGCCGGCATGGTGCGGCGTCTGCCGGTTTCGGGCCGGATCATCGCCCGGTTCGGCGAACCGCGCGAGGGCGTGGAACGCTCCGGCATCACCTATGAAACCCCCGCCGGCGCCACTGTTCTCACCCCCTTTGCCGGACGCGTGGCCTTTGCCGGTCCGTTCCGGCATTATGGGCTGCTCTTGATCGTGGAACACGGCGACGGATATCATACCCTTCTTGCCGGCTTCGGCCGGCTGGACGCCCGCGTCGGCGATCGCGTCACCGCCGGCGATCCGGTTGGCGCCATGGCCGACGGCGGTGGAACAGCCTATCTTTACCTAGAGGTTCGCCGCGGCGGAGATCCGGTCGATCCGGCCCCACTGCTCGCACGCGCCAATGGAGGCTGACCGCCATGGCGGCTGAGATACACACGCGGCGACCACAGCACACAGCCGGGCGGGGCAACGCCGGGCAACATATGGCCGGGCAGCACAGGGCCATACAGAACAGGGCCGCGAAGGGCACCGCCGGACAGCCGGCAGGCGGCAGACGGTCGACAGGAAAGGTCGAGACGAAGATGCGACGCGGATTCGTCACGGGGCTGGTCAGCCTCGTGGTCCTCTCCCTGCCCCTGGTGGGCAGCGCCGCCAACCGGGACAGCTATAACCAGCTCAACCTGTTCGGTGAGGTGTTCGAACGCATCCGCCGCGACTATGTCGAGCCGGTCGATGATGCGAAGCTGATCGAGGCCGCCATCAATGGCATGCTTCAGTCACTGGATCCGCATTCCAGCTATCTCGATGGCAAGGCATATCGTGACATGCAGGTCCAGACCCGCGGTGAATTCGGCGGGTTGGGGATCGAGGTCACCATGGACACCCAGTTGGGTCTGGTGCGGGTCATCTCGCCGATCGACGGCAGCCCGGCCGACAAGGCCGGCGTGCAGCCGAACGACCTGATCGTGGCGATCGATGGCGAGCAGGTTCAGGGCCTGACGCTGGCCGACGCGGTGGAGCGCATGCGCGGCCCCGCCGGCAGTACCATCGTGGTGACCTTGCGGCGCGAGGGCGCGCCCAAGGAATTCGACGTCACCATCACACGCGCGGTGATCCCGGTCGACGCGGTCAGGGTCGAGCCCAAGGGGTCGATCGGCTATGTCCGGCTGCGCAGCTTCAACGAGCGCACCGACGAACAACTGGAAGACGGTATCGAGAAGCTCCGGCGCGAGATCGGCGGCCCGATGACCGGGCTGGTGCTGGATCTGCGCAACAATCCGGGCGGCCTGCTCGATCAGGCGGTCGCCGTGTCGGATTCGTTCCTCGAACGCGGCGAGATCGTCTCCACCCGTGGCCGCGACCAGAATGCCGTGCAGCGCTTCCAGGCGCGTGGCGGCGACGTCGTCGACGGCATGCCGATGGTGGTGCTGATCAATGGCGGCTCGGCATCCGCGTCGGAAATCGTCGCCGGCGCCTTGCAGGATCATGGCCGCGCCGTGGTGCTGGGCACCAAATCCTTCGGCAAGGGCTCGGTGCAGACCCTGATCCCGCTGCCGGGGCATGGCGCCATGCGGCTGACCACCTCGCGCTATTACACGCCGTCGGGGCGTTCCATCCAGGCCAAGGGCATCGAGCCCGACATCCTGGTGGAACAGGCGATCATCTCGCCCTCCGGCGCGGTGGTGAAGCCGCGCAGCGAGGCCGATCTGCGCGGTCATCTGGAAAACGACCAGGAACCCGCGGCCAGCCCCGCCGACGCGGTACCGGCCGAGGCGAAACCCGACGGGCCGGTTGGCACCGTGCCGGGTGAGGGCCAGCCGGGTGAGGGCCAGCCGGGCGCAGGTCAGCCGGGGACCGAACCGGCGCCGGATGGCGGCATTCCGCCGGCGGCGATCGGCACGGCGCCGACGCCGGGCAGCCAGGAAGACTATCAGTTGCAGCGGGCGCTGGAACTGCTACGTGGCGTGGCACTGTTCAGCCGTCCGGGCAGCTCTCTTGCCCTGAACCGCTGACGGCCGGGGGCGGGACAGGGCATCATGGCGGCATTGCGCATCCGCAGGACCGATGACCCGCCCCGCGGGGCGGCTCCGGCCGGGTCGGGATCGCGGACGATCTGGACGATCACCGGCCTGCTGGCGCTGGCAGGGCTGGCGGCGGCGGCGCTGATCGCGCTGGCGGCCTCGCTGGGCGACGCCCCCGACACGGCCGCCGACGATATGGCGCAGGCCCAGGTGGTGATGCCGATGCCGGTGTTCCAGGACGCCGAGCCCCGCGCCGCCACCATCACCGAGAGCGCCGACGAGGCCCGTGCCCGTGCGGCGCTGGAAGAAGCCCGCGCGGCGGCGCAGGCGGCTCCGCCGGCCCCGGCCGCGCCGCCACCACCGACCGGCCCGGACACGCCGGTGGTGATGTCGGCAAATCCCGCCCCCGGTCTCAGCCAGGAAAGCGACCAGGGACCGTTGCCGGTGGTGGCCAGCGACGGCCGTGCGCCCTGGCAGGTCTATGCCCGCCCCTTCGACCGCGGCGACGCCCGGCCCCGGCTGGCACTGGTGGTTGGCGGGCTGGGCTTCTCGGAGGCAACCACCCAGGCCGCGATCGACCTGCCCGGTGCGGTCACCCTCGCCTTCTCGCCCTATGCGCCGGAACTGAAACGCTGGATCGAGCGGGCGCGGAAGGCGGGCCACGAGGTGATGCTGGAACTGCCGATGGAGCCCGATGGCTATCCGCGCAACGATGCCGGCCCCGCCGCTCTCCTGACCACGCTGGAGCCCGACCGCAACCGCGAACGGCTGCACTGGACGCTCAGCCGGGCCACCGGCTATGTCGGCGTGAAGCCGCTGATGGGTGACCGTTTCCTGCGCTCGCCCCAGCATCTGCGGCCGGTTCTGGATGAAATGCAGGAACGCGGCATCATGATCGTCGCGCAGGAGAACGAGGCGACCGATATCGGCGTGGCGCTGGCTCGCGAGATCGGTGTGCCCCGGGCGCTGGCACGGTTCACGGTGGATGCCGTGGCGACCCCGCAGGCGATCGACCAGCGGCTGAACGCGCTGGAGGCGCTGGCGCGGCGCGACGGCAAGGCGCTGGCAGTGGCCGAAGCCTGGCCGGTGTCGCTGGAGCGCATCGCCAACTGGATCGCCACGATCGAAGCCCGCGGCTTCGCCTTCGCGCCGGCAACAGCCCTTGCCGATGCACCGGGCCTGGCGCCCGATGGCGGCGCCGTGCCGCCTCCTCCCGGCCAGACGGCGCCCACCCAGACACCGGCCCCCCAGACACCGGCCGGCCCACCACCCGCTTCCGACAGCACCGCCGCCGGCCACAGCCCCGGCAACCAACACTGAGCGAGATCCATGGCCGCGAACCCCGCCGATCTGCCCTATCGCCCCTGTGTGGGCGTGATGCTGCTCAACCCGGCCCGCGAGGTCTTCGTGGGCCAGCGGATCGACACCACCGCCGAGGCCTGGCAGATGCCCCAGGGCGGCATCGATCCGGGCGAGACGCCCGAGGTGACGGCCATGCGCGAACTGGCCGAGGAGATCGGCACCAACAATGCCCGCATCCTGGCCGAAACCCCCGACTGGCTGACCTATGACCTGCCGGACGAGCTGATCGGCAAGGTCTGGGGCGGGCGCTATCGCGGCCAGCGCCAGAAATGGTTCGCGATGGAGTTTCTGGGCGGGGATGACGAGATCAACCTTCAGACCGCTCATCCGGAATTCAATCGCTGGCGCTGGCTGCCGGCCCGCGACCTGCCCTCGATGATCGTGCCGTTCAAGCGTGACCTCTATCGTCAGGTGCTGACCGCCTTCAGCCACCTGTTGCCCTGATCGCAGCCGCGACCGGGCGAGACCGCGGTTGACGGCGGGATGGTTTGCGTTCACCGTTATATCCACACAGATATAACGAGAATGCCCATGAAAGCGCTGTTCGCCGGCCTTGTCCTTCTGCTGCTGCACCTTCAACCATCGGCCGCCGCCGACCGGCCATTGCTGGTCTTCGCCGCCGCCAGTCTCGCCGAGGTGATGGCGGACGCGAGCGATGGATTCACCAGGGCCGGGGGTACCGCGCCCAAGGTGTCACTGGCCGGCTCCGGCACCCTGGCCCGCCAGATCATTGCCGGCGCACCCGCGACGCTGTTCATCTCGGCCCATCCGAAATGGGTGTCCGAGGTGGAAAAAGCCGGGCTGGTTGCCGAAACCCGGCCCTATGCCGCCAATCGTATCGTGCTGGTGGTACCGGCGGGATCTGCCGTGCCCGCTCCGGCCGACGATGGTGACGCCGCGATCATTGCCACCATCGACCGGGTGCTGGGCAAGGATGGCCGGCTGGCGATCGGCGATCCGGCAAGCGTTCCGGCCGGCCAGTATGCCAGCGACGCACTGACCAGCCTTGGCATCTGGCAAAGGATTGAACCGCGCACCGCCCCCGTCGAGAATGTCCGCGTGGCACTGGCGCTGGTGGCACGGGGCGAGGCCCCGGCCGGCATCGTCTATGCCTCGGACGCCGCGGCCGAGCCGGGGGTCGCCGTGCTGGCGGCGCTGCCTGAACGGCTGCATGCGCCAGTCCGCTATCCGGCGGCGTTGATCACAGCCGACGGCGCCGATGTCTCCGCCGACGCCGCAGCGTTTCTCGACTATCTGACCGGGCCTGAGGGCGCTAAGATCCTGCGTCGCCACGGGCTTGAGCCAATCGACCGCTGATCCCCATGCCCGCGGCCGCCCACGACGCCATACCCAGCCGAGGACCGCGCCACTGTTGACTGATTTGAGCTGGCTGGGCCTGGGCTGGCTGGGTGTCGCCGAGCGCGACGCCATCGGCCTCAGCCTTCAGGTTGCCGCAACCGCGCTGGCAGGGCTGCTGCCCATATCGATCCTGCTTGGCTGGGTGCTGGCGCGCTGGCGGTCGCGGGCGCGGATCGTGCTGGATGTGGCCGTGCATCTGCCGCTGGTGATGCCGCCGGTGGTGACCGGCTATCTGCTGCTGCTGGCCTTCGGGCGCAAAGGTGCCATCGGCAGCCTGCTCGACCAGCTCTTCGGGCTGGTCTTCGCCTTTCGCTGGACGGGAGCCGCGCTGGCGGCGGCGGTGATGGCGCTGCCGCTGGTGGTGCGGCCGATCCGGCTGGCCTTCGAAGCCGCGGACCCACGGCTCAATCAGGCGGCAGCCGGGCTGGGCGTCGCCCCCTGGCGCGCCTTCCTGACCATCACCCTGCCGCTGGCCCTGCCCGGCATTCTGGCCGGCACCATTCTGGGCTTCGCCAAATGTCTGGGCGAATTCGGTGCCACCGTAACCTTCGTTTCCAACATTCCAGGCGAGACCCGGACCCTGTCGCTGGCCGTACAAACGCTGCTGTCGGCGCCGGGGGGCGACGGTCCGGCCTTGCGGCTGGCGATGGTCGGGATCGTGATCGCGATCGGGGCGCTGGTGCTGGCCGAGATTGTCACCCAATCCATGCGTCGCCGGCTGGGGCTGAGTGCCGTGCCCCCCTCCAGACCACGGCGGCTGGCATGACGATCGATATCCGACTGCATCATCAGGTCGCGGAGGATTTCGCGCTGGATGTGTCGCTGACCTTACCGTCGCGCGGGGTCACCGCTGTCGTCGGCCGATCCGGCGCCGGCAAATCCACCCTGCTCGCCGCCCTGTCCGGGCTGATCACCCCGGATATCGGCTACATCGCCATCAATGGCGAGCCGGTTGTCGACAGTGATCAACGTCTGTGTGTCGCCGCCCATCGCCGCCGGATCGCGGTGGTGTTCCAGGACGCGCGGCTGTTTCCCCACCTCACTGTGCACGGCAATCTGGATTATCCCCGCCGCCACGGCCCCGCCCGTCCGGAACCCGGCCGCTTCGACGCGGTGGTCGATCTGCTGGGGCTGGCCCCCTTGCTGGCGCGGCGGCCACGGACCTTGTCGGGTGGAGAGGCCCAGCGTGTCGCGCTGGGGCGTGCGCTGCTGGCCAGCCCGCGGCTGCTGCTGCTGGATGAACCCCTGGCGGCACTCGACGGCGCGCGCAAGGACGAGATCCTGCCCTTCCTCGATCGTCTGACCCGCGAAGGCGGGGTGCCGATCCTCTATGTCAGCCACGCGCTCGACGAGGTGATGCGGCTGGCGGGCCATCTGGTGCTGATGGACCATGGCCATGCCCTGGCCAGCGGCCCGATCGCCCAGGTGGCCAGCCATCCGATGCTGGCGGCGATCGCCGGCGAGGCAGCACGTGGTGGCATGCTGCATCTGGTGGTCGCGGGTCCGCCCGACAGCGACGGGCTGCTGCCGCTGCGCCCGCAGATCATACATGATGGTGACGATTCAACACTGCATCTGGCGGCCGGTGGCGCCCCGCCGGCACCCGGCACGGCGGTGCGGCTCAGAATCGCCGCGCGCGACGTGGCCCTGGCGCTGGATGCTGCCGCACTCGACCGGGCCGGGGTCAGCATCCGCAACCGCCTGCCCTGTCTGGTGCGGTCGGTGATCACGGAAGCCGACGGTCTGGTGGCGGTGACGCTGGATCTGGCGGAAGCGGGAGCCGGACGCCGCGACGATGTGCTGCTGGCGCGGATCACGCCGGCGGCGGCGCGCGATCTGGGGCTTCAGCCCGGGCTGCCGGTGCTGGCCCTGATCAAGAGTCTGGCTCTGGGGCCGGTATAACCGCTGTGGCCGGAGCCTCGATGGCCGGTCCCGCCAGAGCGGCGATCATGGCCGCCGCATCGGCGGCAGCGGCGGACGCGGCCGCCAGTGCGGCATCATAGGCGGCCAGCACCTGCCGGCCTGTCTCGGTCAGAACGGCGCCGCCACCGCCGGCACCGCCGGTCTGGCGGGTGACCAGCCTGTCGGGGAAGTCGCGGTTCATCGCCTCGATCAGGCGCCATGCGCGAGCATAAGACATGCCCATTTCCCGGCCGGCCGCCGCGATCGAGCCTTCCTCCGCCACGTGGCGCAGCAGCGATGCCTTACCGGGGCCGAACCGCCGGCCATCGGGCAGATCGATGCGCACCGACAGCGTCGGCCGGGCGGCGGGTGGGCGGGGCGGCACGACCGGCGGCATCTGGATCAGGCCGCCCGGCGTTCCAGCCAGCCGACCTTGCGGCGCACCAACCACCAGGATGCATCGCTCAGCAACCGCGCCACCCGGCTCTGCGGGTCGATACCGGCGGCCTTGCAGGTCATCATCACCGCGCGCTCCACATGCGGGCGCTTGTACATGCCATAGGCGCGCTTGCTATAGGCGGCGATGCAGCCATTGCGGTCGTAAGGCTCGGGCAACTGGTTGGCACAGTGAAAGGCATAGGCCAGCTCGTCATCCTCGGTCTCGCGGATACGGCCAAGCGCAATCATCAGCCGCCGGGTCGGGCCCAGTTGCTCACGCTCCAGATACCGGTTCAGATGGTTGAGGAACAGCTTGTAGTGGCGCAATTCGTCGGCGCGGATGCGCATCGCGATCGACTTCAGCACCGGTTCGTCGGTTGCCGCCGCCATCGCGCCATAGAAGGACGAGGTGCCGACCTCGACGATACAGCGTGCCACCAACTCGCCCGAGCGTGACCCGCGCACCGACTGTTTGGCATCCAGCGGCAGGGTCACCTCACGGGTGAAACGGGTGAAGGCGGTATCGAAATCGAATGCCGGATCGGCATGCTCGGCCCAGCGCCGCAGGGCGCGACCGTGCTGCACCTCTTCCTCCGCCCAGTTCTTCGCCTCCAGGCAGAACTCAGGGTCGTCGGCGAAGACGCTGCACAGATAGGCAGCATAATCATAGCCGTTATGCTCGACCAGAGCCGCTGCCTTCACGGCCTTCAGTATTTCGGGATCGACCTTCGACGGATCGAAGTGGTCCCAGGCGATATCCTCGATCGTCCAGTGTTTCATTGGGGATACCCGCGTCAGTCCGGTTGACGGTGGGCCGGGAAAGGCAGCTTTCGGCCCTTCCCGGTCGGTCGCATGCGGAGCGCTGCCGGCGCGTCCTTAACAATTGGTGAACATGGGCCGGCGTTCAAGGCCACATCATCTAATCCCATTCTCGGCGATGCAGCGGTTGTTGCGGGTGACAAAAAAAGAGCGACCAACCCCTGCGGGCGGCCGCTCCTTGATCACATGCCGCCTCGGGAACCGATGCGGCATGTGGCTGTTTCTGTCTGGTTCGGGGCGGCACTGCCCGGTCGCCCGCGATCGGGGACCGGCGCGCTGCCCCGGATCCGATCAGGCAACCGCCTGAATCAGAGCCTCGGCTTCCAGAACCTTGCGCTCGGCTGTCGCACGCTCGGCGTCGTCACGGGCCAGTGAGAAATCCTCGCGGGCCGATTTGGCGCGGGCCTCGGCGTCGGCGCGGCTGACATCCTTGAGGTTGAGGGCATCCTCGGCGAGCACGATGCAGCTCACCTCGGTGACCTCGACCATGCCACCGGCGACGAACAGACGATCGGCGACCGTCTGGCCCTCATAGACCTCGATCACCCCCGGGCTCATGGTGGCGATCAGGGGTGCGTGGCCGGGCAGGACGCCGAAATGCCCTTCCGACCCCGGGACGACGACCATGTCGACATCCCGGGCCAGAAGCAGACGCTCCGGCGAAACCAGCTCGAACCTGACCTTGTCCGACATCGGTCAGCGCCCTTCTTTCTCGTGGATGGCAGGCCTGATGGATGGCAGGCCGCAGGATGACGTGACGCTCACGGCCTCAGGCCGCGGCCTTCGCCATCTCGCGGGCCTTCTCGATCGCTTCGTCGATCGAGCCGACCATGTAGAACGCCGCCTCGGGCAGATCGTCATGCTTGCCTTCGACGATCTCCTTGAAGCCACGGATCGTCTCTTCGAGCGACACGAGCTTGCCGGGGAAACCGGTGAAGACTTCGGCGACGTGGAAGGGCTGCGAAAGGAAACGCTGCATCTTGCGCGCGCGCGCAACCACCAGCTTGTCCTCTTCCGACAGCTCGTCCATGCCCAGAATGGCGATGATGTCCTGCAGCGACTTGTAGGTCTGCAGAACGCGCTGCACCTCACGGGCGATGCGGTAGTGCTCGTCACCGACGATGCGCGGGTCGAGCATGCGCGAGGTCGAGTCGAGCGGATCCACCGCCGGATAGATGCCAAGCTCGGCGATCTGGCGCGACAGCACGGTGGTCGCGTCCAGATGGGCGAACGAGGCCGCCGGCGCCGGGTCGGTCAGGTCGTCGGCCGGCACGTAAATTGCCTGCACCGAGGTGATCGAACCCTTGCGGGTCGAGGTGATCCGCTCCTGCAGACGACCCATTTCCGTCGCCAGCGTCGGCTGATAACCCACGGCCGAGGGAATACGACCCAGCAGCGCCGACACTTCCGAACCCGCCTGGGTGAAACGGAAGATGTTGTCGACGAAGAACAGCACGTCCTGGCCTTCCTCGTCGCGGAAATATTCCGCGAGGGTGAGACCGGTCAGCGCCACGCGGGCACGGGCTCCCGGGGGCTCGTTCATCTGACCATAGACCAGGGCGACCTTCGAGGCCCCCAGATCGTCCGGCTTGATGACCCCTGAGTCGATCATCTCGTGATAGAGGTCGTTACCCTCGCGGGTGCGCTCGCCGACACCGGCGAACACCGACACACCACCATGCGCCTTGGCGACGTTGTTGATCAGCTCCATGATCAACACCGTCTTGCCGACGCCGGCGCCGCCGAACAGACCGATCTTGCCGCCCTTGGCATACGGCGCCAGCAGGTCGATGACCTTGATGCCGGTGATCAGGATCTCGGCCTCGGTCGACTGCTCGGCGAAGCTCGGGGCCTCGGCGTGGATAGGCGCGGTGTGGGTGGCGTCGACCGGGCCCTTCTCGTCGATCGGCTCGCCGATGACGTTCAGGATGCGGCCGAGCGTCGCCGGACCGACCGGCACGCTGATCGCGGCGCCGGTGTCGACCACGTCCTGGCCGCGGATCAGGCCTTCCGTGCCGTCCATGGCGATGGTGCGGACCTGGTTTTCACCCAGATGCTGCGCCACTTCCAGAACCAGCTTGTTGCCGTTGTTGTCGGTGGTAAGCGCGTTCTGGATCGCCGGCAGGTCGCCGTCGAACTGCACGTCGACAACGGCACCGATGACCTGGGTAATCTTGCCGACCTTGTTCTTCATGCTGTCGCTCCCGTCGGAACTCTCTAAAACCTGCGGGCGGGCCACCGGGCAGTCTGGCAAGACCGCGCCCCCGGGACCGTCGTTACAGCGCCTCGGCGCCGGAAATGATTTCGATCAGCTCGCGTGTGATGACCGCCTGACGCGTGCGGTTGTATTCCAGCGTCAGCTTGCCGATCATATCGCCGGCATTGCGGGTGGCGTTGTCCATCGCCGTCATCCGCGCGCCCTGCTCGCTGGCCGCGTTCTCAAGCAGGCCCTTGAAGAGCTGGATCGAGATGTTGCGCGGCAGAAGGTCGGCGAGGATCGCCTCCTCCTCGGGCTCATAGTCATAGACGGCACCGCCGCCCGTGGCCTCGCCCTGATCGTTCGCCGCGTCGGGCGCCGCGAACGGCACCAGCTGCTGCAAGGTCACGATCTGGGTGATCGCCGACTTGAACTGGCTGTAGACCATGGTGGCGACGTCGAAGTCGCCGGCCTCGTACATCGCGATCACCCGGTCGCCCACCTGCTGGGCTTCCGAGAACGCCAGACGCTTGCGGCCCAGGCCCTCGATGGTCTCGACGATCAGATGGCCGTATTCGCGGCGCAGCTGGTCGCGGCCCTTGCGGCCCACGCACAGCACCTTCACCGTCTTGCCCTGAGCGAGCAGAACCTGGATCTGGCGCTTGGCGGCGCGCACGATGCTGGTGTTGAAACCACCGCACAACCCGCGATCGGCGGTGGCGACGATCAGCAGATGAACGTCATCGCGACCGGTGCCCGCCAGCAGCTTCGGCGTCGTGTCGATCACGATCACGCGCGAGGCGAGCGAGCGCAGCACCCGGTCCATGCGCTCGGCATAGGGACGCGAGGCCTCGACCTGCTCGGTCGCGCGACGCAGCTTCGACGCCGCGACCATCTGCATGGCCTTGGTGATCTTCTGCGTCGCCTTGACGCTGGCGATGCGGACTTTGAGATTTTTCAGGTTAGGCATTCGGCTGACCCTTGATCGACCCGATCGGCTTGTGCGTGCCGGACGACGCCGCCCGCATCATCCGGAGATCATCCGGCGATACGGGCGGCGCCCCTGAGGCATCCGCCGGATCAGGCGGCGAAGGTCTTGGCGACACGCCCGACGACAGTGACGAGCTTCGCTTCCGTCTCGTCCGAGAGCTTGCCCTCGGTCGCGATGGCATCGAGGATCGCCTTGTTCTCGCCGCGCAGATCGCCCAGCAGCGCCGCCTCGAACTTGCCGATCGAATTGACCGGGATCGCATCGAGATAGCCGCGCACGCCGGCGAAGATCACGCAGACCTGCTCTTCCATCTTCAGCGGCGAGAACTGGGGCTGCTTCAGCAGCTCGGTCAGACGCGCGCCACGAGCCAGAAGCTTCTGGGTCGAGGCATCGAGGTCGGAACCGAACTGGGCGAAGGCCTCCATCTCGCGGAACTGCGCGAGGTCGAGCTTGATGCGGCCCGCGACCTGCTTCATCGCCTTGGTCTGAGCGGCAGAACCCACGCGGGACACCGACAGGCCGACATTGATGGCAGGACGGATGCCGCGATAGAACAGGCCCGTCTCAAGGAAGATCTGACCGTCGGTGATCGAGATCACGTTGGTCGGAATATAGGCCGACACGTCGCCCGCCTGGGTCTCGATCACCGGCAGGGCGGTCAGCGAGCCCGAGCCGCGCTCCTTGCTCATCTTCGCGGCGCGCTCAAGCAGGCGGCTGTGAAGATAGAACACGTCGCCCGGATAGGCTTCACGTCCCGGAGGACGACGGAGCAGCAGCGACATCTGGCGATAAGCCACGGCCTGCTTCGACAGATCGTCATAGATGATCAGCGCATGCATGCCGTTGTCGCGGAAGTACTCGCCGATCGCGCAGCCCGAATAGGGTGCCAGGAACTGCAGCGGAGCGGGCTCCGACGCGGTCGCGGCCACGACGACGGTGTATTCCATCGCGCCGTTGTCTTCGAGCGTCTTCACGATCTGCGCCACGGTCGACCGCTTCTGGCCGATCGCGACATAGATGCAGAACAGCTTCTTCGAGTCATCCGAACCGGCGTGGGCGGCCTTCTGGTTCAGGATGGTGTCGATGGCAACGGCGGTCTTGCCGGTCTGGCGGTCACCGATGATCAGCTCGCGCTGACCACGGCCGACCGGCACCAGGGCGTCGATCGCCTTCAGGCCGGTCTGCATCGGTTCCGACACCGACTGGCGCGGGATGATGCCCGGGGCCTTGCTTTCGACCAGCGAGCGCTCGGTCGACGCGATCGGGCCCTTGCCGTCGAGCGGATTGCCCAGCGCGTCGATGACGCGGCCCAGCAGGCCACGGCCCACCGGCACGTCCACGATCGACTTGGTGCGCTTGACCAGCGAGCCTTCGCTGATGGCACGGTCTTCGCCGAAGATCACGATACCGACATTGTCGGCTTCGAGGTTCAGCGCCATACCCTTGGTGCCATCGGCGAATTCGACCATCTCGCCAGCCTGGACCTGGTCGAGGCCGTAGACGCGCGCGATGCCGTCACCGACGGACAGCACCCGCCCGACCTCGGCAACCTCGGCCTCGGTGCCGAAGCTGGCGATCTGCTCCTTGATGATCGCCGAAATTTCAGCGGCGCGGATGTCCATCATCCAACCCCTTTCATGGCGAGTTTCAGACTGTGCAGCTTGGTGCGGATCGATCCGTCGATCATGCGTGAGCCGACACGCACGACCAGCCCGCCGATGAGTGACGGATCCACGGTCGTGCGGATCGCGACCGCACCGCCCACCGCCTGCTTGAGCGCGGTTTCGAGCGCGCCTTTCTGCTCGTCGGTCAGGGCATGAGCCGAGCTGACCTCGGCGATCACTTCACCGCGCGCCCGGGCGACCAGCGCCTCGAAGGCGCGGATCATGGCCGCGAGGGAGAACAGCCGCCGCTGGCTCGCCACATAACCGACAAAATTCCGGGTGAGTTCGCTCACGCCGAGTGTATCGGCGATCGCCGTCACCGCCTTGACCTGGTCGTCTCGCGACACGATCGGGCTGCGCACCAGGCGAGAGAACTCCGCGCTCTCGTCCAGCAGCTGCCTGAATCGGGCGAGATCGCCGGTCACCGCATCGAGCGCTTCACGCTCCTGCGCCAAATCGAACAAGGCGGTCGCATAACGCCCCGCCAGTCCGGTCGCATCCGCTTGCGCACCTGCCACTGGGACCGTCCTGAAGCCTGTCGTGGGAAAAAAACCGACGAGGCCCTGCGGTCACGCAAAGAACACGTCAGCAGGACCAAGGCCATGGCGGACGTCCTCTGTTGAGAGCCGTCACGCCAAGGGCAGGCGATACCTAGCACAAGCACCGGGGAGGCGCAACCCGCGTCGCGACAGCGAAAATCGCCGTTCTGTCGCCGTTGTGCCCGACGGCCGCATCCGCACATCGCCCCCGCCTCGGGCCGCACGCGGCGACGGCACCGCGGCGATCGATGTTCTGTCGTGCATCAGGGCCGATGGCCGGTCACCGAAAGCCTGGCCACCTGCCGGTCATCGAACGTTGCGGCCGCCTCACAGAAAACTCTGCGGGTCCACATCGATCTGCACGCGGATGGCGCCCCTGACCGGCACCAGTTCCCGCGCCCGCGCCATCGCCAGCGGCAGATCCGCCGCCCGGTCGGCCATCGCCAGCAGCCGCAGCCGGTGGCGGCCGCGCAGCAGGCCGATCGGGGCCGGCGCCGGGCCAAGCAGTCGGGCGCCCGGGGGCAGCGTCCGGCGCAGCGCGCGGGCGAACAGATCGGCCGTGACGCGGGCATCGCCGGCATCGGGCGCCGAGACGATCACCGCCGCCCAGCGGCCATAGGGAGGGGCGCCGGCCTGGCGCCGCGCATCCGCCTCCGCCTCAAGAAATCCATCCCGGTCGCCGGCGATCAGCGCCCGGATCACCGGGTGGCCCGGGTCATAGGTCTGAAGCAGCACCCGCCCGGGCCGCTCGGCGCGCCCGGCGCGGCCGGCCACCTGGGCCAGCAGTTGATAGGTCCGCTCCGCCGCACGCAGATCACCGCCCGCCAGCCCCAGATCGGCATCCACCACCCCGACCACGGTCAGCTTCGGGAAATGATAGCCCTTGGCCATCATCTGGGTGCCGATCAGCACGTCCACCGCGCCGGCCTCCATCCGCCCGATCAGTTCCGCCGCCGCTTCGGGCCCGGCGATGGTGTCGCTGGTCATCACCGCCACCCGCAGATCCGGCAGCAGGCCCGCCACCTCTTCGGCCAGCCGCTCCACACCGGGGCCGCAGGGCGCGAACTTGTCCTCGGCGCCGCAATCCGGGCAGGCATCGGGCAGTTTCTCGTCATGACCGCAATGATGGCAGACCAGACGCGGCCCGCCTGCGCGCAGGCGGTGTTCCACCAGCCAGGCATCGCAGGACGGGCAGCGCATGCGATGGCCGCAGGCCCGGCACAGGGTCAGCGGCGCATAGCCGCGCCGATTGATGAACAGCATCGCCTGCTCGCCGCGCGCCGCCGCATCGACGATCGCCTGTTTCAGAGGTTCCGAGACGAAGCGCACCGCCGGCAGCCGCTGGCCGCGCATGTCGATCGCCTCCACCGCCGGCATCACCGCCGCGCCATGGCGCGCCGCCAGACGGCGGCGGTGATAGCGGCCGCGCTCGACATTGGCCAGGGTCTCCAGCGCCGGTGTCGCCGAGGCCAGCACCACCGGCACCGCCTCCAGCGCGCCGCGCATCACCGCCATGTCGCGGGCATGATAGATCACGCCTTCTTTCTGCTTGAAGGCGGCGTCATGCTCTTCGTCGACCACGATCAGCCCCAGATCGGCGAAGGGCAGGAACAGTGCCGAGCGCGCGCCCACCACCACCGGCACCCGGCCTTCCGCCACCGCCCGCCAGGCACGGCGGCGATGGGCATGGCCCAGTTCCGAATGCCAGCTCAAGGGTGCGGCACCGAAGCGGGCGCGAAAGCGTTCAAGCCACTGGGTGGTCAGGGCGATTTCGGGCACCAGAACCAGCGCCTGCCGGCCGCGGCGCAGGGCGGCCGCGATCGCCTCGAAATAGACCTCGGTCTTGCCCGAGCCGGTCACGCCGTCCAGCACCTCGACCGAGAAACCCTGCGCCACCGCATCCACCAGGGCCGCCGCCGCCGCCGTCTGGTCGGGGCCGAGCACCGGGCCGGGACGCTCCGGGTCGGGTGCCGGCGCATCATCGCCCCCCCGGCCGCCGGGCCGCTCGACCACGGCCAGAACCCCGGCCTCGACCAGCCCGCGGACCACACCATCCGAGACATCGGCGGCACGCGCGACATCGGCCACCGATGGCGGCGTGTCGCCGGCCGTGGCCCCGGCCGATATCACCTCCAGCACCGCCCGGCGCTGGGCGGTCAGCCGGCCCTGTGGCGCCGCCCCGGTCAGCACCAGCCCGGCCTCGGGTCGGGGCGGGTCCAGCGCCTCGTCGATCGGCAGCACCATGCGCAGCACGCCGGCCGGCGGCGACACGGTATAGCTGGCCACGGCATCCACCAGCCGCCGCAGCGGCCCCGACACCGGCGGACAGTCGCGCCGCCCGATCACCGGCTTCAGCCGTGTGGCGGCCAGATCGCCTTCTCCCGGCCCCCAGACCACGCCGGTGATCTGGCGCGGCCCCAGCGGCACCCGCACCACGGCGCCCGGGGTCAGATCCAGCCCTGGCGGCACCAGATAATCCAGCCGGTCCAGCCGCCCGCCCGCACGCCCCGGCTGGCCACCCATGGCCTGCAGCGGCAGCACCGCCACCCGGTCACCGGCCCTGAAGAGCCGCGCATCGGCGTCGCATGCGGGCTTGGCGCTTGTATCCTGGGTGGTCATCGCATAAGCAACCGTCGGAAATGAGCAGGCAACCGGGCCGGCCGGTTTGCGCGGATGCCATCATGCAACTGGCGACCGCGCAAGGGTTTCGTTAAACTCCGCGTCACACCGGCAGCCGGCGGTCCCTGACCCCGGCGGCGACCGGGCCGGGCGCCATCAGCGCCCTCTCCCCGGCCCATGTCGCCGCCTGAGCGCCCGCAATATCCGCCCTGCATGGCGGACAGCCGCCGATCACAGCCCCGGCGGCTAGCCGCCGATCACAAGTCTCCCGAGGCCCGCATCATGAAGTTCTTCGTCGATACCGCCGACATCGCCGAAATCCGTGAGCTTGCCGCGACCGGTCTGGTCGATGGCGTCACCACCAATCCGTCGCTGATCGCCAAGAGCGGCCGCAAATTCGTCGAGGTGATCGAAGAGATCTGCGCCGTCGTCGCAGGCCCGGTTTCGGCCGAGGTGACGGCGCTCGATCACGAGAAGATGCTGGCCGAAGGCCGGTATCTGGCGCGCATCGCCCCCAATGTCACCATCAAGGTGCCGCTGACCGTCGACGGGCTGAAGACCTGCAAGGCACTGTCCGACGAAGGCACGCCGGTCAATGTCACGCTGTGCTTCTCGCCCGCGCAGGCGATCCTGGCCGCCAAGGCCGGTGCCCGCTTCATCTCGCCCTTCGTCGGCCGGTTCGACGATATCGGCGCGCGCGGCATGGATCTGATCGAGCAGATCGTCGAGATCTACGACAATTACCCCACCTTCCAGACCGAGGTTCTGGTGGCGTCGGTGCGCCATCCGCTGCATGTGGTCGAGGCCGGCCGCATGGGCGCCGATGTCGTCACCGTGCCGCCGAGCGTGCTGCGCCAGATGTATCAGCACCCGCTGACCGACAAGGGCCTGGCCGCGTTCATGGCCGACTGGGAGAAGACCGGCCAGACCGTGCTCTGACCGGCACCCGATCCGCAGACACCCCGCACCGGCTCCCTGATGGCGACAGGGGCCGGTGCGGAGACCGAGCCTTCCAAGGATGACCGACACCCCGCGATGACCAGCAGCTCCGATACCGCCGCACCCGCCACCGGACGTCCGATCGAAGACGCCGACGTGCTGGCACACCTTGCCCGCAATCCGGATTTCTTTCAGCGCCATCCGGCCGCACTCGAAGGGCTGACCCTGCCGGGCCGCCGCCATGGCGACGCCGTCGTCGACATGCAACGGTTCCAGATCGAGCGGCTGTCGCGCACGGTCGACGACATCCGCAGCACCCAGAAGCGGCTGATCGGCACGGTTCAGGCCAATGCCGACATCGAAACCCGGGTCCGGGCCTCGGTCATCGCCCTGGTCGGCGCCGGCAGCCTTGGCCGGTTGAACGATCTGCTGGTCCAGGCCCTGCCGCAGGCTCTGGGCATCGAGCGGGCATTTCTTGCCACCGAAGCCGAAGCCACCGACCTGCCGGCCGGCATGCTGGCCCTGCCGCGCGGCAGCGTCGATCGTCTGGTCGGCGCCGGCCGCGACCTTCGCCTGCGTGGCCGCATCGCCGATGACGACCGCCCGCCGCTGTGGACCGGTGCCGAGACCGTGCGATCGGATGCGATCGTGCGCCTGAAGCCGCGCGCCGGCATGGCGCCGATGCTGCTGGTGCTGGGCGACAGCCGCGAAGCGACCTGGCATGACGGCCAGGCCAGCGACCTGCTCGATTTCCTGGCGGCGGTGATCGCCCAATGTCTGGCCCGGCTGTGGCCCGCCGCCGGCTGACCGGCGCCGCGACCGATGCGCCGCCGGCCGACAAGGGTGCGGTACCGTCGGCCCTGACCCTGCCCGCCGACATCGCCGCCGCCGTGGCCGACTGGGATCGATGGCTGGTGGCCGAACGGCGCGCCGCGGCCAACACCATCGACGCCTATCACCGCGACCTCAAAGGCTTCCTGGCCTTCATCCAGGACTGGAGCGGCGGGCTGGACAATCTGCCGGCGCTGGCCGCGATCGAGATTTCGGGGTTTCGCGCCTGGATGGCCAGCCGGCGTTCAGCCGGGTTGAAGCCTGCCTCCACCGCCCGCGCGCTGGCGGTGGTGCGCGGTTTCTATCGCCGGATCGATCGGGTGCATGGCCTGCCGGCGCCGGGGCTGGCCGGCATCGGCAGCCCGAAACATGCCCGCCCGGCACCGCGGCCGATGACGCCGGACGAGGCCGGCCGGGTGACCACGCTCGCCGCCGAGATGGCGGCCGAGGGGGGGGCCGCCTGGATCGCTGCCCGCGAACGCGCGCTGTTCGCCCTGTTATGGGGGGCGGGGCTGCGCATCGGCGAGGCGTTGGGCCTGGATGGCCGCGACTGGCCGGGCCTGCGCGACCGCCAGCCGGCGCTGACCGTGCGCGGCAAGGGCGGCAAGCAGCGCCGCGTGCCGCTGATCGCGGCGGTGACCGACGCGGTGGAGGCCTATCGCGCCATCTGTCCGCATCCTCAGACGCCGGATCGGCCGATCTTCACCGGCCTGCGCGGCGGCCGGCTGGACCGGGCGGTGGCCGAACGCCATATGGCCGCGGCCCGCCGGGCGCTGGGACTGGACGACAGCGCCACGCCCCATGCCCTGCGCCACAGCTTCGCCACCCATCTGCTGGATGGCGGCGCCGATCTGCGGGTGATCCAGGATCTGCTGGGCCATGAAAGCCTGGCCACCACCCAGCGCTATACCGCCGTCGCCACCGAACGGATGATCGCCGCCTATACCGCCGCCCACCCCCGCGCGCGGCATCGCGGAGAGGACACCGACCCGCCGCCCGATGGCGTGCCGGTGACGGGGGCGGGCCGGTGACGGATTGACGGTCAGGCCATCCGCCAGTGTCAATCGCCGTGCAGCAGCGCCAGAACCGTGTCGATATCCGGATCATGCGGCTTCCAGTCCGCCGGCACGCCCGGCAGAAGCTGCGGCGCGCTGACCCCCAGCTCCTTCGAATACTGATCGATATGGGTGGCCAGGATCAGCCGGCCGATCTGGCCAAGCACCGTGGCCTTGCCCGGCTGCGGCGGGTTCTGGGCGGTCACCGGATTGGCGTCGGTGAAGGCCGGCCAGGGGCTCCAGACCGGATCGGTCTTCAGCGTATAGCCCTGGGCATCGGTGGTCTCGGTATAGGTGAACAGACCCCAGTTGCTTGAGAAATCGGCGGCGCCGAAGGTCTGATGCGGAATGTTGGCATAGGTGATGTCCTTGATCCGCCGCTCCATGTAATGCACCAGAGACGAGACGGTATAGCCGACACTGATCGTGCCCGACCCCAGCATGCCGAAGATGCTGGGATAGTTGCCGGCGGCATCCTTGTCGCCGATCACGCTGGGCAGCATGTTCCAGGCCCGCGGCACCACGTCGTGCAGATTGACGTAGTCGGTGGCATCGGGATAGCCGGCGGTGAACAGATCCAGCCAGGCCTGATTGCCGGGCGTGGCGCCGGCCGAGGGAAACAGATTGATCGCCCCCCAGCCGCTGGTCGCCGGATCGGGATAGAGATAGAAGGCGAGCGTCGGCGACAGGGCGCCGGCCAGGCTGTGGCCGGTGAACCACAGCGTCGAACCGCCATCGGCCTTCGATGCCAGGAAGGATTTCAGGCTGCCCTGGACCGGATCGGTCATGCTCAGCAGGGCGCTGATGCCGGTGGCGGTGCCGGCCGAGATCTGCGGCGTGGTGGCCGGCAGCACGTCGTGGCGCGTCACCGTGAACGGGATCTGGGGCGGCCATGTCGCCGTGTCATGGGCGTAGACGTCGAAATCCTCGTCGATCCAGTCCATCAGATTGGCGGCATTGGTGGCGGCGATCGCCACCACATAAGTCGCAAGCGACGGGCTCCAGGCGACATACATCGAATTGGTGGCATAGAGCGACAGCAGCTTCGCGCCGGCCTTCAGGGGCGCCACCCACACGCAGGGCCCCCACACCACCTGCCAGTCACCACCGGCCAGTTCGGCATTGGTCTTTGCGAAAAACCCGGTCCAGGCCGGCCCCTGATAGGCGGCGAAAGCACCGGTGGACGATAGATCCTGCAAGGTGCCGCCGTTCAGCCCGGCGGCCATGTAGTCGACAAGTTCGGTGTTGTAACCAGAGGTCGTGGCCTTGATGCCGGCGACAGCGTTTGACGCGAGGCTCAGCATGAACACGGTCTGGTTGATGTCATAGGCCATCTTGAGCGCATCCCTCGTAACCGTCCCGCTTCGCGGGGACATGTGGCAACAAGGTTATGCTAGCACGCAAAATATAGACGGTAAGTTGCAGTTCAGATCAATTTCTGGCCTATGCGATGCAGAATCAGCCATATCACCGGGCGAGCAGCGCTTCCGGCCGGTCACCGGCCGCAACCCGCAGCAGGCGCATGCGATCGGGCACCACCAGCATGCGGCCGCGACGTTCCACCACCCCGTCATCCTGAAGCTGCGACAGCACCCGCGCGACGGTTTCGCGTGCGGTGCCGACGCGGGCGGCGATGTCGCGCTGGGCCGGCAGGCGGTCGACCACCCAGCTTCCGGGAATGGCGGCACCGCCATCCACCGGCCGTGCCAGACGCAGAATTTCCACCGCCACCCGTTCCACCGCCCGCAGGGTGCTGAGATCCATGATCCGCTCGTCGCAGGCGCGGATGATCCGGGTCAGGCGCAGCATCACCTTGCGCGCCACCGTCGGCTGTTCGGTCACCAGCCGGTCGAACAACTGCGGCGACAGGGCCGCCAGCCGGCAATCGGTCGCCGCCACCACCCGGGCCGACCGCGGCAGGCCGTCGATCGCCGACAACTCGCCGAAATAGCCCCCGGCCTCGATCCGCGCGAACGAAACCTCGCGGCCGGTCAGGGCATAGTTGATGATGTCCACCACCCCGTCGAGCACCAGGAAAACATCACGATTGCTGGTGCCGTCATCGGCGTCCAGCACCACGGTGCCCGCGGCATGGCGCGCGGTGCGCACCTGCGCTGCCACCGCGGCAAGGCCGGTACGCGGCAGATCCGACAGCAGATCGATGCGGGCAAGCTCAGCAGCCAGCGTACTCATCGGCAACAGGCTCCTCGCGAACGGTCCGACGGGGCGGAACAGGTCATGGACAACAAGGCGTGCCGCCGCAGCCAGACCGGCCCGCTAAAAAGCCGGACAAATCCACATCACCACAGCCAGGGACGGCGAATACGCCGACACGTTAAACATGGTGACGGGCCCCTGTCCACCTGCCGCGTGCGGCAATGCAGAAACATGCGCCGCAGCGCGTCATTCCGGCCCGCACCTGCGAGACAGAGCCGGTTTCGCGTCTCACCCCGCCGTCGTCTATCCGGCCACCCGATCGAGTGCCGCGCGCATATCGTCCGACAGATCCAACGCGGCGGCAGCCAGATTTTCACGCAGATGCGCCACCGACGCGGTGCCGGGAATCAGCAGGATGTTGGGCGACCGGCGGAGCAGCCAGGCCAGCGCCACCTGCATCGGCGTGGCACCGAGCTGTCCGGCCACATCCGACAGCACCGATGACTGCAGCGGCGAGAATCCACCCAGCGGAAAGAACGGCACATAGGCGATACCGTCGCCGGCGAGCTGATCGATCAGGGCGTCGTCGCCGCGATGGGCGATGTTGTACATGTTCTGCACGCAGACGATGGTCGCGATCCCGCGCGCTTCGGCCACCTGCGTGGCCGTGACGTTGCTCAGACCGATATGCCGCACCAGCCCCTGGCGCTGCAGCCCGGCCAGAACCGTCAGCGGCTCCGCAATCGAGCCCTCGGCCGGCCCATGCGCATCGAGCATGATCCGCAGATTGACCACATCCAGCACATCCAGCCCCAGATTGCGGAGATTGTCGTGTACCGCCCGGGTCAGCGCTTGCGCCGAGAAATCAGGCTGCCACGAGGCGTCGTCGCCGCGCCGGGCGCCGATCTTGGTCACGATGGTCAGATCGCGGGGATAGGGGTGCAGCGCCTCGCGGATGATCTGATTGGTGACATGGGGGCCATAGAAATCGCTAGTGTCGATATGATCGACCCCCGCCTCGACGGCCTCGCGCAGCACCGCCAGTGCCGCCGCGCGGTCTCTGGGGGGCCCGAAGACGCCTGGGCCCGCCAATTGCATGGCGCCATAGCCGATCCGCTTCACGCGGCGGTCGCCGAGGAGGAATGTGCCGGCATCGTCAAGGCTGGTCATGGAGATCCACTTTCATTGCCACGTCTTGCCTTCCAGGTCGCCGCCGAGTATATGAAGGATCCTTCAGTTTTTGAATTCGCATTCCATGCCCCCCACCTCAGCAGCGTTAAGCCCCAGAAAAACCCCGGTTCAGGCGCGATCGGCGGCGACGATCGCGGCCCTGCATGCCGCGACGATTCAGGTTCTGACCCGCGATGGCCTGGGCCGCTGCACCACCACCCGCATCGCCGAACGCGCAGGCATGTCGGTCGGCAGCCTGTATCAGTATTATCCGAACCGTGACGCGCTGTTGTCGGCGGTTCTGGAACGGCATCTGGACGACGTGGCCGGCACCATCGAACAGTGCTGCGGCGACCAGCGCGGCAGACCGGTTGCCGAGATGGCCCCGGCCCTGGTGACCACCTTTCTTGCCGTGAAGCTGCGCGACCCCGCGCAATCGAAGGCCCTGTATGCGGTGGCGCGCGAACGCGGCGGCCCCGCCCTGGCCAAGGCCATGCAGGCGCGCATGGTGGCGGCGATCGCAGCGATGCTGGCCAGCGCCCCCGATGCCCGCTTCGACGACCCGGTCCTGACCGGCACGATCGCGTTCAACGCCCTGGTCGGGCCGGTCCGGGCCCTGCTGGAAGGACATGTTCCGGCGGATATCGAGCCCCGGCTGAAAGACCAGTTGGTCCGACTTCTGACGGCATATCTGAAGACCCACCGGCTTTGAGCATTGCCGTGCGGCCGGCACGATTTCAGGGGCCGGGCGTGAATTCGGGAAGCATCAACTCGACACCGCGGCCGCCGGCGGCGCTGGCCCCGGCAACCGTCAGCCTGTCGGGCAGCCGGCCGTTCAGCCGGCCCTCCACCTGGCCCAGAAGATCGCCGAACAGGCCGTCGCAGAGCATGCTCCAACTGCCGGTCAGCGGAATCGGGTCCAGCGGATCGGTCACCCATTCCGGGCCGATCGGGGGCGGCTCATAGGCCACGCTGTCCAACTGCCAGCTACCACGACAGATGGTCGGGCGTGGCCCGTCGCGCTCGGCATCGGGGCCGGCGAACAGCATCAGCATCTGGCCCTCGGCCCCGGCACGCAGGCCGATGCCGATGCCGGTGACATAGGCCACCCCGCGCCACAAACCCAACGGTGCCTGCACCGGGGGTGGGGCATCGTCGCCGGCACCGCCGGCGGCGGCGCCAGCCGTTATCTGCGGCAGTGCCCGCACGGCGATGTCCACCAGCACCGGCCGACCCAGCGGCGCGCGCGGCGGCGCCCCCTCGCCCAGAACCCCGATCGAGCCCACCACCACCGCCGCCAGATCGGCGTCATAACGCCGCCCCGGCTCAAGGCAGTGGAAGCCGGCCGCCACCGCCGGCGGCACCCCGGCATCGGCCTCTGCCGCCATGGCGGTCGCGATCTGCGACTGGTCGCCGGACGGATCGGGGGCCGGTGTCGCCCCGGATGGGTCAGCCGCAGGTGTGGCGTTGTCGGCAGGTGTGGGGCTGGGGGGCGCCGACGCAGCCGGAACCGCATAGCCGAACGCCGCCGGCTCGATCGGCGTCAGAAAGCCGATACAGTCGCGTTCGGTCACCCGGAAGCGGTCCACCGGCAGCGGGCCCAGCCGGCTCGGCACCACCGCCAGCGGCGTCACCGCCAGATCGACCGGCCCCTGATCGTCCTTGAAGCTGAACAACTGGTCGAAGGTCAGGGTCGGCCCGCGCGCCTCCACCGCCGCCACCGCCCCCAGATACAGGCCCGCCATGGGCTCCGCCTGGGTCGACGGCGCCCAGAAGGCGCCCTCGGCCGCCACCTCGCCATCCGGCAGCAAATAATGGCGGGCAATGTCCGGCGCCGTGTCGACGCCATAACGCGCCGCGCGGAAAATCAGCCGGCCGCTCCTGGGCGCGATCCGCGACCACCGGCCGGCTTCCGGTGGTGTGTCCAGTTCGGCGGGGACATCCAGCTCTGCCGGTATGTCCTCCTCTGGCGGCCCGTCGTCCTCTGGCGGGGCATCCGGGTCCGACGGGCCGTCCGATGCGGCAGCCATGCCCGCGTCACCGGCACCGGCCGGTGCCGCCCCTGCCGCCCCTGCCGCCGGCGCCATGATCAGGGCAGCCACCGCCAGCACCGCCGCCAGCAGGCGGCGGCCACGGGCCGCGTCGTCATTCCGGGGGCCGGTTCGCATGTCGTCGTCCCCATTCTCCACACCAGCCCAGTCATCCGCGCGGGATGGCTACACCCGCGCGGATGACTGGCCGGCTGCGACGATACCTGCTTCGCCGCGAAATCAGAAGCGCTTCACCGCAGGGGCCGGTGCTGCCGGTGCCAGACGACCGTCCTGCATCGTGAACCGTCGGTGAAACAGGTCGAGCGCCCGATGATCATGGGTCACCACCATCACCGCCGCCCCCCGCGTCTCGGCGATGGCGCGGAACAGCGCCATCACCCGCGCCGCCCGTGCTGCATCCAGAGCCGCCGTCGGCTCGTCGGCCAGCAGCAGAACCGGGTGATTGGCCAGTGCGCGGGCAATCGCCACCCGCTGCTGCTCACCCCCCGACAGCCGGGCGGGCAGTGCCGCCGCCCGCCGGTCGAGATCGAGCCAGTCGAGCAGTTCCGCCGTGCGGCGGCGTGCCTCAAGCCTCTCCACCCCCGCCACGTCCAGCGCGATCCGGATGTTCTCCCGGGCGGTCAGGAACGGGATCAGATTGGCTTTCTGGAACACGAAACCGATATGGTCACGCCTGAACCGGCGCCGCTCGCCGGCGGTCATCCAGCAGTCGGGGCCGGCGGCATCGCGGCCGGCAATCCGCACCCGGCCCCGGTCCGGCGGCTCCAGCAGGCCGGCGGTCAGCAGCAGGGTCGATTTGCCCGAGCCGCTGGGTCCAAGCAGCGCCGCCATCTCGCCGGGCGCAAGCGCAAGGTCGATATCATCCAACGCCCGCACCACCTCGCCGCCGCTGCGGAAATCGCGCCCAACCCCCAGCATCTCAAGCACCGGCGCCGCCATCAGGCCAGAACCTCCTGCGCGCGAACCCGCATCGCCTTTACGATACCCGCGGCACTGCCGGCCAGGCAGGTCGCCAGCACCATCGCCCCGATCAGGGCGATATCGGCATCCAGCAGCAGCACCCGTCGCGGGAACAACGGAAACAACAGCCGCCCGGCCGCAAGCCCGGCCCCAAGCCCGGTCACGCCAAGGGCCAGGGCCTGGGCCGCGATCATGGCGACGATCAGCCGGTCGGCGGCCCCGATCAGCTTCAGCATGGCGATGGTGTGCAGCTTTTCGATCGTGCCGGTATAGAGGATCAGCGACACCACCACCGCGGTGATGGTCATCAGCAGCAGGCTGAACAGCAGGATCTGCATGCGAAGCCGTTCAAGCCGGGCATTGAGCAAAAGATCGCGCTGGTCCCGGGTGGTGAGCACCGCGACATCGCCCCATCCGGCAATCGCCGCCGCCACCGACGCGGCGGCACCTGGGCTGACATCCACCGCCAGAGCCTGGACGTCACCGTAATCGCCGGCGCTCCCCGCGGCCCGGCGCAGCAGAATCGCTTCCGAGGGGCGCCCCGCCCTCAGCTCGATCAGATCGGGAATGGTCAGGGCCAGAACCGGATCACCATTGATGTCGACCATGCCGCGCGTCAGCCCGGTGACCCGAAGATGCTGATGCCCCACCACCAGCACATCGCCGATCGCAAGACCCAGGCTGCGATCGGCGATGGCCACGTCATGCCCCTGGCCAAGCGGCAGCCCGTCCGCCAGAGGCAGCCAGCCGCCATCGTCATCCGGCCAGTCGAGCCCGAGCAGGCTCACCTGCCGCAACTGCCCATCGATGCGCAGGCTGCGGGTCAGCGACAAGAAGGGTCGCACCCTGATAACCCCGTCCACACCCTCGACCCGCCGTTCGGTCGCGAGCGGCACCGTGGAGGTCTCGGCGAAGGGGCCGCGTGTGTCGCCCTGCACCACCCAGAGATCGGCGCCGATCCGATCGATGACCATCAGGGCGTCGGCGACGATGCCGCGATAGATCCCGGTCATGCCGAAGGCGCCCATCGCCAGCAGGCCGATGCCGATCGCGGTCAGAACGAAGCGCAGCAGGTCGTGGCGGATATCGGCCAGGGCCAGCATCATCGGGCATCCTCCACCAGCCGCACCCGGCGCAGCGGATACAGGTCGTCCGGGGCCAGAACCACCTCGCCGGGTATCAGGCCGTCGGTCACCTCCACCCGTCCGGCACTCGCCAGACCCAGGGTTATCCGGCGCCAGCGGGCCCGGCCGTCCTGGCCCAGCAGCCACACACCGCTGTCGCCTGCCGGCTGCCCCGGTCGCGGGGCCAGCATCGCCCCCGGCACCCAGATCACGCCCATCCGCTCCCCCGTCAGGATCTGGACATCGACGCGCTGGCCCAGTGCCCAGTGCCCCGGCAGGTTCTCAGGAACCAGATCGACCATCACCTCACGCGTTTCGGCATCGACCGCGCGGCCGACGCGGGCCACGGCCGCCCGCCAGGCATGATCGGGGTCCGAGCGGAAGATCAGCGTCGCCGGCTGACCGGGTGCCAGACCGCTCATCCGGCTCTCGTCGATGCGCGCGGTCACGATCAGGCTGCGGGGATCGACCAGATCCATCAGCGGCGCACCGGCACCGATCAGCGATCCCAGATCGGCGGCACGGTCGGTGACGATACCGTCGAACGGCGCCGGAATCGCCGTATCGGCCAGCCGGGCGCGGACAGCATCGACCGCGGCGGCCGCGGCGGCGACCGCGGCATCGCGCTCGCGGATCATGGCATCCGCCTGGGCGACGGCCGCCACCCCGCTCTCGGCCGCGGCGCGGTCGGCATCGAGGGTCGCGGGTGACACGGCGCCACGGGTGCTCAATGTCCGGCTGCGCCGATAGCGGCGGTCGGCCTCGGTTGCAGATGCCACCGCCTCGTGGCGCGCCGCCCGCGCCTGATCGGCGGCCTGACGCGCGCCGGCATGGTCTGCCTCGGCGGCGGCAAGGCTGCCCGTCAGGTCATAGGCATCGAGCCTGATCAGCAGATGGCCGGCCTCGACCCGCTCACCCCGCTCGGCGCCCAGGGCCAGAACCCGGCCGGGTACCCGGCTGGCCAGGGTGGCGCGGATCGTCGCGTCCAGCGTGCCCGGCCCCGATACCACCAGCGGCATGACCCGGATGGCCGCGGTGAAGCCCGTCCGATCGATCGGTACGACATAGCGGCGATGGATCAGGGTCGCCGCCATCAGCATCATGCCGGCGGCAAGAACCCACGGCACCATCCGCCGGAGCAGGCGGCCAGGCACGGGATGGGCGGGCCTGGGATGGGGAGGACGGGGAGGACGGGGAGGAAGGGGATCGGTGATCGGCATCGGGCGGGCTTTCGCGATGAACACAGGCATCAGCCCTTACGCGCCCACGGGCCGCGCTCCGTCGGCTCACGGCCGCGATTCCCGATGGCGGCCCTGTTATAGCGGCGGTGGCAGCTTTCCTTCACGTTCCGCGACGGAAAGGTCGAGGACCATCCGTAAGCCATATCGACGGTCGCAGCCGGTGCCACCGGGCGGCCGCCATACCCGATATCCAGATATGGAGACCCCGTGATGATCACATCCACTCGTCTGCGGCTTGCCGCCGCGCTACTGTCTGGCGGCTGCCTGCTGATTGGAACCGCCGGCGCCGCCATCGCCGCCGAGCCGCCAAGCTTCCAGTCGATCGATACCGATGGCAATGGCGCGCTCAGCCGCGCGGAATGGGGCAAGATGGTCTCGGATCAGATGGCGGGCGCCGAAAGCCGGGCGGCGAAGCGCCTGGCCGAGATGCCCGAGGACAAGCGGACCGAAGCGCTCGACCGCCGGTTCCGCGGTCTCGATGGCGACAGCGACGGCAGCTTGTCCCAGGCGGAGTGGGATGCGCGCCGGCGCGACTGAGCCGCGGATCGAGGCCATGGCCCCCGGCTCCAGCCCGTCTCCTCCGCCCGCCTTTACAACCTGCTCCGACCGGGGGGCCGCTGATATGATCCCGCTCATCACCGGCCGTGACCGCCCGGCTGTGCCATGACCGAGCCCAGCGACGACAATCTGGTGCTTCGGGTGGCGGCCGGCGATCACGCCGCATTCGCCCTGCTGATGACGCGCCATATGCGGCGCGCCATCAGCATCGCCCGTGGTGTTGCCCGCAACACCGCCGATGCCGACGAGATCGCCCAGGACGCCTTCCTCCGGCTCTGGACCCATGCCGGTCGCTTCGATCGCGCGCGCGGCGGCTTCACCGCCTGGTTCGGCCGTATCGTGCTCAACCTGACCCTCGATCGACGCCGCCGGCCGGTGACCGAGCTGCTGGATGACCGGATCGCGGTCGCCGACGACCGGCCGGATGCGCTGGCCCGGCTGATCGGGGCCGAACGCGATGCCAGCCTGCGCGCCGGGCTCGATCAGTTGGGTGACCGGCAGCGCGTCGCGATCATCCTGTTTCATGTCGAGGGGATCAGCGGGCATGACTGCGCGCAGATCCTGGATCTGAGCGACGATGCGTTCGAAAGCCTGCTGTCGCGGGCGCGCCGCAGCCTGCGCCGGGCGATCGACCGGCAGACCAGCCGGAAGGAGAGGTGTACACCATGACCCCCGACAGATTCCGCCGCCGCCTGGATGCCTATGGCGCCGATATCGACCGCTGGCCCGTGACTGACCGCCAGGCGGCCAGGGCGTGCCTCGCCCGCCATCCCGACCTGCTCGTGCCGATGGTCCGGGCAGCGGCCCTCGATGCATCGATCCGCCGGATCGCGCCCGACGTGTCACAGGACGCGGTCGCGGCAGCCATCGATGCGGTTGAGCGGCGCGTCAAAGCCCTCCCTGCGAACGCATCACGGCCGGCCGGTCAAGGTGTCGGTCGGGCCGCATATCAGGCCGGGGCATTTGGCTGGTCGGTCGCGGCCCTTGCCGGGGCCGCCGCCATCCTGGTCGCGATCGGCCTTCAGCCTGCCCCGCCCCCGGCCTCCGATGGCGCCGCCGCGGTAGCCCTGCTGTTCGATGCCGATTTGTTCTTCCTGTCCGGAGATCCGCGGTGACCAGACCCATCCGCCATATCGTCCAGCACCTCACGGTCGAGCGCGCGGCACTCGCCCTGTCGGTCGCCGCCAATCTGCTGGTCGCGATCTATCTGATCGCCTGGCAGCCATCCCCGCGTCTGACCGCCGATCTGGGCCTGCGAACCGACCGCGTGATCGAGGTGATCGCCAACCGCCTGCCAACCGCCGATGGCGAGCGGCTGCGGACCATCCATGCCGCCCGCGCCGGTGAACTCGCCGCTCTGGACACGGCATTCCGTGCCGCGCTGATCGATGCCACAGCCGAAATCGACCGACGCGAGATCGACATGGACCGACTGAGAGCGGCATTCCAGACCGCGCGGCACATGCGCGCGCAGTCCGCCGACCTGATGATCGAGAGCTTCGTGGCCACCATCGCCGCCGCCTCGCCCGAGACCCGACACCAGATCGCCGAAGACATCCGCGCCGGCGCGCCACGCTGACCGGGCCCGCTACCCGTCAGCCCGACCCCCGCTACCCGTCAGCCCAGCCATTGAACGGAAAACGCCCGCCAGCGGTGATCCGCTGCCGGGCGTGTCCTTACGTGCGTGTCGTGGTGCGGCCCCCAACGCCGGGGCCGGCCGCGTCACATGTTGAGCGTGCGGCCATCCACCGCCAGCGCCGCTTCCTTCACCGCTTCTTCAAGCGTCGGATGGGCGTGGCTGGTGCGGGCGATGTCCTCGGCGCTGGCCTTGAACTCCATCGCCAGAACCAGTTCGGCGATCAGCGTGCCGGCATCGGGGCCGATGATATGGGCACCCAGAATCCGATCGGTCTCGGCATCGGCCAGAATCTTCACGAAGCCGTCGGTATCGCCCACCGCCCGCGCCCGGCTGTTGGCCGAGAACGGGAACTTGCCGGGCTTATAGGCGATGCCGTCGGCCTTCAACTGTTCCTCGGTGCGCCCGACACTCGCCACTTCCGGCCAGGTGTAGATCACGCCCGGGATCAGGTTGTAGTCGATATGCCCCGACTGGCCGGCGATCATCTCCATGACGATCACACCCTCTTCCTCGGCCTTGTGGGCGAGCATCGGGCCATGGATCACGTCGCCGATGGCGCGGATGTTGGGCACATTGGTGCGGAAATGGTCGTCGACCTCGATCCGGCCGCGCGGGCCGGTGGCGATGCCGACCGCATCCAGCCCCAGCCCCTCGGTATAGGGGCGGCGGCCGATCGACACCAGAACCACATCCGCCTCGATGGTCTCGGCCTCGCCACCCTTGGCCGGCTCGACCGTCAGCTTGACCGTGTCACCGCTGGTATCCGCCGCCGTGACCTTGGTCGACAGCCGGAATTTCAGGCCCTGACGGCCCAAAATCCGCTGCAACTGCTTCGAGACCTCGCCATCCATCTCAGGCGTGATCCGGTCCATATACTCGACGACCGTGACCTTGGCGCCCAGACGGCTCCAGACCGAACCCAGCTCCAGGCCGATGACGCCGCCGCCGATCACCACCAGATGCCCCGGCACCTTGTCGAGCTCCAGCGCACCGGTCGAGGTGACGATCCGCGTCTCGTCGACGGTGACGCCGGGCAGATCGACATGGGTCGAGCCGGTGGCGATGATCACCTCGCGGGTCTTCAGCGTGGTGGTGCCGCCATCGGCCAGCGCCACCTCGATCGTGTTGGCGTCGACCAGACGGCCGGCGCCCTTCACGTAATCGACCTTGTTCTTCTTGAACAGGCCCTCGATACCGCCGGTCAGTTGGGTAACGACCTTGGTCTTGCGCGCCATCATGGCGGCGAGGTCGAGTTCGACCCCGCCGACCTTGACGCCGTGCTCGGCCATGCCCTTGCCGGCTTCGACATAGAGTTCCGACGATTGCAGCAAGGCCTTCGACGGAATGCAGCCGACATTCAGGCAGGTGCCGCCCAGGGCACCGCGCTTCTCAACGCAGGCCACCTTCAGGCCAAGCTGGCCGGCGCGGATCGCGCCGATATAGCCACCGGGGCCGCCGCCGATGACGACGACGTCATAGGTCTGAGCGTCGCTCATGTCATGCATCCTTCATACGGTCGCGGAGTTTGCCGTGGCGATCAGAGATCGAACAGCAGCCGCTCCGGGTTCTCGATGCACTCCTTCACGCGCACCAGGAAGCTGACCGCTTCCTTGCCGTCGATCACCCGGTGGTCATAGGACAGCGCCAGATACATCATCGGACGGATCACCACCTGGCCCTTCTCGGCCATCGGGCGGTCCTGGATCTTGTGCATGCCCAGAATGCCCGACTGCGGCGGGTTCAGGATCGGCGACGACATCAGCGAGCCATAGACACCACCATTCGAGATGGTGAAGGTGCCGCCGGTCAGATCTTCCATGGTCAGCTTGCCGTCGCGCGCCTTCACGCCCAGCGCGTTGATGGTGGCTTCCACGCCGGCGAAAGACAGCTGATCGGCATCGCGGACCACCGGCACGACCAGGCCCTGTTCGGTGCCCACCGCCACGCCGACGTCGTAATGGTTCTTGTAGACCAGTTCGTCGCCGTCGATCTGCGCGTTGACCGCCGGATATTCCTTCAGCGCCGCAATCGAGGCCTTCACGAAGAACGACATGAAGCCCAGCTTCACGCCGTGCTTCTTCTCGAACCCGTCCTTATAGCGGCTGCGCAGCGCCATCACCTGGGTCATGTCCACCTCATTATAGGTGGTCAGGATCGCGGCGGTGTTCTGGGCATCCTTCAAGCGCTCGGCGATGCGGCGGCGCAGCTTGGTCATGCGCACGCGGGTCTCGCGCTCGCCGGCCGGCCGGGGAGCCGCGGCGGCGGCCGGGCTGGCAGCGGGCTTCGCCGCAGCAGCGCGCTGCACATCGTCCTTCATCACCCGGCCATCACGGCCGGTGCCTTCGACCTCGCCGGCATCGATGCCGGCATCACCGGCGGCCTTGCGGGCGGCGGGCGACAGGATCTTCTCACCCTGAGCCGGCGCGGGCTCGGCAGCCGGGGCAGGCTTGGGGGCCTCGGCCTTCGGGGTCTCGGCCTTCTTCGGGGCCTCGGCCGGCTTGGCGGCAGCGCCGTCACCCTCGCCGATCACGCCCAGCAGCGCACCGACTTCGACGTCGGCGCCTTCCTCGGCCATGATCTCGGTCAGCACGCCAGCTGACGGCGCATTGACTTCGAGCGTGACCTTGTCGGTCTCCAGCTCCACAAGCGGCTCGTCGGCCTCGATGCGGTCACCGACCTTCTTGAACCACTGGCCAATGGTGGCTTCGGTAACCGACTCGCCCAGGCTCGGAACTTTGATCTCGACGCTCATCACGATCCCGATTTCGTTCATGTCCCGGCCTTGTGGCCGGGAAGCTACACACGTGGGTTAGGTGGCGTATCCACGCACAGATGACAAGGCATTAACGCACAAACCGGGCCGCATGACAGTCATGCGGCCCGGCCTTGCATCGATCAGCCTGCCAATGCGTCGTCGATCAGCGCCTTTTGCTCTGCAACATGCTTGTGGTGCGAGCCGGTGGCCGGGGCCGCCGCCTCGGGCCGCCCGGCATAGCGCACGCGCTTGCCGGTCGCACCCATGCTGTCGATCAGGTCGTCCAGACGCGGGCTCATGAAGAACCAGTAGCCCTGATTCTTCGGCTCTTCCTGCGCCCAGACCAGATCCGCGTTCGGATAGCGGCGCAGTTCCTCGGCGATCGAGGTTGCCGGGAACGGGGCAAGCTGCTCCACACGGATGATCGCGACATCGTCGATCTCGCGGTTGCGGCGCTCTTCCAGCAGGTCGTAATAGAGCTTGCCGGTGCACAGCACCACGCGACGGACCTTGTCGGAATGACGCAGCCGGTCCACTTCGCCCAGCACCCGATGGAAGCTGGAGCCGGGGCCCATATCCGACAGCTTCGACACCGCCAGCTTGTGACGCAGCAGCGATTTCGGCGTCATCATGATCAGCGGCTTGCGGAACTTGCGGTGGATCTGCCGGCGCAGGATGTGGAAATAGTTCGACGGCGTGGTGCAGTTGGCGACCTGGATGTTGTCCTCGCCATACAGCTGCAGGAAGCGTTCAGGCCGTGCCGAGGAATGCTCCGGCCCCTGGCCCTCATAGCCATGCGGCAGCAGCATCACCAGGCCCGACATGCGCAGCCATTTCGATTCCGCCGAGCAGATGAACTGATCGATCATCACCTGCGCGCCGTTCACGAAATCGCCGAACTGTGCTTCCCAGACCACCAGGGCATTCGGTTCGGCCATCGAATAGCCGTATTCGAAGCCCAGCACCGCATATTCCGACAGCAGGCTGTCGACCACCTCGTAAGACGCCGCGGCGCCCAGATTGTTCAGCGGGATATAGCGGTCTTCGGTCTTCTGGTCGATCAGCACCGAATGGCGGTGCGAGAAGGTGCCGCGCCCGACATCCTGGCCCGACAGGCGAACCGGATAGCCTTCGGTCAGCAGGGTGCCGAAGGCGAGCGATTCGCCAAGCGCCCAGTCGATCCCCTCGCCGCCCTCGATCGCGTCACGCTTCTGGCCCAGCTGGCGCAGGATCTTGCGATGGACGTTCACGCCCTCAGGGTTGTCGGTCAGCTTGAAACCGATCTCGCGCAGCCGTTCCAGCGACACGGCGGTCGATCCGCGGCGGTCGTCGTTCGGCGCGCGCGAATAGCCCTTCCAGACGCCCTCGAACCAGTCGGCCTTGTTGGGGCGATAGGTCTTGGACTGCTCCAGATCCTGTTCGAGCTGCTGATGGAAGGTCTTCAGCGCGCCATCGACCTCGTCGCGGGTCATCACGCCGTCGCCGACCATGCGGTCGCCATAGACCTGCAGCAGCGTGGGGTGCTGCGCGATCTTGCGATACATCAGCGGCTGGGTGAACGAGGGCTCGTCGGCCTCGTTATGGCCATGGCGGCGATAGCAGAAGATGTCGAGCACGACATCCTTGTGGAAGGTCTGGCGGAATTCGGCCGCCAGCCGCGACACATAGACCACCGCCTCCGGATCGTCGCCATTCACATGGAACACCGGCGCGTCGACCATCTTCGCCACATCCGACGGATAGGGCGAGGAGCGCGAGTATTTCGGGCTGGTGGTGAAACCGATCTGGTTGTTCACGATCACATGGACCGTGCCGCCGGTGCGATAGCCCTTCAGTTCCGACAGCGCGAAGCATTCGGCAACGACGCCCTGGCCCGCGAAGGCCGCGTCGCCATGCATCAGGATGCTCATCACCTTGGTACGGTCGGCGTCGCCGCGCTGCATCTGCTTGGCGCGCGCCTTGCCGACCACGACCGGGTTCACCGCTTCCAGATGCGACGGATTGGCGGTCAGCGACAGATGCACGGTGCGGCCATTGGCCAGCGTGCGGTCGGCCGAGGTGCCCAGATGATACTTCACGTCGCCCGAGCCCTGAACGTCCTCAGGGGTGGCCGAGCCGCCGTTGAATTCGTTGAACACCGCCGTGAACGACTTGCCCATCACCGCGGTCAGCACGTTCAGGCGCCCGCGATGCGGCATGCCCAGAACGACTTCCTCGCAGCCCAGATCCGACCCGCGCTCAAGAATCGCTTCCAGCGCCGGGATCAGGGCCTCGCCGCCTTCCAGCGAAAAGCGCTTGGTGCCGGTATATTTGATGTTCAGGAACCGTTCGAAGCCCTCGGCGATCACGACCTGACCGAAGATCCGCTTGCGGGTCTCGGTGTCGAAGGCCTGATCGGGGCGGTCGGCCTCGATGCGGGTCTGCAGCCATGCCTTCTGTTCGGGCGACTGAATATGCATGAACTCGACGCCGACCGTCCGGCAATAGGTCGCGTTCAGCTTGTTCAGCACCTCGCGCAGCGTGGCGCTGCTCAGCCCCAGAACGCCGTCGACATAGAAGGTGCGGTCCAGATCGGCATCGGTGAAGCCATAAGAGGCCGGGTCCAGTTCCGGATGGCCGGTGGGCGCTTCCAGGCCCAGCGGATCCAGATTGGCCACCAGATGGCCGCGCACGCGATAGGCGCGGATCAGCATCAGCAGCCGGATGCTGTCCACCGTCGCGGAACGTTCCCCCGAAATCTCGGTGGTCTGGCCGTTCAGCGGACCGACACGCAGTTCGGTCGCGCCGTCCAGGGGTGCGACGAACCCCCGGGTCTCGGCACTGCCATTGGTCGCCGTCGCGGGCACCATGCCGGGCGCCCAGGGGGCGCCCCGCACTTCGGCGAGGACGGACGCGGCTTCGTCGCCCAGATCGGCGAAGAACCCCTGCCAGCTTTCATCAACCGACGAGGGGTTCTGAACGAAACGCGCGTAGAGATCGGCGATAAAGGCGCCGTTGCTCCCGAACAGGAACGAAAGTTGCTCGCTTTGCGCAGCCATCTTGAGCATTGGGAGCGCCGCTTACGCGGCGCCCTCTCCAGGTTTGGGTCTGGTTCGTGACAGATCCGTCAGCCTCGGAGCACCTGAACCATGGTGCTGCCAAGCGCCGCGGGCGATTGGGCAACGACGATGCCGGCGGACCGCATCGCGTCGAGCTTGTCGTCCGCACCACCCTTGCCGCCGCTGATAATGGCGCCGGCATGGCCCATACGACGGCCGGGAGGGGCGGTCCGACCGGCGATGAAACCGACGGTCGGCTTCTTCACCTTGGACTGCTTCAGGAACTCGGCGGCATCCTCTTCCGCGGAACCACCGATCTCGCCGATCATGATGATCGCCTCGGTCTCGGGGTCTTTCAGGAACAGGTCGAGCGCGTCGATGAAGTTCGTGCCGTTGATCGGATCGCCGCCGATGCCGATGCAGGTCGACTGACCGAGGCCCGCCGCGGTGGTCTGCGCCACGGCCTCGTAAGTCAACGTGCCCGAGCGGGACACGATCCCGATCTTGCCACGCTGGTGGATGTGGCCCGGCATGATACCGATCTTGCATTCGCCGGGTGTGATAACGCCGGGGCAATTGGGGCCGATCAGCCGGGTCGACGAGCGCTCCAGCGCCCGCTTCACCCGCACCATGTCCAGCACCGGAATGCCTTCGGTGATGCAGACGACCAGGCGGACCTCGGCGTCGATCGCCTCAAGGATCGCATCGGCCGCATACGGCGGCGGCACATAGATCACCGAGGCATCGGCCCCGGTCCGCTCCACCGCATCGGCGACGGTGTCGAACACCGGCAGATCCAGATGGGTGGTGCCGCCCTTGCCCGGGGTCACGCCGCCAACCATGCGGGTGCCATAGGCAATGGCCTGCTCGGAATGGAAAGTCCCCTGCTGGCCGGTGAAGCCCTGGCAGATGACCTTGGTCTCAGAATTGACGAGAACGGCCATGGTCAGGCGGCCTCCTTCACGGCTTTCACGATCTTTTCGGCAGCATCCGCCAGGTCGTCGGCGGACATGATCGGCAGGCCCGAATTCGCCAGGATCGCCTTGCCCTTCTCGACATTGGTGCCTTCGAGACGAACGACCAGCGGAACCTGAAGGCTGATTTCACGCGCGGCAGCGACCACGCCCTCGGCGATCACGTCGCAACGCATGATACCGCCGAAGATGTTAACAAGAATGCCTTCGACGTTCGGATCCGACAGGATCAGCTTGAATGCCGTCGTCACCCGCTCACGCGTGGCACCGCCGCCGACATCCAGGAAGTTCGCCGGCTCGCCGCCATACAGCTTGATGATGTCCATGGTCGCCATGGCCAGGCCCGCGCCATTGACCATGCAGCCGATATTGCCATCCAGCTTGATATAGTTCAGCGCGTGGCGCGACGCTTCCAGCTCCGACGGATCTTCCTCGCTCTCGTCGCGAAGATCCTCGATGTCCTTGTGACGGAACAGCGCGTTGTCGTCGAAGTTCATCTTGGCGTCCAGCGCGATCACGTCGCCCGCGCCGGTCACGACCAGCGGGTTGATCTCGACGATGCTCGCATCGGTGCCGATCACGGCCTGATACATGGCCAGCATGAACTTGGTCGCCACCGACACCTGCTTGCCTTCAAGGCCGAGGCCATAGGCGATCTTGCGGGCGTGGAAGGGCTGCATGCCGGTGATGACGTCGACCGGAACCTTGATGATCTTCTCAGGGGTCGCGTGGGCGACCTCTTCGATCTCCATGCCGCCTTCGGTCGAGGCCATGAAGGTGACGCACGAGGTCTCGCGGTCGATCACCACGCCCAGATACAGCTCGCGACGGATGTCGCAGCCGTCCTCGACATAGATCCGCTTGACTTCCTTGCCCTCGGGGCCGGTCTGGTGGGTCACCAGCGTCATGCCCAGCATCGCCTTGGCGGCGGCGGCCACATCGTCGAGCGACTTCACCACCTTCACGCCGCCGGCCTTGCCACGGCCGCCGGCATGGATCTGCGCCTTCACGACCCAGACCGGGCCGCCCAGGCTCCGGGCCACGTCGACCGCCTCTTCCGGCGTGTAGGCAACGCCGCCACGGGGCACCGCGACCCCGTATTTCGCGAGCAGGGCCTTCGCTTGGTATTCGTGGATATTCATTGAGCCTCTTCCCTAGACCGCTCGATCAGCCGCGGTGGCGCTGGCGCCTGCATTTATAGCACCCGCAGGCAGGTGCGCAACCGCCGCCCCCCGCAACGTCAAGCGCTTGGGGCCGCGGACCGCACCTTTTCCGGCAGAAACCGGCAGGGCTGCCACACGGCCACCATGAGCCTTGCGTCGATCAGACCGACAGCGCCTCGTTGAGCTTCTTCACCGCGTCGACCGAGTGCAGGAACGCGGCCTTCTCTTCCTCGTTCAGCTCGATCTCGACGATCCGCTCCACGCCGCCCTCGCCGATCACCACCGGCACGCCGACATAGAGGCCGTCGATGCCATACTGGCCGGTCAGCATCGCCGCGCAGGGCATGACCCGCTTCTTGTCCTTCAGATAGGCTTCCGCCATCTGGATCGCCGAGGCGGCGGGGGCATAGAAGGCCGAGCCGGTCTTGAGCAGGCTGACGATCTCGGCGCCGCCGTCGCGGGTGCGCTGAATGATCTGGTCCAGCTTCTCCTGGGTCATCCAGCCCATCTTGACCAGATCGGGCAGCGGAATGCCGCCGACGGTGGAATAGCGCGGCAGCGGCACCATGGTGTCGCCATGGCCGCCCAGCACGAAGGCGGTCACGTCCTCGACCGACACGTTCAGCGCCTCGGCGATGAAATAGCGGAAGCGGGCGCTGTCGAGCACGCCGGCCATGCCGACGACCTTCGCCGGGTTGAGGCCGGAGAACTTCTGCATCAGGCCGACCATCACGTCGAGCGGGTTCGTGATCACGATCACGAAGGCGTCGGGGCAATGGGTCTTGATGCCGTCTGCGACCTGGCCGACGATCTTGGCGTTGATGGCCAGCAGGTCATCGCGGCTCATGCCCGGCTTGCGGGCGATGCCGGCGGTGACGATGACGACATCGGCGCCGGCGAGCGCCGCATAGTCGTTCGCACCGGTCAGGCGGCTGTCGAAGCTGTCGACCGGCGACGATTCGGCGATGTCGAGCGCCTTGCCCTGGGGCATGCCGTCGACCACGTCGAACAGAACGACGTCGCCAAGCTCCTTGAGCCCGGCCAGATGGGCCAGGGTGCCGCCGATATTGCCGGCGCCCACCAGTGCGATCTTGTTGCGTGCCATCGGGTTTCCTCGCGACTGTCCAGCGTCTGGCGTCGGCCGGCAGGCGGGGCCGGGCCTGCCCCATCCCTCAGCGGCCGAAGCCCCTGGCGGAATGCGGATCAGGTACGGTCACGCGCGCCGGTCGCGCCGCCGACGCACATCCGGGCATGATCCGGCCCGGATGTGCGGATGTAAAAGCCGTCACCTCGCCCCGCCCGTCACCCGAACCCCGCGGACCCGCCCTGACGGGGGTCGACGCTCAAGGGCCGGTTCCGGCCGGTCTGCCGCGCCACAGCCGGAAAAACCGTCCGGTGCGTCGCGGCCTGCTGCCTCGCAATCATTCGAACGTGAAGCCGGGTCCACCCGGTGTTTCCGTTCGGAAATTCTCGCGCCGTAACTACTCTCTTTCCGGTCACGAAGCAAGCAACCCCGGTTGGGCGCCCCCGCCGCGCGGCCCGTGCCGCCCGCCGCGTTCAGGTCAGATGCGGCAGCGCCAGATACTCCTTGCTCTGCATCTCGGCCAGCCTCGATGCGGTGCGGGCAAACTCGAACGATCCGTCACCCGCCGGGTACAGATCGTCGGGCCACGCCGCCGCCGAGCAGACCAGCTTCACCCGGTGTTCATATAGTTCGTCGACGAGCGTGACAAAACGTGCGGCCTGGTCGCGCTTTTCCGGGCCCATCGCCGGAATCCCGTCGATAATCACGGTGTGGTGCTGACGGGCGATCTCGATGTAATCGGCGGCACCCAGCGGTTTCGCACACAGATCGGCGAAACCGAACCGCGCCACGCCGCCCGCCGCCATCGGCACATCGATCCGCCGCCCCGACACGTCCAGCACCGCGCGTGCCGGCGCGGCCCCGCCGGCAAGATCGCTGAAGGCCTCGTCCAGCGCCCGCCGCGCCGATGCGTCGGCCGGCACATGATAGACCGGCATCAGCGTCAGTCGATCCAGACGATAGTCGCGGTCGGCCGCCAGCTCCATCACCTCCAGGCTGTCGCGGACCAGCCGGATGAAGGGCAGGAACCGGTCACGTTGCAGGCCGTCGAGATACAGATCTTCGGGCGGACGGTTCGATGTCGCGATCACGAACACCCCGCGTGCCAGCACATGGGTGAACAGCCGCCCCAGAATCATGGCGTCGGCGACGTCGCGGACCTGGAATTCGTCGAAGCACAGCAGCCGGGCTTCGGCGGCCACGGCATCGGCGATCCGCGGCAACGGGTCGGGTTCACGATCCTGGTCGCCGGTGGTACGCCAGGCATGCAGCCGGGCGTGGATATCCAGCATGAAGGCATGGAAATGCACCCGCCGCTTCGGCGCCACCGGTGCGGCACGGAAGGCCATGTCCATCAGCATCGATTTGCCGCGCCCGACACCGCCCCACAGATACAGGCCGCGCGGTCCGGCCGGCATCGGCGGCGGGCCGTCATCAGCCTCCGATCCACCGAACAGCCGGCCAAGCAGGCCGCGTTTGCGGGATGCCGACGCCGGCGCCGATGGCGAGGGTGCCGCACTCATCCGGCGCAGCAGCGCGCTCAACCGCTCGACGGCTGCCGCCTGGGCCGGATCGGCGGCAAGGCGCCCCTCTGCCACCATCCGGGCATACTGGCTCGACGGATCTTCTCGTGTCGGGTCGGACAAGGTGGTCGGGCTCTGGTTCTGAACGGGTGATAGCGGCCGGGGGCAGGCTCAAGATGGGCCATCCGGCTCGATGGCACAACCCGCAAGCCTGCGGGTCGGCCATGCAGTGGGCGCCAGACCTCGCGCGCCGCGCACATTCGTGCCAAGATCATGCATCTCAGGCGATCTTCGCGGAAAGGCCCCCCAGATGCGCGATTTCCAGCGGCCCGGACGGTCGGCCGTCTATGCCAACGAAGCCATGGCTGCGACCTCGCACCCGCTGGCGACCCTGGTTGCCCTCGACAAGTTGAAGGCCGGCGGCAACGCGGTTGATGCGGCGATCGCCGCGGTCGCGGTGCTGGGGCTGCTCGAACCCCACATGACCGGGGTGGGCGGGGACTGCTGGGCACTGATCCAGCGCGCCGGGGAGGCCCGGCCGCTCTGTTATAACGGCACCGGCCGGGCGGCGGCGGCCAGTGGCCCCGGCATCGACCGGCTGTTGGCCGAAGGCGCCACCGCCGTGCCCCAGACCGATCCGCTGGCCGTGACCGTGCCGGGGGCGGTGGAAGCCTGGGCGCGGTTGTCGGCCGATCACGGCCGGCTGGGGCTCGACCGGGTGCTGGCACCGGCGATCGACCTTGCCCGTGCCGGCGCGCCGGTGGCGCCGCGGGTGGCCGCCGACTGGGCCTGTCATGTCGAATTGCTGTCGCGCAACGAGGTGACCGCCCAGAGCTTCCTGGCCGGCGCCCGCGCGCCCGAGGCCGGCGCCCGGATCGCGCAGACCCAGATGTGCCGCACATTGTCGGCCATCGCCAAGGATGGCCCGGCGGCATTCTATGAGGGCTGGATCGCGGAAGACATGGTCGAGACCCTGCGCGGTCTGGGCGGCTGCCACAGTCTCGACGATTTCGCCGGCCATGCCGGGCACTATACCGACCCGGCCGCCGGGCAGTATCGCGGCCGTCATATCTTCGAGACCCCGCCCAACAGCCAGGGACTGATCGCGCTGGCGATCCTGGCGATGATCGAGGGTGTCGATGTCGCGGCCCTCGACCCCGACGGGCCGGCCTTTCACGATCTGATCGCGCGGGCGAGCGAGGCCGCCATCGCGCTCCGCGACCAGCATCTGTCCGACCCGGAGGACCGCTTCGGCGACGAGGATGGCGGCGCCACCCGGATCATGGACGAGGCCCGCCGCCTGGCGCCGCAGATTGCCGCCGGTGCCAGGGTGGCGCCCAGCCCGCGCGCACCCGGCGGCAGCGGCGACACGGTATACGTCACCGTGGTCGATCGCGACCAGACCGCGGTGTCGATGGTCAACTCGATCTTCTCGGCCTTCGGCAGCGGCATCACCTGCCCACGGTCGGGCGTGTTGTTCAACAGCCGCGGCACCGGCTTCCGTCTGCGCCCCGGAACGCCCGGGCACTACACGCCGGGGCGTCGCCCGCCGCATACCCTGGTCGCCGGCATGATGGGCGATGGCCGGCGCCCGGTGATGAGTTTCGGCGTGATGGGCGGTCAGTATCAGGCCATCGGCCATGCCACCCTGCTTGCCCGGATGCTCGACCACGGGCTCGATCCGCAGGCGGCGATCGACCTGCCGCGCAGTCAGGCCATGGGCGGGGTGCTGGAACTGGAAACCGGCGCGGCCCCCACGCTGATGCCGCAGTTGATCGGCCTCGGCAACCGGGTCCGTGCCGCGGCCCAGCCGCTGGGTGGCGCCCAGGCGATCGTGATCGACTGGGAGCGCGGCGTGCTGATCGGCGGTTCCGACCCGCGCAAGGATGGCTGCGCCCTCGGATACTGAGCCCCCGGATTATCGCCGGCAACCGCCCCTGCCCCGAGAACTTTTCAACCGAGCCACCCGGTATACCGCCGGCCGTTGCGCGTGGGGGACCAAGCTGTTAGCGTGCGCGCCGCTTGCAGATGCGCGGGGCCGGCATCATCTCTGAATGATCCGAGGCCCGCGCGTCGTTCCCGACACGCTCAAACCCCAAGGAACACATCCCATGCGGATCGGTATCGTCGGCGCCACCGGCGCGGTCGGTCAGGAAACGATCCAGGTCCTCAAGGACCGGCGCTTTCCCGTGACCGAGCTTCATCTCTTCGCCTCCGAGCGGAGTGCCGGCAAAACCACCGAGACCGCGTTCGGCCCGGTGACCATCGAGGCGTTCTCGGTCGAGGCCACGCGGGCGATGGACATCGTGTTCCTGGCGGTGTCGGGCGATTTCGCCAAGGAATTCGCGCCCGCGATCTCAAGCGCCGGCGGCGCCATCGTGATCGACAATTCCTCGGCCTTCCGCTACGACGACGCGGTGCCGCTGGTGGTGCCGGAGATCAATGGCCGCCGCGCGCTGGGCCAGACCCTGATCGCCAATCCCAACTGCACCACCGCCATCCTGCTGATGGCGCTGGCGCCACTGCATGCCGAATTCGGTGTGAAGCGCGCCATCGTCTCCACCTATCAGGCGGCCAGCGGCGCCGGCGCCGAAGGCATGACCGAGCTTGCCGAGGGTGCGCGCGAATTCCTGGCCGGCCAGCCGGTGACGGCCTCGAAATTCGCCCATCCGCTGGCCTTCAACCTGATCCCGCATATCGACAGCTTCCAGGACAATGGCTACACGCGTGAGGAAATGAAGGTCTTGTGGGAAACCCGCAAGATCATGGAGGCGCCCGAGGTGCTGTTGTCGTGCACGGCGGTGCGGGTGCCGACCATGCGCGCCCATGCCGAGGCGGTGACCATCGAGACCCTGCGCCCGATCACGCCGGCCGCCGCCCGCGCCGTGCTGGCCAAGACCCCCGGCGTTCAGGTGACCGACGACCCGGCGGCGAAGCTCTACCCGATGCCGCTGACCGCCTCGACCAAATATGACGTCGAGGTCGGCCGCATCCGCGAAAGCCTGGTCTTCGGCGACACCGGCCTCGACTTCTTCGTCTGCGGCGACCAGTTGCTGAAGGGCGCGGCGTTGAACACGGTGCAGATCGCCGAAATCCTGATCTGATCCGCCCACAGGCTTCCCGACGCCCACGGCTTCCCGACGAGAACGCCGGCCTCCCATGTCTGGGAGGCCGGCGTTTTTCATGTTGGAGCAAGCCGACGGTGATACTCTGAACCAGATGCCAGAGTATCCGTGATGGTCGAGGGCGGGATTGCCGCCAAAGGTGGGCCGCTCTACAGCATATCCCTGAGCATGGCGATCAGCGGCAGGTCGGCAGGCGGCATCGGATAGTCGCGCAGCCTGGAAATCCGCACCCAGGCCAGTGTCTGGCCCTCACGCGGGGTGGGGGTGCCGCGCCACTGCCGGCAGACATAGACCGGCATCAGCAGATGAAAATCGGGATAGGCGTGGCTGGCAAAGGTGGCCGGCGCCAGGCATGAGGCGCTGGTGTCGATGCCGAGCTCTTCGTGAAGCTCGCGGACCAGCGCCGCTTCAGGGCGCTCCCCCGGCGCCACCTTGCCGCCGGGGAATTCCCACAAGCCCGCCATCGCCTTGCCTTCCGGGCGCTTCGCGATCAGCACCCGGTTGTCGACATCCAGCAGCGCCACGGCAACCACCAGCAGCAGCTTCGCCGGCCCGGCGGGCAAAGGGGCCGCGGCGGCGCAGCCATACAGCTCGGCGTCGTCGGGCATGACGGTGTCAGCTCCGGTAATCGGCGTTGATCTCGATATAGCCATGGGTCAGATCGCAGGTCCACACCGTGGCCACCCCCTCGCCGATACCCACATCGACGGCAATCTCGATCTCCTCGCCCTTCATATAGTCAGCGACATGGGCCGTCTCGTCGTAATCGGGGTGCACGGCGCCGTTCTCGGCCACCAGCACGCCGCCGATATGGATGCGCAGCCGGTCTTCGGCCACCCGCTCGCCCGACCGGCCCAGCGCCGCCACGATCCGACCCCAGTTGGCGTCCGATCCGGCGATGGCGGTCTTGACCAGCGGCGAATTGGCGACGGTCAGGCCGATGCGGCGGGCGGCCGCGTCATTCTCGGCGCCGGTGATGGTCAGGGTGACGAATTTGGTCGCCCCCTCGCCATCGCGCACCACCTGGCGGGCCAGATCCGACAGCACCGCCTCCAGGGCGGCGGCGAAGGCGGCACCATCGGCGTCTTCCTCGGCCAGCACTCGGTTGCCGGCGGCGCCGGTCGCGAACATCATCACGCAATCATTGGTCGAGGTGTCGCCATCGACCGTGATCGCATTGAACGAGCGGTCGACCGCGCGCGCCAGCAGCCGCTGTGCCAGGGTGGCGCCGATCGCCGTATCGGTGAACACGAAGCCCAGCATGGTCGCCATGTTCGGCGCGATCATGCCCGATCCCTTGGCGAAGCCCGCGACCGTGACCGTGCGGCCATCGACGGTCGCGGTTGCGACCGATCCCTTGGGGAAGGTGTCGGTGGTCATGATCGACCGCGCGGCAGCCTGCCAGGCGGCATTGTCGCTGCCGGCCCGTCCCGACAATTGCGGCAGCAGATCGGCGATCGGCTTGGGGTCCATCGGCACGCCGATCACGCCGGTCGAGGCGACGAACACCTCTTCGCGCGCACACTCCAGCACCGCCGCCGCCGCATCCACCTCGGCCGCCACCGAGCGGGCACCGGTCGGACCGGTGAAGGCATTGGCATTGCCGGCATTCACCACCAGCGCCCGCGCCCGGCCGCCGGCCAGCGCGGTTTCGCACCAGCGCACCGGCGCCGCCCGGGTGGCGGTGGTGGTGAAGCAGCCGGCAACCACGGTGCCGGGCGCGAACTCCGCCCAGAGCAGGTCGTCACGGCCCTTATATCTCAGCCCGGTCATGCCCGTGGCGAGGCGCACACCCGCGATCGGGGGCATATCAGGGAAGGATGCAGGTGCCAGAGGCGACGTCTTAGCGCTCATCAGGCGATGTCTCCGAACGGGATGACGGCGGAGGATGCGAGCCATCCCCCGCCGTACGGGTCAGACCTGGAACATCAACGGCCCGGCCTTCGGCGATGAAACGCCAGAGGCCGGGCCGGTCGGGTGGGTCAGCTCTTGGGTGCCGCGCCGGCTTCCGCAGCCGGGGCCTCGGCTGCCGGAGCTTCGGCTGCCGGAGCTTCGGCTGCCGGAGCTTCGGGCATCGTCTCGGTGAGACGCTCCACCTCGGCATCGGCCTTCAGCGCTTCCAGCGCGTCGTCGACGGCCTCGCGCTGCAACTGCACCTCAAGCTCCTGCTTCTTGTCCTCGAAGGACGGAACCGGCTGCTTGCGGCGCTCTTCCAGCTTGATGACGTGCCAGCCGAACTGGCTCTGCACCGGGTCGGAAATCTCGCCCGGCTTCATCGCGAAGGCGGCATCGGCGAACGGCTTCACCATCCGGTCGGCGGTGAAGAAGCCCAGATCGCCCCCATTGGCGGCGCCGGGATCGGTCGACTTGTCGGCCGCGATCTTGGCGAAATCGCCACCCTTGTCGAGTTCGGCCTTGACCGCCTTGGCCTCGTCCTCGGTCGCCACCAGAATATGGCGGGCGCGGACCTCTTCCTCGGGCGTGAAGCTGGTCTTGAAGTCGTCATACGCGGCCTTCAGGGCCTCGTCGGTGACGGCATTGTCGATCAGCCGGGTCAGATAGGCCTCGGTCAGAACGCGGTCGGCCGCGCGCTGGATGCGCTGCTTCACGTCGTCTTCAGACTCCAACCCCTGCTTGCGGGCGGCCTCGACCATCAGCCGGCTGCTGATCACGTTGTCGAGCAGCGTGTCATACAGCTGCTCGAAGGGCAGCGACCGATAGGGCGGGGGCAGGGTTTCATAGGCGGCGACCACGTCCGAGCGGCGGATGTCGGAACCGTCGACGCGGGCGACGACCGGATCTTCGGCCTTCGGCTCCTCGGCTGCCCGCACGGCCGCGAACGGCACCGTGGAGGCAAGGAGCAGGGCGGCGATGGCGGCACCGAACGGCCGACGCGCGCTGCGCATGAGCATACGGACTTTCTCCCTTGGGGATCGGTCAGGGCTCGGGATCGGGCAGAGGTCGCCGGCCCGCCGGGATTTGTCGCCGGCTGACAGGCGGCCGACGGATCAGGACGCTCATGATGCACAGCCGGCCGGCGATCACAAGTGTTGAAAACCAATGCGGTCGGTCGGGAAACCGGATGAGCGGCCCAGGCACGCGGCCCGCGCCCACATGGACGGCATGTCGATATGGCGCGCCGTGCGGAACAGGTGGCCGGCGTGATTGACAGGGCACCCCCGACCGCTTATTTGAGGAACGATCTCGGACGAGGGTCTGCGCCCTGTCCGTTATCTGTCGCGCGTGAGTGCAGGCGCCGTCCGCCAACCGAAAGCTCCGGACCGGACGGCATCGCGTGCTCGGGAGCCAGGTCAGGGGATTACATGTTCGGCGCTCTAGCCCGGCGGATTTTCGGTACCGCCAACGATCGGACGGTGAAGTCGCTCCAGCGGGCGGTTCAGGCGATCAACGCCAAGGAGCCCGAGGTTCAGGCTCTCGACGATGCCGGACTCCGTGCCCGCACCGACGAATTTCGCGGGCGTCTTGCCAAGGGCGAGCCGCTCGACGACCTTCTGGTCGATGCCTTCGCCACGGTGCGCGAGGCGGCGCGCCGGGTTCTGGGGCAGCGGCATTTCGACGTGCAGCTTGTTGGCGGCATGGTGCTGCATCAGGGTCGCATCGCCGAGATGAAGACCGGCGAAGGCAAGACCCTGGTCTCGACACTGGCCGCCTATCTGAACGCCCTGGAAGGCAAGGGCGTCCACGTCGTCACCGTCAACGACTATCTGGCGCGACGCGACTCGGAATGGATGGGGCGGGTGCACCGCTTCCTGGGCCTGACCGTCGGCGCCATCCTGCCCGGCATGGACGATTACAGCCGCAGGCTGGCCTATGCCGCCGATATCACCTATGGCACCAACAACGAATTCGGCTTCGACTATCTGCGCGACAACATGAAGTACGGCCTGGACCAGATGGTTCAGCGGCCGTTCAACTTCGCGATCGTCGACGAGGTCGACAGCATCCTGATCGACGAAGCCCGCACGCCGCTGATCATTTCCGGTCCCACGGAAGACAATTCCGAGCTGTACCGGCTGATCAACCGCTTCATCCCCGATCTGGGCGAGGATGATTTCGAGAAGGACGAGAAGCAGCGCTCGGTGATCCTGACCGAGGTCGGCCAGGAGCGGATCGAGGCGGCGCTGGGCGAGGCCGGGCTGATCACCGGCGGGCTCTATGACATCGACAATGTCGCGATCGTCCATCACGTGAACCAGGCGCTGCGCGCCCACAAGCTGTTCACCCGCGACGTGGACTATATCGTCAAGGATGACAAGGTCATCATCATCGACGAGTTCACCGGCCGGATGATGGAAGGCCGCCGCTATTCCGAAGGGCTGCACCAGGCGCTGGAAGCCAAGGAACAGGTGACGATCCAGAACGAGAACCAGACGCTGGCCTCGATCACCTTCCAGAACTATTTCCGCCTCTATCCCAAGCTGTCGGGCATGACCGGCACCGCCTTGACCGAGGCCGGCGAATTCGCCGAGATCTACAAGCTGGAAGTCGTGGCGATCCCGACCAATCGCGACGTCCAGCGCAAGGATGCCGATGACGAGGTCTACCGGTCCGAGCGCGAGAAGATCCAGGCGATCGTGACCGAGGTGAAGCAGGCGGCGGCCAAGGGCCAGCCGATCCTGATCGGCACCGTCTCGATCGAGAAATCGGAACTTCTGTCGCGGATGTTCACCGAAGGCGGCGTCCCGCATCAGGTGCTGAACGCCCGCTATCACGAGCAGGAAGCCCAGATCATCGCCCAGGCCGGCAGGCCGGGTGCCGTGACCATCGCCACCAACATGGCCGGTCGCGGCACCGATATCCAACTGGGCGGCAACGTCCAGATGCGGGTCGAGGCCGAGCTTGCCGACATCACCGACGAGGCCGAGCGTGCCCGCCGGACGGCGGAAATCGAAACCGAGGTCGAGGCGGCGCGCGCCCAGGTGATGGCAGCGGGCGGGCTTTACGTCATCGGCTCCGAACGCCATGAAAGCCGGCGCATCGACAATCAGTTGCGCGGCCGTGCGGGCCGCCAGGGCGATCCCGGCGCGTCGAAATTCTTTGTGTCGCTGGAAGACGACCTGATGCGGATCTTCGGGTCCGAGCGCATCGACGGCATGCTGCGGCGGCTCGGTCTGGAAGAGGGTGAGGCGATCACCCACCCCTGGATCAACAAGGCGCTCGAAAAGGCACAGCAGAAGGTCGAGGCGCGCAACTTCGACATCCGCAAGAATCTGCTGCGCTATGACGACGTCATGAACGACCAGCGCAAGGTCGTCTATGAACAGCGCCGCGAGATGATGAATGCCGAGCGGGTCGACGACACTGTGCTGTCGATGCGCCACGAGGTCATCGCCGAGATCGTCGCCGAGGCAGCCCCTGAGAAGTCTTATCCTGAGCAGTGGAAGGTGACCGAGCTCACCGAGCGCTGCCAGAAGGTGCTGGCTTGCGACCTGCCGATCAAGGACTGGGCGGCCGAGGAAGGCATCGACCCCGAGGCGCTGCGCGAGCGGATCACCCAGGCCTCCGACGCGGTGATGGCGACCAAGGTCGAGGCCTATGGCCTTGAGACCATGCATCGGGTCGAAAAGAGCCTGCTTCTCCAGATCATCGACCATCACTGGAAAGAGCATCTGCTTCAGCTCGACTATCTCCGCCAGGGCATCGTGCTGCGCGCCTATGCGCAGAAGGATCCGCTGAACGAGTACAAGCGCGAAGCCTTCTCGCTGTTTGAAGGCATGCTCGACCGGATGCGCGAGACGGTGACCCAGGTGCTGTCGCATCTGGAAATCCGCACCGCCAGCGCCCAGCAGCCCGCCGATGCCGAACGGCCGATGCAGCCCACCACCGAGAGCCTGCCCGGCGCCGCCGCGATGACCGATGCCCCGGGCGAGGACGCGCCGCCATCGGCCCTGCCCGAAGGCTGGGAGCGCACGCCCCGCAACAGCAACTGCCCCTGCGGGTCCGGCAAGAAATTCAAGCACTGCCACGGCCGTCTGGTCTGACGATCGGCCGTCACCGCAGGAGACCCCGAGAACACCCGTGGCATCACCGGTGCCGCGGGTGTCTGCGTTTGAAAACCCGGCCATCGACCATCACAAGGCCGAAAGCGACCAGGCTGAGCCCCAGGGGCATGAGCATGGCGACCGCCTCGCCCAGCACCACCGCGCCGGCAAGGATGGCGATCATCGGCATCAGCAGGGTGACAAGCAGAAGGTTGGCGGGGCCGGCCAGGGCGAGCAGGCGGAAATAGACCGGATAGGCGGCGGCGGTGCCGATCAGTGCCACGCCGCAAATTGCCGCCCAGGTTCCATGGCCGCTGGCGGCAAGATCGGCCAGGGGCGTCTCGACCACCAGGGCCGCCGGTGCCAGCACCAGAGCTGCCGCCGCGACCATGCCGAAGGCCGCGATCGCGGGCGTCAGATCGCCCAGCCCGCTCCGTCGGGCATAGGCTGCCGCTATCGCATAGGACAGGGCCGCAAGCACACCTGCGCCAACGCCGGCCGGATCGGCGCCGGCCGCGCCATCCCAGGGGCGAACGGCGATAGCCACCCCGGCGATGCCGCAGAGAATACCCGCCACCCGCCGTGCCCCCCGCGTCTCGACCAGCCCGAAGAGTGGCGCCACCAGGATGGTGAGGAAGGGAGTGGTCGCATTCACCGTCGCCGCCATGCCGCTGGTCATGCGGGTCTGCGCCCAGGCGGTGAGCGCGAACGGCAGAACGTTGTTGAGCAGCCCCATGACGATGAGGGCCCGGATCGGCACGTCACGGCCGCGCATCCGGCGGAGTGCCGGCAAGGCCAGCAGGCCGAGAACCGGCAGCGCCAGACTGACCCGCAGCGCCGCGACGGTCAGCGGCCCGACCTCGCGAACGGCGATGCCGACGAACAGAAAAGATCCACCCCAGAGTGTTGCAAGGGTGAGCAGCAGCACCCAGGCCTTGGCGTCCAGGGCAGACGAGACGGATGGTGTGGTGGATACAGGCGACATCGGCATGACCTCGGCGGCGATTGAAACCGTCGCCGACTGTCATCCCTGGCCCGAACGTCCGCCATCCGCAGGCGGTCGGCACATGTCACGACCGTCGATCAGGTATCGACGTGCCAGACGGCGTCGGCCGACCCGGACGTCAGGGCGAAGCGATCCTCCGCCGAGCCGGTCAGCAGCACCGCGGTATCGGTGATGCCCAGATCGGCCAGTTGGTGCGGGGTGCCGTTGCCGAACGACATATGGCCGCGACCGATGATGCCCAGCACCACCGGGGGTGCATCCGGACCGTCCAGCGCGCGGGCGATATTGCAGGCGAAGGCCCGGTCCCAGACCTGCTGGGCGGCGACGAAGCGGTCGAAGCGTCGGGCACCTTCGGGATCCGCCGCCGGATCGGCCATGATGCGCCCGGTCATCGCGGCGAGTTGCAGGCGATAGGCGGCACTGGCTGGCGCCGGACGCGACACGCCGTCTTCGGCGGCCATGGCGGCTGCGGCATCGAACCCGTCGCGACCGACCCGCCGCACCAGATCGCGCCGGCAGTTCAGCCCCAGCAGGCTGACGCCATCCAGCCGGCCCAGCCGGATCAGCGGCAGATACAGCGCCGGATCGAAGCCCCAGATCTGCGACCAGCCGACCGCGTCGAGAAACGCCGTCTCATCGGCGATGCGACCGGCGCACCAGTCGTCGAGCGCCGGCTGCACGTCACGGGGAAACATCTCGAAGCCGATCGCGATCCGGCCGCGGGCGGCCAGCAGCAGACGCGCCAGATCTGCCTGCCACAGATGGATCGCCATCACGTCATGGCGTTCACCGGCCAGCACCACGCGCACATCGCCAAGCCGCGCGACCAGCGCCGCCTCGGTGATGACCGTGTTGTCGTCGGGGTCGATCCAGGTGCCGGCCGGGCAGGTGGTCACGCGTCGAGATCGCGGCCCATGGCGATGAACTTGTCGCGACGCAGATTGCGCAGCTCGTCGCCGGTCCTGGGTTCAAGCTCGCTCAGCATCGCCTCGATCGCGCGGCCGACACTGTCCACCGCCTCGTCGGGAGAGCGATGGGCGCCGCCCAGCGGTTCCTCGATGATCTGGTCGATCAGCCGCACCTTCAGCATGTCCTGCGCGGTCAGCTTCAGCGCCTCGGCGGCATCCTTGGCATTCTCGCCCGACCGCCACAGGATCGAGGCGCAGCCCTCGGGGCTGATCACCGAATAGATCGAATGCTCAAGCATCAGCACCTTGTTGGCGGCGGCGAGCGCGATGGCGCCACCGCTGCCGCCCTCGCCGATCACCACCGTCACCAGCGGCACGCGGATGTCGAGGCAGACCTCGATCGAACGGGCGATGGCCTCGGCCTGGCCGCGTTCCTCGGCCCCCACGCCCGGATAGGCACCGGCGGTATCGACGAAGGTCACCACCGGCAGGCCGAAGCGGTCGGCCATGCGCATCAGCCGCTGGGCCTTGCGATAGCCTTCGGGGCGCGCCATGCCGAAATTGTGCCGCACCCGGCTTTCGACGTCATGCCCCTTTTCCTGGCCGATCACCATCACCGCGCGATCGCCGATCCGGCCCAGACCGCCGATCACCGCCTCGTCCTCGCCAAAGCAGCGATCACCGGCGAGCGGGGTGAAATCGGTCACCAGACGGCTCAGGTAATGCGACAGATGCGGGCGCTCGGGATGGCGGGCAACCTGGGTCTTCTGCCAGGCGGTCAGCTTGGCATAGATCTGGCGCAGCAGCCGGTCGACCTTGGTCTCAAGCTTGCCGACTTCCTCGACGATATTGACCCCGGTCTCGCCGGACAGATGGCGAAGTTCCTTGATCTTCCCTTCGAGTTCAGCGATCGGCTTCTCGAAATCCAGGAAATGGTTCATGGAGGGCTCTCGGCTGGTGGCAGGGACATCCGCCGTCAGACATGCCCCTTCCGGTTGAACACGGCAAGGGTGCGCCTGCGAAAGACAGAGATATTCCCGATCTTGGGCGGCACCTTAGCCGAAAAAAAACGGCGGTGCCACATCGGCACCGCCATTCTTGACGCCGCAATCCGCGCGAAACCGCGCCGGTCGCGATCAGCGGCGGCTGATCTGGTCGGCCTTGGCGACGATGCCTTCGGCCTGACGGATCGAGGCGATGTCGATCAGCTTGCCATCCATGGTCACGGCACCCTTGCCTTCCTTCTGGGCCTGTTCCATCGCCTCAAGAATGCGACGGGCCTTGCTCACATCGGCCTCGGAGGGCGACATGACCTCGTTGGCCAGGGCGACCTGCGAGGGATGGATCGCCCATTTGCCCTCGCAGCCCAGCGCCGCCGAGCGGTGCGCCTGGGCGCGGAAGCCGTCGCCATCCGAGAAGTCGCCGAACGGGCCGTCGATCGGGCGCAGGCCGTTGGCACGGGCCGCAACCACCATCCGCGACAGGGCGTAATGCCACTGGTCGCCCCAGTGATAATCGCGCGCGCCATCGGCATTGGCCTCGGTCAGCACGCCGTAATTGGCGTTGGCGCCGCCGATATTGGTGGTGCGGGCGCGGGTCGAGGCGGAATAGTCGGCCACGCCGAAATGCAGCGATTCCAGCCGCGGGCTGGCCTTGGCGATCTCGTTGATATTCGCCATGCCCAGCGCCGTCTCGATGATCAGCTCAAAGCCGATGCGGTGCTTGATGCCCTTGGCCTGCTCGATCTGGGTCACCAGCATGTCCAGCGCATACACATCGCCGGGCGTGCCGATCTTGGGGATCATGATCAGGTCGAGATTGTGACCGGCCTGCTCCACCACATCCACCACGTCGCGGTACATGTAATGGGTATCCAGCCCGTTGATCCGCACGCTCATCGTCTTGCCGTTGCCGCGCCAGTCGATGTCGTTCAGGGCCTGGATGATGTTCTTGCGGGCCTGCGGCTTGTCGTCGGGGGCGACCGCGTCCTCAAGATCCAGGAAGATCACGTCGGCGTCGCCCTTGGCGGCCTTCTCGAAGAATTTGGGGCTGGAGCCCGGCACCGCGAGTTCGCTGCGGTTGAGGCGCGGAGTGGCCTCCTTGACGATCGTGAAGCTCATGCTCGCTCTCCGGTGTCTGGGCTGCGCGTGCCGGTTCCGTGGCCGCGCTCGCGGTGTCTCTTGTCGCGGCGCACCATAGCAAACCGCCGCCCCGCCCGCAAGGAAACGGAATGGCTTTCCATTCTATGGAAAATACCCGGCCGGCATGCTATGCAGGGACCATGAGCCAGAATGACACCCCCGACGACACGCCCATGCCCGCCGCCACGGCCGCCACCGGTGCGACCGGGTCGGTGCAGGCGGTGACCCGCGCCCTCGACCTGCTCCGGATCCTGGCGGAGACACCCGGCGGTATCGGGCTGTCGCCGGCCGCGCGCAAGGCGGGGCTCGCCGCATCCACCGCCCACCGGCTGCTGAACACACTGGCCGCCCGCGGCTGGGCCAGCTTCGATGCCGCACACAATCTGTGGCGGGTGGGGCCTGAAGCCTTCATCACCGGTCAGGCCTTCGATCCGGCGCGCCATCTGGCGGCGGCAGCGCGGCCGGTGATGCAGCGGCTGATGGAACGCTCGGGCGAAACCGTCAATCTCGCGATCCGCGCGGACGACCGCATGCTGTATCTGGCGCAGGTCGAATGCGCCGAGATGATGCGGGCCTTCGCCCGGCCCGGCGCGCGGGTGCCGATGATCTCCACCGGCGTCGGCAAGGCGCTGCTGGCCGCCGGCAGCCGGCCTCTGCCGGTCCAGGCCACGGGCACCGGATCGGAGGGGCTTGCCGCCGAACTGGCCGTCATCGCCGCCCGTGGCTGGGCGCTGGACGACGAGGAACAATCGGTCGGCCTGCGCTGCGTCGCCGCAGCGATCTCACCGCCGCGGGGGCTTCAACCCATCGCCGCCCTGTCGATCAGCGGCCCCACCGCCCGGATCTCCGACGACCGGCTCGATGCCCTGGGCCGGATGGTGGTCGACGCCGCCGCCGATATCGGCCGGGCGCTCTGACCGCACCGCCCGGATCTCACGGTCGAAGGCCGCCGCCGCATGCCGGTTCAGCAGCACGATACCGGCCAGCAGGGCCACGGTCAGCGCCGCTGCCGCGATCATGAACAGCATGCCGGGATCGGGGTCGCTCATACCCCCGGCGTAGACCAGCGCGAAGCCCGGCACCAGGGGCAGCACATACCAGCGCCAGGCGCTGCGCAGCAGGTCGCGCTCGGCCGCAAGCCGGGCCAGCAATGCATCACGCGCGGTCAGCGCCGGGTCCACCCTGCGGGCCGCGCGGCTCTGCCGGTGCAGCAGCCAGCCGGCCACCGCCAGTCCCAGCGCCAGCGCGATGAACCCCCAGCCGATCATCCGGTCGGCCGCCGGACGGGCGCTGGTGCCGCCCTGGCTGAGCAGTGCCACGGCACAGGCCGCCAGCAGGATCGCAGCGGCGCCACCCGCCAGATATTCGAACCGGTTGCGCTGCCTTGCCGCCCGGTCGACGGCCTCTCTGCGCGTTTCATACGGGGCATGGTCGGTCTCGGACATGGGCCCGATCCTTCTCCTGTCGATCTGTGATCTCTCCTCTCAAGGTGAACAAAACCGGCGCCGAAGAGTTTCCTCAGGCCGGCCCCTTGTCTCAGGGCGGCCATGGCTTTCGGGAGGACGCGCAAGGTGACAACGGCCAGCCCATGGATCACCGGACGATGGCTGTTCGGCCGCCCCGCGCGGCCATGTCATGCGATCGCCATTCCGGCGCGCGATGAGGCAGCACAGATCACCGGCTGCCTCGATGCCTGCCGCGTCGCGCTGGACGCCACCGGTGACGGGGGTGTCATCCTGCTTCTGGTCAACAACGCCACCGACGACACCGTGGCGCGTGCCGCCGCCTGGGCGCGCGGTCTGCCCGGCAACGGCCCGGCGCTCGATCTGGTCGATGTCTCGCTGCCGCCGGCCCATGCCCATGCCGGTGGCGCGCGGCGACTGGCGATGGATCTGGCGCGCGCCCACCTTTCGGCCGACGGGGTGCTGGCCACCACCGATGCCGACACCCGCCCGGCACCCGACTGGCTGACAGCCACCCGCCACGCGCTCGATGCCGGCGCCGCCCTGGTCTGCGGCCGGCTGCAATTCGATGCCACCGAATGGGCGGCGCTGCCTGCGGCGGCGCGCCGGCGGGCCGTGGTGGAAGGCCAGTACCGGCGGCTGTCGCTGCGCATCGCCACAGCCATCGATCCCGATCCGGCCGATCCCTGGCCACATCACGGCATGGCCTGTGGCGCCAGTCTGGCAATGCGGGGGCACCATTACGACCGGGTTGGCGGCCTGCCGGCGGTGCCCTGGGCCGAAGATCGCGCCTTGGCCCGGCACATGGCCGCCCATGACCTGCCGGTGCGCCATGCCGACCGGGTGCGGGTCATCACGTCATGCCGGATGGCCGGACGGGCGGCGGGCGGCCTGGCGGCAACGCTGGCCGCACCACTCACCCAACCCGATCCGCTGTCGGACGAGGATTTCGCCCCGCCCGACATCCTGCTGCGCCGGGTGTCGATGCGCGCGATCCTGCGCCGCCATTGGGGACAGCGGCCGGGCTTCGGCGCCGCCTGGGCGGCGCTGGACGCGGCGAGCCCGTCGCTGCGCCATCCCCGGATGCGCTGGAGCGCGGTTCAGGCCCATCTGCCACAACTCGCCCAACTCGCGTCCCTCGTCTGCGGCCACAGCCGGCTTCCGGCCCGGCGGTTGGCGTCATGATCGCGGCACCTGCCCCGACGGCGCTGGACGCGGCGCTCGCCACCATCGCCGCGCGTGCCGCCGATGCCGATGCCGGCACCGCGGGGCTCGGCCCCGATATCGACCGGCTGGCCGCCGCCGGCGTGTTGCGTGGTCCCCTGCCCGTCGATCAGCGGGGCCGCGCCCTGGGCCTGGGGCAGACGGCCGCCGGCACCGTCGAGGCAATGGAGGTGCTGCGCCGCATCGGCCGGGCCAGTCTGCCGGTGGCGCGTCTGATCGAAGGCCACATGAACGCCGTGAAGCTGGTCGCGCTCTATGGTGATACCCCGATGATCGGGCGCGTGTCGGCGGCGGTGCGCGATGGCTGCCTGATGGGGGTCTGGGCGGCGGATGATGCCACGCCGCTGACTGGCACCGTCGGCGCGGATGGTCGTATCACCCTCACCGGCGGCAAGCGCTTCGCGTCGGGGCTGGGGCTGGTCGGGCTGGCGGTGGTCAGCCTGCGGCCGGCGGCTGGCCCCACCCCCGGCCCAGCCCTCTCCGACGCAGCCGCCCCCCGTCTGGCGGTGGTCGACGTCACCGATCCTGCGCGGCACGATCCAGGCGCCTGGACGGCCGCCGGCATGCGCGCCACCGTCTCGGGCCGCATCGATCTGGGCGGGGTCACGCTGGGCGCGGACGACCTGCTGGGCGCCCCCGGCGCCTATGGCCGCGAGCCGCATTTCGAGGGCGGGATCTGGCGCTATTGCGCCGCCCATATCGGTGGCGCCGAGGCGCTGATCAGCGTCTGGCACGACCGGCTCGCGGCGGCAGACCGCTTGAACGATCCACTGCAACTCACCCGGTTCGCCCGCGCCGTGGCGCTGTGTCGGGCATCGCTCGCCACTGTGCGCGAGGCCGCGATCGCGGCCGAGGCCGCGGCCGGCGGCCCGATCGCGGTCGTCGACCATGCGGTGGCCGGCTGCCTGCTCGCCCGCCAGACGGTCGAGGAGATGTGCGTGGCGGTGCTGGCCCTGGCGGAGGCATCGCTGGGCATGCAGGCCCATGATCGGGGCAGCGATATCGAACGGCTGCGCCGCGACCTGTCGCTGTTCATCCGTCAGGCAGCACCGGATGCCAAGCTGCTGGCGGCGGGTCGGATCCTTGCCGCCCGCGCCGCCGATGGCCGGGGTCTGTGGTGACGGCGCGGCCGATGCCCCCGGCCCCCGGGGTGACACCTTTCGCGCAGGGCCATCTGCTGCGCGCGGCGCCGGCGGCACCGGTGATCCATATCGACCGGTTGACCGGTGGCGGGCCGGTTCTGGTGCTGACCCCGCATCCGGATGACGAGTCGCTGGGCTGTGGCGCCGCCATCGCCGCCGCCAGCCGGCGGGGTGTGGCGGTGACTGTGGCCGTGGTCACCGACGGCCGGGGATCTCATCCCGACGCGCCCGGCTTTCCACCGGAACGGCTGGTGGCGCTGCGGCTGCGCGAACTGCGCAAGGCGGCGGCGACACTCACCGGCAGCCGTCTGCGGGCGCCCGCGCGCGTGGTGGCGCTGGGCGAACGCGATCAGGGGATCGCCGTCGGTGATGCGGCGGCACAGGCGCTGCACGACCGCATCGGCGCCCTGATCGACCAGACGGCCACGCGGGCCGTGTGGACGACCTGGGAGGGCGACCCTCATATCGACCATCAGCGGGTGGCGGCGATCGCGCGCCGGCTTGCCGCCGCGCGGCCGGGGCTGCGGCTCTGGCAGTTCCCGATCTGGGGCCGGTTCACGGAAACCGTGCCCGGTCCGCATGATCGGCTATACCGCTTCCACACCACCGCGCTGCGGCGGGTGAAGGCCCGGGCCGTGATGTGCCACCGCTCGCAGATGACCCGTCTGATCACCGGCGACCCGCAGGGCTTCGTGATGGATGCGGCCACCCGGCGCCACTTCATCGACACGCCCGAACTGTTCATCGGCGCCCGGTTCATCGGCAGCCGGCCGTGACCGGCAACCTCCCCCGTGCCGCCCGCTTCGACCGGCTGTACCGCCGCGATCCCGATCCGTGGCAGGTGGCAACCTCGCCCTATGAACGGGCCAAATATCAGGCGACGCTGGACGCCCTGCCCCGGCCGCACTACCGCCTGGGCATCGAGGCCGGATGTTCGATCGGCGCCCTGTCGGCGCGCCTGGCCGGGCGCTGCGACCGGCTGATCGGCCTGGATGTCTCCGGGGTCGCATTGCGGCTCGCGCGCCGGCATCACGGCGCCGACCCGCGCCTGCGCTTCCAGCAGGCCGACCTGCCCCGCGACTGGCCAGGTGTGGCCGCCGACCTGATCGTGCTGTCCGAGGTGCTGTATTATCTGGGCCCGGCCGAGATCACGCAACTCGCCCGCCACATCGCCCGATCCGCGCCGCACAGCGACTGTGTGCTGGTCAATTATCTGGGTCCGATCCCCGACGGTCTGCCCGGCGCCCAGGCCGCCGCGGCCTTCATCGATGCCATCACCGGCCAGACGGCCGTGCAGAGCCTCGACGCCCGGCCTGGCAACGGCTATCGCATCGATATCATCCGTCTGGGGGCACCCTCACCCGACGACCGGTGATGGCCTGCCGCCGCCCCTTACCCACCCCGGCGGCCCGCGCCCGCCAGCGGATGGGCGCGCTCGATCGCCCGGCGCAGATCGGCATCCAGAACATGGGTATAGATCTGGGTGGTGGTGATGTCGGCATGGCCCAGCAATTGCTGCACCACCCGCAGATCGGCGCCGCCGCTCAACAGATGGCTGGCAAAGGCGTGGCGCAGGACATGCGGCGACACCCGCTCTGGCGCGATGCCGGCATCCAGCGCCAGCGCCTTCAGCAACTGGCCGATCCGCTGCCGGGTCAGATGCCCCTCGGCGGCGCGGGACGGGAACAGAAAGCTCTGGGCTTTGCGATCGGCGGGCAGAAATACGCCGCGCACCGCCAGATAGGCGGCCGCCGCCGCACGGGCCGGCGCGCCCAGCGGCACGATCCGGTCGCGCCCGCCCTTGCCGCGCACCATCAGCACCCGCGGATCGCGGATCAGGGCAGCGGCCGGCAGCGTCACCAGTTCCGACACCCGCAGGCCGGTGGCATAGAGCAGTTCCACGATCGCGGCCAGCCGGCGGCCTTCCGGGCCTTCCATGGCATGGGCGGCATTGATCAGCCGGTCGACATCGTCTTCCGACAGCATCCGTGGCAGCGGCCGGTGGCGGCGCGGCGCGTCCAGCCGGTCGGTCGGCTGGTCGGGTCTGCGGCCGTCGCTGACCAGAAACCGGAAGAACCGCCGCAGGGCCGACAGCCGCCGCGCCTGGGTCCAGGGCGCCAGACCGCGCGCTTCCAGCGCCGCCAGATAGCGCGACAGCCCGTCGGCACCGGCGGTGGCAAGCCCGCCTTCGGGCTTCAGGGTGATGGCGGCATCGGCCAGATCGGTCGCATAGGCGATCAGGGTGTTGTCGGCGACACCACCCTCCGCCCCCAGCATTTCAAGAAAGGCCTCGATCCGCAGCCGGTCGGCCGTCAGCGGCGCGGGCTTTTCGGCCGGAGGGGAACAGCCTGTGCCCTCATCTGGCGCCGGCATGCTCACACCCCCGGCGCCAGGCCCGACACGGCCCCGGCGGCGATCATCATCTCCACCGCCAGCCGGCGCGCCTCGGTATCCAGCCCGGCCAGCCGCAGGCCTTCCAGCCCGCCGGCGATACCGATGGCGCCGGCCTCGGGCCGCGCTTCCAGCAGCATCAGCGCCAGGGCGGCGGTTTCGCCCAGCCGGCCGCCATCGGCCGCGGCCCTGAGCGCGAACCACACCGCCGGCACCGGGGTCATCGCGCCCTCGATCACCCCGGCATCGGGGGTCGGCAGCGGCAAGGCCTCGGGCGCGAACAGGCCGATGGCCGCGGTCGCGACCTCGCGTGCCGGCCCGGCCAGACCGCCAAGCCAGGGGCCCATGTCCAGGCGGGAGACATCGACCCCCAGCACGGCGCCGGCATCCTCGAAGGCCACCAGGGCCAGCGCGGTGAACTCGCCATCATCGGCCAGCGCCGCCGTCAGCGCCGCCGGCCGGTCCTCCGCCGCCCCCAGCATCGCGGCCGCCGCATCGACGCCGCCTCCCGCCAGCGCCAGCCGCGCGGCGTCGATCCGGCTGTCGGGGTCGAGCCCGCGGATCACGGCCGGGTCCAGCAGCGGCGCCGTCGCACCGGCGGCGGCGGCGGTCATCAGCGGATCGGCGCCGGCGGCGGCACGCACCAGCGTGGCGATGCCGAACAGTCGCGCCGCCGGGTTGCGCTCGGCGGCGGCGGCGGCGAACTGCCGCGCCCGAAGCCGTTCGGGCCGCGCCTCGCCGGCACGCGCCGCACCCGACAGGGCGGCACTGCGCTCGGCCGCAGCCGCGGCGAGCCATCCGCCGGCCAGCCGCTCCGGCGCGATCAACCCGCGCGTGGCCGCCGCCTCGATCAGCACCAGCCGGTGGAAGGGCGATACCGTCCCGGCACCGGCCAGCCGCAACAGACCGGCATCACCCAGCCCCGCCGCCAGTGCGGCAACACTGTCGGCCGACGCATCGGCGCTGATCCCGCGCCGGGCCAGCACAGCCAGATCCGCCGGGGTCAGCATCGCCGGGTCCAGATCGTCGATCACGACCGGGCCGGCCGTGACGGCCGCCCGCGCAACCACACCCGATATGGCACCAGCCGCCGACACCAGCCCGGCCGGCAGGGCAGCATCGCCCGCCGACAGCAGGTGACAGGCCAGCACGGCCGCCTCCGCATCGGAAGCCGATGGCATGTGCCGGGTCTCGGCCGCCGCCGATATGGCGATCGTGCCGCCGGCTGTGGCCGCAGGCAGCACCGGCGCACAGGCCCGCGCCTCGTCGCCCGCCAGCAGCAGGGCGCCATCGGGGGGCGGATGGCCGGCCGCATCGGCCACGGCCACCGCCGCGCGGGCATCTCCCAAGGCCAGCAGGGCCGCGGCGCGGCGGTCGGCGAACCGGCCGGTATCGGCCCCGGCCGGGGCCGGCCCCTCCGTCGCCAGCAGATCGCGCAGCACCCCGCGCGCCGTGGCCCAGGGCGCCTGACCGGTCAGCCCCGCCAGCGCGACATCGATCCGCGCGGCAGTGCTGCCCTGCCACAGATCGGCCGGCACCGGATCGCCATCATCTTCGCCATCCGGCGCCGTTTCGGTCGCAACCGGTGCTGCGGGTGCAGCCGGAGGCGGCGGGGGTGGCGGAAGCGGTGGCGGAGGTGGCGGAGGTGGCGGTGGCGGTGGCGGTGGCGGTGGCGGTGCAGCCGGTCGCGCCGGCGGCGGCGTGGCAAGCACGCGTGGCGGGGTCACCGGCGGCGGTGTCGCGACCGGCGCCCCGGACAGGGCGGGGGGGCGCACCTGCACCGATGGTGCCGGCAGAACCGCGCGCGAGGGCGGCGCCGACCGCCCGTCGGCTGCCGGTTCATCCGCGGGCGCGTCCGGCACCAGACGCAGAGGCTGCGCCGCAACAGGCATCGCCGCCAGCACGCCCCCGACCATCCCCCCGCCGGCCATCAACAGGGCCAGGATCACATGCAGGGGCCGCCCGGCCGGGTTCAGCGGCGGGCGGTGGCGGGGATGGCGCCGGTCAGCGGACAAGCTTGTCATTGGGCACGACCTTCTCGACCGCGCGCACCGGCGCCGGCATGTCGAAGGTCATGAGGAAGGCGCCGCCACCCAGGATGGCGACGAGAAGCAGGATCAGAATGAAGCGGATCAGCACGCCTGGCGCCTCGCATCGGGGGGGAAGTGGGACCGCCGGGGATCGTCTCCCCGGCCTCCGCGATTGCCGCGACGGCCGGACCTGTGCTTTATTTCCAGCCTGGCCGCGTGTCACCGCGCGCTCGGCAGCCTATCGGTTCGCCATCCGGGTTTCAACTCGACACCGGAGGGCCGTGGCCGGTCGTGCCGTGGCATCGCCTCCGCCTGCCGGCATCTCCACCCTGTCCGCCGGTGGGGCGCTTCGTCGGCATCCTGCCGTTCCGCCGCCGTCAGCCTTCCAGATCGGGCGCGGCCCCGCCCCTGATTGAGCCCGGTTCGACATCTTGACCGACGATAGCAGCCAGCCAAGCCACAGCCCCGCCACCGCGGACGACGACGCCACCCCGGACGACGACGCCACCCCGGATGACGATGCCAATCTGGATGACGATGCCAACGTGGATGACGATGCCAACGTGGATGACCACGACGGCACGCCGACCGGGCCGGGCGCTCCCGGACGCATCGGCAGGCCGGTCTTCGACCGACGGCTGATCAACCGGTCCATCGTTCTGGTCGGTCTGATGGGGGTCGGCAAAAGCAGTGTCGGCCGCCGGCTGGCCCAGCGACTGGGTATCGACTTCGTCGATGCCGACACGGAAATCGAAAAGGCGGCCGGGCTGCCGATCCCCGAGATCTTCAGGCTGTATGGCGAAGCCGAATTCCGCCGCGGTGAACGCCGCGTGCTGGCCCGGCTGCTGGATGAAAAGCCGCGGATCGTCGCCACCGGTGGCGGGGCCTTCATGGACGAGGAAACCCGCGCCCGCATCGCCGCCGACGGCGTGTCGATCTGGCTGCGCGCGGATGTGGCGGTGATCGCCAGACGGGTGATGAAACGCCGCCACACCCGGCCATTGATCGCTGAAGGCGACGCCATGGCGACTCTGGAACGGCTGGTGGCCGAACGCCATCCGGTCTATGCCACGGCGGACCTGGCCATCGACAGCACCGACGCACCGCATGAGGTGGCGGTGGATGCCATCATCGCCCTGCTGTCCAGAACCTGGCCGGCCCTGACCGCCACCAAACGTCCCCGCCCGCAGGGGGACGCCGCCAGGACCACCTCTCCCGATACCGATCCGGCGGCGCCGCAATGATCCCCCGCCCGACCACCATCCCCGCCTTCACCTCAGCGACCCCGGAGCCAGATCCGCCGATGACCGCCGCCGCATCCGCCATCGCCTCTCTGCCACCCGCCGGTGATCTGGTCACGATCCCCGGCATCGCCGCGCCGGTGCGGCGGGTGCATGTGCCGCTGGGCGACCGCGCCTATGACATCATGGTCGGCGGCGGCGTGCTGGCCGCGACCGGCCGGCTGGTGCGTGATCTGACCGGCGCCCGCCGCGCCGCGGTGGTGACCGACGAGACGGTGGCCACCCATCATCTGGCCCGCTTGCGCGCCGCCCTCGACGATGCCGGCATCGACCATCAGGCGATCATCCTGCCGCCGGGCGAGGGCACCAAACGGTTCGGCGAGTTGGAACGCCTGCTGGACCGGCTGCTGGCAAGCGGCATCGAGCGTGGCCAGCCGGTGATCGCGCTTGGCGGCGGCGTGGTCGGCGATCTGTCGGGGTTCGCGGCCGCCGTGCTGCGCCGTGGCACCTGCTTCGTACAGGTGCCGACCACCCTGCTGGCCCAGGTCGACAGCTCGGTCGGCGGCAAGACCGGCATCAACACACCCCACGGCAAGAACCTGATCGGCGCCTTCCATCAGCCCGCGGTCGTGATCGCCGATACCGATCTTCTGTCCACCCTGCCCGCCCGCGAACTCCGCGCCGGCTATGCCGAGGTGGTGAAATACGGCGCGATCGACGATGCGCCGTTCTTCGACTGGCTTGAGACCCGGGGCACCGAGGTGCTGAGCACGGCCGGCGGCGCCCGCGATCAGGCGGTCGCCCGGTCCTGCGCCGCCAAGGCGCGGATCGTCGCCGCCGATGAAACCGAAACCGGTCAGCGCGCCCTGCTCAATCTGGGGCACACCTTCGGCCACGCCTTCGAAGCGGTCGCCGGCTATGACGGCCGGCTGCTGCATGGCGAGGCGGTGGCCATCGGCATGGTGCTGGCCTTCCGGCTGTCGGTGCGCCGGGGCCTGTGCCCGGCGGCCGATCTGGCACGGCTGACCCGGCATCTGGCCGCCGCCGGCCTGCCGGTCCGCCCGCAGGACGCGGCCGGGGTCAACTGGACGGTCGACGGGCTGATGGCCCCCATCGCCCAGGACAAGAAGGCCCGCGAAGGCCGGGTGCGCTATATTCTGGCACGCGGCATCGGCCGGAGCTTCATCGCCGACGATGTGGCGCCGGCCGAGGTCGCGACCCTGATCGGCGATGTGCTGGCCGGCCGCACGGACGCAGACACGTCAGACGCCAGCCCCCAGATCGTGTCGGCCGGATGATCCGGCCGATGTTCCGACCGGGAGAGAGACCCGCCCGCCGATGACCGCCGAACTCTGGCTGTCCCTGCTCGCCATCCTGGTTCTGATCGCCGCATCGGCGTTCTTTTCCAGCAGCGAGACCGCGCTGACCGCAGCCTCGCGCACCCGCATGCACCAACGGGCCGATGAGGGCGACGTCCGCGCCCGCCGCGTCGAGGCCCTGACCGCGAAACGCGAAACGCTGATCGGGTCGATCCTGCTCGGCAACAACGCAGTCAACATCCTGGCCTCGTCTCTGGCCACCAGCGCCCTGATCACCCTGTTCGGCGATGCCGGCGTCGCCATCGCCACGCTGGGCATGACCCTGCTGCTGCTGATCTTCGCCGAGATCCTGCCCAAGACCATCGCGCTGCACTATCCCGACCGTCTGGCCCTGACCTTGTCGGGACCGCTGACGATGACCGTGCGGGTGCTGGGGCCGTTCTCGCGGGTGATCGGCCTGCTGGTGCGCGGCATCGCGCGGATCTTCGGCATCCGGCTCGACAACGACAAGATGATGGTGTCGGCCGATGATCTGCGCGGCGCGATCCGGATGTATGACGACCCTGAGGCCACCGATGCCGAGACCCGCACCGAAAAGGAAATGCTGGCGAGCATCCTGGATCTGGCCGACCTGACTGTGGGCGAGATCATGGTGCATCGTCGCCAGATGACCACGATCGATGCCGATCTGGACCCATCGGCTATTCTGGCGCAGGTGACCGCCAGCCCCCATACCCGGCTGCCGATGTGGCGCGGCGAGCCCGACAACATCGTGGGCGTGCTGCATGCCAAGGACATGCTGCGGGCCTTGACCCAGGCCGGGGGGGACCCCGCGCGGATCGATGTCGGCGGCCTTGCCCGCACGCCCTGGTTCATCCCCGACAGCACCACCCTGCACGACCAGTTGCATGCCTTCCGCCAGCGCCATGCCCATTTCGCCCTGGTGATCGACGAATACGGCACCATTCAAGGGCTGGTGACGCTGGAGGACATTCTGGAAGAGATCGTGGGCGAGATCGTCGACGAGCATGACATCGCGATCGAGGGGCTGGAGCGCCAGCCCGATGACAGCCTGCTGGTCGATGGCACGGTGACCATCCGCGACATCAACCGCGAGACCGGCTGGCGACTGCCCGATGACGAGGCCGCCACCATCGCCGGCCTGATCATTCACGAGGCCATGCTGATCCCCGAGGTCGGCCAGCGCTTCCGCATCGCCGGCATCGAGGCCGAGGTGCTGCGCCGGCACCGCAACCGGATCACCAAGCTGCGCCTGCGCGCGGCCGATGAAACCGCCCTTGCCCAGCGTCCCGCCGGCCGGCATCCCGACCGGTCATGACCACATCCGATCAGCGACAGCGAGGTCCTGGATGATCGGCGAACTGCTGACGATCATCGCCCCTATCCTGATCTGTGCCGCCATCGGCTTCAGCTGGATCCGGGTGTTCAAACAGCCCTACGACACCGGCTTCATCACCAATCTGGTGACCAATGTCGGCGTGCCGTCGCTGATCTTCTCAAGCCTGACCAACGGCACCATCGCGCCCGACGCCTTCGGCGCCTTCGCGCTGGCGGCGGCCTTGACCATGGTCGGCATGGGGCTGCTGGCCTGGCCGATCCTGCGCATGGCCGGCCTGCCCTGGCGGACCTATCTGACGCCGATGATCTATGGCAATGCCGGCAATATGGGGCTGCCGCTGTGCCTGTTCGCCTTCGGCAAGGAAGGCCTGGGCTTCGCCATCGGCTTCTTCGCGGTCTCGGCCGTGTCCCAGTTCACCATCGGCGCCTGGGTGCTGTCGGGCCAGAGCGCCGGGCGCTTCCTGCTGCGCCAGCCGGCGCCCTGGTCGGTGGTGGCCGCGCTGATCTTCGTGCTGGGCGAGTTGCACGTGCCGCTGTTTCTGGCCAACACCACCCATCTGATCGGCGGCTTCACCATTCCGCTGATGCTGATCACGCTGGGCGTCAGCCTGGCGCGGATGAAGGCGACCCGGCCGCTGGGCACGCTGGGCCTGGCGGTGCTGCGCAGCGGCGGCGGCTTCCTGATCGCCCTGTTTCTGGGCCGGGTGGTGTTCGGCTTCGAAGGCGTGGCGCTGGGCGTGCTGCTGGTCGAGGCATCGATGCCGGTGGCGGTGTTCAATTATCTGTTCGCCCAGCGCTATAACCGCTCGCCGGAAGACATCGCCTCGCTGGTGGTGACATCCACCCTGCTCGCCTTCCTGTTCCTGCCCGGCCTGTTGTGGCTGGCGATCCATCTGTCGGGCGGCGGCTGAGGCCGGGGAGGCAAAAGCCGGGGATGACGACGTCGGCGACAATCCCTATACTCCGGCGGCACATCCCTGGATCGAACGTTCGTCCCAGTCGGCCCGACCTTCAGGAGAGCCGTGCCCCATCCAGGCTCGCTCAGGAGACCGTCCATGCCATTGTCTGCGCCGGCGCCCCGCCAGCACATCCATACCCGCCAGATCGACCTTCGCGGTTATGAACGCGACGATGGCCTGTGGGATATCGAAGCCCATCTGACCGACGTAAAGACCTATCCGATCGACAATCGCTGGCGCGGCCAGCTCGATCCCGGCACACCCATCCATGACATGTGGGTGCGACTGACCATCGACATCGGGTTCGAGATCAAGGCGATCGAGGCGGTGATGGACAGCACGCCCTATTCGATCTGCGGCGATATTGCCGCGAATTTCCAGAAACTGGTCGGGCTGAAGATCGTGCCGGGCTGGACCAAGGCGATCCGCGCGCGTGTGGGCGGGGTGCATGGCTGCACCCATCTGGTCGAGCTGATGCGCCCGCTCGGCACCGTGGCCTTCCAGACCCTGTATCCGGCGCTGGAACGCAAGCGCCGCCAGGCCAACGCCCAGCTCGCCAATGCCCAGCTTGACGATGTCCCGCACGCCGCCGCCAACACGCAGGATGCGGCGTCGGCCACACCACGGCAGCCGACGCCGAAACCACCTGCACATCTGAACACCTGCTACGCGCTCAGTGCCAATGGCGAGGTTGTCAGGCAGCATTATCCTGAGTGGTATACGGGCGGCTGACCGGCTGCGCCGCGCGGTCTTCGCCGCCACGGCCGGTGGCCAGACGCTCCAGACGGCGCTGGATCGCGCTGCGATCGGCGCGGCCCGGACGCAGCGCCTTGCCGTGACCGGAACGGGCATGGCCCTGCTCGGTCGCGGCGGCGCGATAGTAATTCATGATGAACACCCGGATCGCCGCGGTCAGGGTCGACTCGCGACGTGTGCTGTTGACCATGGTCGCCAGCTCGTGGATCCGGCAGCCTTCACGCTGACAGATCTCGGTCAGCGCATCCCACATATCGGCTTCCAGCCGGATGCTGGTCCGACGGCCATCGACCACGACATTGCGATTGATCAGTGAACTGGACATTGTGCCTATCGCCCCCCTTCGGTCCGGCCCCCCGGCCGGCTGTTTCCCCGACGACACCTTTGCGCGATAACCTGCTTATTTTTTTATTTAAGGTTGTATTAACACGACCCGAACCCGTTTCAAAGGGCAATCGCATGCCACTTTGCCGCGGGCCTGTGTATTTTCAATGCGCGCGCCGTGCTTCCTCCGGCGTTCTCGTCGAGAGCGCAAGTGCATGAACGCGATCGGCAAGTTCCTCGGCAAGCACCTGATAGACCCGCCTCTGACGCGCGACGCGGGTCTCGCCCTCGAATGCGGCAGCGACGATATCGACCCGGAAATGGGTTTCGCCGCCTGGGCGATGCCCCGCATGACCGGCATGCTGGTCACTCTCGTCGACGATCTCCAGCCGCTCGGGCGCGAACGCCTGGGTGAGCTTGCTTTCGATCCGCTGCTTCATTGTCATTTTGGCACAGGCCTCCGTATTCCTGGGATCATATCCCGATGATACCCCAATTGGCTATGCCGCGCGCGGCTTGCGCGAAACCCCAAGCCTATTGCGCGCACCGCCCCGGCCTGCCTCTCCCCTGAGTATCAATGCGGGACAGTTTGTGCCATATCGGGACAAGCGTTTCACGATCAAACAGCTTGCCGAACACAGCCGCACAGCGATGATGCCGTTGAAACACAGGATGGGAAACGCTTTTCCAACCAAGTGGACCAGGATGCAGCCAATCCACCCGCAAACGTTAAGCGCACATTAAGCCGAACGCTGATGATCCTGGTACGCGGGGCCCGAAACCGCACCCAACCGGGCGTCGTGGTGCCTTTCCGGCCGCGCGGCATACCACCAGCGCGCAATTTTCGAGTGGAACAACCAAACTGGCACACCGATTGCTTTCTATTCAGGCGGAAGCCGAGGGCGGCCAAACGGGAACCCACCCGCTCCGTCGTCACGTCATCACGAAGGTGCGGAAACAATGACAACCCCCTCTGCAGTTGCAACACCCTCCGAAGAAGGGACCGTCCCCATGAAGACCACCAAGAGCCGGGCTCAGGAAGTCGATCGCTATGTCGGCGCGCGGATCCGCGAGCGCCGCATCATGCTGGGCCTGACCCAGCAGCAGCTGGCCGACATGATCGGCGTCACCTACCAGCAGGCGCACAAGTACGAGCGTGGCATCAACCGCATCGCCGCCGGCCGCCTTTACGACATCGCGCAGGCGCTGGGCGTCACCATCTCCTACTTCTTCGAAGGTCTGGAGCAGGGCGGTCAGGTCGAGATGACCCCCCGTCAGCGCATGTGCCTGGAACTGGCACGCAACTTCTCGATGATCCAGAACGGCAAGCATCAGGAAGCGCTGAGCACCCTGGCTCGCAGCCTGGCCGACGCCTCCTGAGCGACGGTCCGGTGACGATCGCGGCCCGGCCGGCCGCGACCCGGCATCGAAACGCCCGTGCGATCCCGCCTTGCGGATTGCGCGGGCGTTCGGCTTTTTGAGGCATCGGTCGGTTTTAGAGCCGCCGGCAGGGGCGCCCCACTTGCCGCACCGCCGCGCGTAACGCATATTCTGCCGTCATGGCGATCGAGCTTTTCAGCATCCGGCGTAGCGCTGCCTATGCCCCCGACGGAACCCGGCTCTGCGACTGCGAGGGCTGCGGCGAGGCGGGAGCATTCCGCGCACCGAAATCGCGCGACCGGTTGCGGGACTATCATTTTTTCTGCATGGAGCATGTCCGCGCCTACAACAAGGGCTGGGACTACTTCAAGGGCCTGAGTTCGGCCGAGATCGACCGCCATCTGCATGACGACATGACCTGGCACCGGCCGAGCTGGCCGTTCGCCAGCGCCGACCGCGATCAGGCCGACGAAATCGCCAGGACGGCGGCGGAACTGCTGCGCAACGGCCAGACCCGCGACCCGTTCGGCATGTTCGGTGCCGCCAACCGCGCCGCCGAGCGGGTGCGGGTGATGGCCGAGGCGCGCTTCACCCATGAGGAACGCCACGCCTTCAAAACGCTTGGTATCGATCCGACCCGCGACCTGCCACAGATCAAGGACCACTACAAGAAACTTGCCAAACGGCTTCACCCGGACGTCACCGGGGGCGACGCCGCATCCGAGGAACGGATGAAAACCGTCAACCAGGCCTATTCCTTTTTGATGCACCGCGCGTCAGACTGGACCTGAGCCGGCGCCGATACACATCCGGAGGGGTGTTCGTGTGCCGGGCGTCCGGCGTGCGGCCTCCCCACCGCAGCCTGGCGATGCCGATGGAAGCCGGGTCTGTCCCGGCGCGCCATCCACATCTGAACCGCAGATCGACCCTGACCCCACAGGCCGACCGCATCCACCTGCCCCAGCGGAGATTTCCTTCCCATGGCTTCCGAGACCCTGGCCGCCCCCACCATGAACACCCAGTCGATGCCGGATATCGAGGTGTCTGTGCGACAGGTCTTCGGCATCGACAGCGACATGGTGGTGCCGGCGTTCAGCGAGCGCAGCGAACACGTGCCGGATCTGGACCTGACCTATCGGTTTCAGCCCGATGTCACGCTCGCCATCCTGGCCGGCTTCGCCTACAACCGCCGCGTGATGATCCAGGGCTATCACGGCACCGGCAAGTCGACCCATATCGAGCAGGTCGCCGCCCGGCTGAACTGGCCTTGTGTCCGCGTCAACCTGGACAGCCATATCAGCCGCATCGATCTGATCGGCAAGGACGCCATCGTGCTCCGCGACGGCAAGCAGGTGACCGAGTACAAGGAAGGCATCCTGCCGTTCTGCCTTCAGCGCCCGACCGCCCTGGTCTTCGACGAATACGATGCCGGCCGCGCCGACGTGATGTTCGTCATCCAGCGGGTGCTGGAAAACGAAGGCAAGCTGACCCTGGTGGAACAGAACCGGGTGATCCGCCCGAACCCCTATTTCCGCCTGTTCTCCACCGCCAACACCGTGGGTCTCGGCGACACCACCGGGCTCTATCACGGCACCCAGCAGATCAATCAGGGCCAGATGGACCGCTGGAACGTGGTGGTGACGCTGAACTACCTCGCGGCCGAGGAAGAGACCGCGATCGTGCTGTCGAAGCTGCCTGATTTCGACGATGCCGAGGGCCAGAAGACCGTGCGGTCGATGGTGGCCCTGGCCGATCTGACCCGCAGCGCCTTCATCAATGGCGACATCTCGACCGTCATGTCGCCGCGCACCGTGCTGACCTGGGCCGAGAACTATCGGATCTTCAAGGACATCCAGCTCGCCTTCCGTTTCACCTTCCTCAACAAGTGCGACGAGGTGGAGCGGCCGCTGATCGCTGAATATTATCAGCGCTGCTTCGGCACCGAGCTGCACGTTCCCGGCATCCGCCATCTGGGCTGAGGACCATGCGCAAGCGCAACGATCCGCAGTCGGTCGAGCAGTTCAAGCGTGCCCTGACCAGTACCGTCAAGGCGATGGCGGGCACGCCGCAGCTCGAAGTCGGCTTCACCTTCGAACCGCCCCGCCTGCGCGGCGAGCGGGTGAACCTGCGCGCGCCGATGCGCAACCTGCCTGAACAACAGGTGACGCGCATCCGTGGCGAGGCCGACCAGATCGCGCTGCGCGTGCGCCACCACGATGCCCGGGTCCACATGGCCCGCCAGCCCCAGGGCGACCTGTCGCGGCGGCTGTATGAGGCTTGCGAACAGCTCCGCATCGAGGCGCTGGGCAGCCGCGCCATGACCGGCGTGCGCGGCAATCTGGCCCGGCTTCAGGAAGATCATCTGCGCGAGCAGCCGCAGCGGCTGATGGTCGATGACAGCCCGGAATCGCTGTGCGAGGCGGCGATGCTGATGCTGCGTGAACGGTTGACCGGCGTGAAGACGCCAGAGGTCGCCGAGGCGCTGGTCGAGCATTGGCGCCCGGTGATCGAGTCGAAGGCCGGCCCCGATCTTGAGCGCCTGCCCGATGTGCTGGGCGACCAGCGCCGCTTCGCCGACGGCATCCGCGAATTGCTGGCCGATCTGGACATCGAGACCGAAGCCGAGGGCGAGCTCGACGAGGATCGCGAGCCCGACGAGTCCGATGATCAGGCCGAGGCCGAAGCCCAGGATCAGCCCGATGGCGAGGGCGGCGACAAATCCGAGGATGGCGACGACAGCGGCCAGTCCAGCGACGGATCGCCCGAGACCGGCGATGGCGAGGCCGATGCCGAGGCGGCGGAGACCGATCCCGATGCCGAAAGCGGCGCCGGCGGCGAGGACAGCTCGTCGCGGGTCCGGCCCTGGGTGCCGCCGGGCAGCAATGAGAACGAGTCCGCGGCCGATATCTATCGTCCCTTTACCACCGAATTCGACGAGGTGGTGGAAGCGACCGACCTTGCGACCGACGATGAGTTGAACCGCCTGCGCGGGCTTCTGGACCAGCAGTTGACCCATCTGCATGGGGTGATCACCAAGCTTGCCAACCGTCTGCAGCGCCGCCTGCTGGCCAAGCAGTCGCGCGGCTGGGAATTCGACCTGGACGAAGGCCTGCTCGACAGTTCCAAACTGGCCCGTGTGGTGGTGCAGCCGCTCTACAGCCAGACCTATAAGCGCGAGCGCGAAACCGATTTCCGCGACACCGTCGTCACCCTGCTGATCGACAATTCCGGATCGATGCGCGGCCGGCCGATCTCGGTGGCGGCGATGAGCGCCGACATCCTGGCGCGGACGCTGGAACGCTGCGGCGTGAAGGTCGAGATTCTGGGCTTCACCACCCGCGACTGGAAGGGTGGCCAGTCGCGCAAGAAATGGCTCGACAGCGGCAAGCAGGCGACGCCGGGCCGGCTCAACGATCTGCGCCACATCGTCTATAAATCGGCGGACTGGCCGTGGCGGCGGGCGCGGAAGAATCTGGGCCTTATGCTGCGCGAAGGCCTGCTGAAAGAGAACATCGACGGCGAGGCGATCCTGTGGGCGCATAACCGCCTGCTGGCCCGCCACGAGAACCGCCGCATCCTGATGGTGATCTCGGATGGCGCGCCGGTCGACGACAGCACCCTGTCGGTCAACACCTCGAACTATCTGGACCGGCATCTGCGCCAGGTGATCGACTGGATCGAAACCCGCTCACCGGTCGATCTGGTGGCGATCGGCATCGGCCACGACGTCACCCGCTATTACAAGCGGGCCGTCACCATCGTCGACGCCGAGCAGCTTGGCGGCACGGTGATGAACCAGTTGGCCGAGCTGTTCGAGGACGACACCGGCCCGCGCGGCCGCACGCGGCACTGATCCGCCCTTTCAGGCCAGGGCAGGCTCAACGAGACAAGGGGCGGACATCATCATGTCCGCCCCTTGTCGTTCCGGCGTATCCGTTATGGCAGGCCCCGATCAGACGTGCTGGCCGCCATTGATGTGCACTTCCGCGCCATTGATATACGACGCATCCGACGAGCACAGGAACAGGATGGTGCGGGCCACTTCCTTGGGGTCGCCCAGCCGGCGCATCGGGATCTGGGTCTTGACGATCTCCTCGGTGCCCGGCGACAGGATCGAGGTATCGATCTCGCCGGGAGCGATCGCGTTGACCCGCACCCCCAGCCGGCCGAAATCGAAGGCCTGTTCGCGGGTCAGCGCCGCCAGCGCCGCCTTCGAACAGGCATAGGCCGCGCCGGCAAAGGGATGAACCCGCGATCCGGCGATCGAGGTGACGTTGACGATGGTGCCGCCGGCGCCACTCAATTCCGGCAGCAGAAGCCGCGAGAGCATCGCCGCCGAGAACAGGTTGACGTTGAACACCGACAGCCAGGTCTCGTAATCGGTCTCGGCCACCCCCGCCCGCGCACCACCGGGGCGCTTGGGGGAGATGGCGGCATTGTTGACCAGGGCGCTCAATCCCCCGCCGCCCAGGCGCTTGCGCACCTCGTCGGCCATCGTGGCATAGCTCGCCGGATCGGACAGATCGGCCTGGATATGGCTCTCCCGACCGCCGGGCCAGGGGCAGTCGGCATCGAAGGATGCCCGCGACACGGTCAGCACGCGCCATCCATTCTGATAGAACAGCTTCACGGTGGCATGGCCGATCCCGCGGCTGGCGCCGGTCAGCAGCATCGTCTTGCGCGCGCTGAGCGGTTCGTTCTGTTCGGGCATTCCAGGTCTCCCATCGCGGCCACCCGCATCGGCCGCAGATCTGCGGCACGGATAAAGGGCCGGCGGCGCAGCATAGCAGTGCAGACGCCGTCAACTCCACCATTGCCGATCGCGGCTGTCGCTGCGCAAGGGAGACCCGAGCGGATGAGGCCGCTGAAGGGTCGCTGGCGATCAGCGCGCCACCATCACCGCGCCGTCCTTCATCACCAGCCGGATCGACGTCTCGGGCGTGGCCCAGGCTGCCACATCATGCAGCACGTCGCCATCGACCATGATCAGGTCGGCGCGGAAGCCTTCGGCCACCTGACCGATCTGGTCCTGCATCCGGAACAGCCGTGCCGCCACGATGGTCGCCGAGCGCAGGATGTCGATCGGCGCCTGCACCTCGGCCCGCAGCGCGAATTCGGTCAACTGCCGGCGATGCATGATGCCCAGAAGATCGGTGCCGAAGGCGATGTTCACACCCCCCCGATGGGCCAGCCTCAGGGCATCCATGCCGGCATCCAGCACGTCATAGACCTTGCGGTGCAGGGGGGCCGGCATGCCCGCCTCCAGCCCCTCATCGGCCAACGCGCGATAGGTGGCCAGCGTCGGCACCAGGAAACGGTCTTTCGCCACAAACAGGTCCACCGAGCTCTGATCCAGCAGATTGCCATGCTCGATCGAGGTCAGCCCGGCCTCAAGCGCCCGGTTGATCGCGCGGGCGGTATAGGCATGGCCCATCACCGGGATGTTGGCGGCCTCGGCCTCCTCCACCGCCGCCCGCAATTCCTCCATCGCGAACTGGGTGCTGTCGATGCGGTCGGTGGGCGAGGCGACCCCGCCTGAGACCATCAGCTTCAGATGGGTGGCTCCGGTGCGGATCAGGTCGCGGCAGGCACGGCGCATCTCGGGCACACCATCGCAAACCTTGCCCAGCCCCGCGCAGCAGAAGCACTCGCCCAGCTCCTGTTGTCCGGGTCCGCGCATGTCGGCATGGCCGCCGGTCTGCGACAGCGCCTTGCCGCAATACAGCAGCCGCGGCCCCGGCAGCGAGCCTTCGGCGATCGCGCGCGCCAGCCCCCAATCGGCGCCGCCGGCATCGCGCACGGTGGTGAAGCCGCGCCCCAGCATGCCCTTCAGCACGTCGGCCGTGTGCACGGTCACATAGCTTGGCGCCATCTGGCCCAGTTCGGCGAAGTTGGGGATGATCGCGGTCACATGGACATGGGCGTCGCACAGGCCCGGCATCAGCACCCGGCCGGCCACGTCGATCTCCACCGCATCGGCACCGGCCATGCGATGGGCATCCGGGGCCACAGCCTTGATCCGGCCATCGGCGACCAGCACCGACTGGCCGTCGACATAGGCGCCGGCCACCACGTCCAGCACGCGGGCGTTGCGGAAAATCGTCTCGGTCATGAACAGAAACCTTCTATCGGGTCTTCAACGGGCGGGGTGCGAAGATCAATGGGTGCCCAGATACAGATCGGCCATCCGCTCATCGGCCAGCAATCGCGGCGCGGTGTCGTCGATCACCACCCGGCCGGTGTCGAGGATATAGCCGCGATCGCTGATCGCCAGCGCCTGGCGCGCGCGCTGTTCCACCAGCAGGGCCGATACCCCCAGCGCCGGTAGGCCCTGGATCAGCGCCAGCACCTCGTGCACCAGCGCCGGCGACAGTGCCGCCGTCGGTTCGTCCAGAATCATCAGCCGGGGCTGTGGCATCAGCGCGCGGGCGAAGGCCAGTTGCTGGCGCTCGCCACCCGACAGGCTGCCGGCACGGGTGCGGCGGCGTTCGGCCAGGGCCGGGAAGCGCTGAAACATCTCGTCGATCCGTCGGCGCCGGTCGGCCACCCCCTCCACCACCTGCAGGTTCTCGGTGACCGTCAGGGTGGGAAACACATTCTCCACCTGCGGCACATAGACGATGCCAAGGCCGATGCGCTTCTCGCTCGCCACCCGCAAAAGCGAGGTGCCGTCGATCCGCATCTCGCCCCTAACCCGGGTCAGCAGCCCCATCAACGCCTTGACCAGCGTGGATTTGCCCGACCCGTTGGTGCCGGCGATGGTCACGATCTCAAGCGGGTCGACATGCAGCGAGATGCCGGTGACGATATCGACATCGCCATAGCCGGCCGACAGGTCGTTCACGGTCAACAGGCTCATACCGCCCCACCCATATAGGCTTCGCGCACCACCGGATCGGCCAGCACCTCGGCCGGCGTGCCCTGGGCCAGCAACCGGCCGCGATCGATCACGATCATCCGCTCCACCAGCGCCGACAGCGATGGCAGATTGTGTTCCACGATCAGGAAGCCGATGCCGCCGGCGGCGATCTCGCGGATGCGCACCGCGATCTCGTCGATCAGCACCGGGTTCACCCCGGCGAACGGCTCGTCCAGCAGGATCATCCGGGGCCGGACCATCAGCGCCCGGCCCAGTTCCAGCAGCTTGCGCTGCCCGCCCGACAGCCCGCCGGCCGGCGTGTCCGCCACCCGCGCCAGGTTCAGAAAGCCCAGGATCTCATCGGCTCGGGCGGCGATATCGGCTTCCTGGCGCCGAATGCGGCCGGGCCTGAAAAACACGTCGACCAGATGTTCCCCCGCCTGCCCCGGTGCCGCCGCCGCCAGATTCTGGCGCACCGTCAGGCTGGAGAACACCCTTGGCACCTGAAAGGTCCGACCCATCCCGGCGCGCACCCGATCCACCGCCGACAGCCCGGTCAGGTCACGGCCGGCAAAACCCACCCGGCCGGCATCACCGGCCTGAAAGCCGCTGATCACCGAAAACAGCGTGCTCTTGCCGGCACCGTTCGGGCCGATCAGCCCCGACAGCCCGCCCACCGGCACGCTGAAGCCCACATCGGCCAGCACCCGCACGCCGCCGAAGCTTTTGGAGATGCCCTCGACGATCAGTTGGTCGCCAGAGCGGTCACGGCCTGCTGCAGCGGGCGGGCTGCCCGTCATCAATCTGTCCTGCATCGCCTACGCCCTCCCCGCCCTGGCGCCCAGAATGCCATCCGGCCGGAAGCGCATCAGCAGCATCAGCGCCACGCCCACCACGCCCAGCCTGAGGCTTGCCATCTCGACCTCGGAAATCCCCGGTATCACGTCGCGCAGAAACCGCGAGCCTTCCAGAAAGCCGATCAGCACGATGGTGCCGATGGCGGCACCGCTCACCCGACCGGCGCCACCGAAGATCATCGCCACCCACACATAGAAGGTCAGCAGCGGCACGAATTGTTCGGGCGTGATGTAGGTGATGTAATGGGCATAGAAGGCGCCGGACAGGCCGGCGAAGGCGCTGCCGACCATGAACACCGCCACCTTGAACCGGCCCGGCTGCTTGCCCAGCGAGCGCACCGCCTCCTCGTCATCACGGATCGCCTGGATCATCCGGCCGAAGGGGCTGTTCACCAGCCGCCAGTTGATCGCCAGCACCAGCACGACCGCCACCACCAGCAGCGCCAGGGTCACCAGATTAGGATCGACGCCGGTGATGCCCAGGGCCGCCGCCGCCGATGGAATGCCGGGGATCCCCTGCACGCCGCCGGTCAGCCAGCGCTCATTGGTGATGATCAGGCGGATGGTCTCGGAAAATCCCAGCATCACGATCGCGAAATACTCGATCCGCAGCCGCAGCGACAGCAGTGCCACCGGCCAGGCGGCAAGCGCCGCCAGCAGGGCCGCCGCGGCGAAGCCCAGCAGCAGCGGCACCCCCGCCATCACCAGCAGGGCGCTGGTATAGGCGCCGATGGCGAAGAAGCCGACCAGACCGAAATTGATCAGCCCGGTGAAACCATATTGAAGATTGAGGCCGAAGGTCATCAGCATATAGGTGAGCGTGACGACCGCGACCGCGAGCAGGTAGATATCCATCGGTCGATGTCCTTAGCCGGGCCTTGAGATAGATCAGCGCACCAGCGCGTTGCGGGCGAACAGGCCCTGCGGGCGGATCATCAGCATCAGCAGCAGCACCGCGAAACCGACCCCGATCTTGTAGGTGAAGCCGACGAAGGGGGTCGACAGTTCCTGCGCCACGCCGATCAGCAGGCCGCCCAGAACCGCGCCCACCGGATTGCCGATGGTGCCGAGGATGGTGGCGGCAAACGCCGGCAGCAGCAGATCCCAACCCATATCCGGCGTCACCACCGTCTTCACGCCCAGCAGCACCCCGGCGAGCCCGGCCAATGCCCCCGCCATCAGCCACATCACCACCATCACCCGGCCGGCATTGATGCCGCTGGCGCGGGCGAGATCGGGGTTGTCGGCCACCGCGCGCATCCGGCGGCCGATCGGCGTGAGGTGCAGCAGCCCGAAGGTGACGGCCAGCGCCACAGCCGCCGCCGCCATCACCTGCACATCCGCCGGCTGGACCCGCAGCGGCCCGACCAGCGTCGCGCGCGCCAGCGGCAGGTCATAGACCCGCTGGTCATGGCCCATGAAGAAGCCGAGTGCCGCGCGCAGGAAAAAGGCGAGACCGATCGAGGCGATCATCGATGCCACCGCCGAGCGTTTCGCCAGCGCCCGGAACAGCAGAAAATAAAACGCCACCGCCACCGCCGCCGAGGCGGCGACCCCGGCCAGGATGGCGCCGACGACACCACCACCCAGCGTGGTGCCGGCAAGGCCGCCGAAGGCACCGACCGTCATGACATCGCCGGTCGCGGCATTGGGAAAGCGGGCGATGCCGAACACCAGCGTGATCGACAGCGCGCCCAGGGCATAGATCGAGCCTTCGACAACCCCGTTGAAGGCGAGGTTGAGGTAATAGGCGGTGTCCATTGGCGGGTTCCACGAAGGACGTGATGCAAGGGATGTGCGTGGCCGGTCCGGCAGCGGGACACCGCCGGACCGGCGCCGAGCGTCAGAACTTGACGACGTCCTTGCGCACGAAGCTGGTGCCCTCGATCTCGGACAGGCTGAAATCGGGGGTCACGTCGCCATACTGGTCGAAGGACAGCCGGCTGGACGCGCCTTCATAATTCACGGTCTTTCCGGCCTCGATCGCGGCCTTGCCCTCGGCGAAGGTATAGACCGGCTCGCCATCGGCGCTGTCGATGCTGCGGATCGCCGCGTTGATCGCCTTGGGGGCCGTGTCGGGGCAGGCGGCCTGCATGGCCAGCCCCCACGAGATGACCATGTCATAGGTCATCGCCGCATAGACATTGCCCGATGCCGGGCTGCCGGTCGCGGCCTGATAGGCTGCCGCGAAATGGTCATAGCTGGGGGCGGTCTCGTTGCTGATGCTGTCGACCGAGATGATGCTGGCCGCGACCTCGGGGCCCAGGGCGTCGATCAACTGCTGGTTCGCGGCCCAGCCCGGAATGATCCATTTCAGATCAGGGCTCTGACCGCTCTGGAACCATTCCCGCAGGATCACGGTCGTGTCCTGAAGATAGGATCCCATCACCACCACATCCGGGTTGGCGGCCAGAATCTGCTGCAATTCGGAACGATAGCTCGGCCGCTTGGGTTCATAGACCACGGCGCTCACCACTTCGCCGCCACCGGCGGTCCAGGCCTTGGTGAAGCCCTCGGTGTTGCCGATGCCGGAGGCGTTGTTATAGGCCATGGTCGCCGGGCGCTTGAAGCCGCGCATGGTGGCGATCTTGGCGAAGGCCTGACCGAAGCGGTCATTGGTCGCCTGGAAGCGCCAGACCATGTCGTCCTTGTCTTCCATCGAAATCGCCGGCGCGCCCGAGGTGTTCAGCTCCGGAATGCCGGCGGCGGTGGTGATCGGCATCACCGCCAGCGTCACGCCCGACGACCACGTCCCCATGATCACCTGGGCGCCGTTCACCTCGATCAGCTTCTTCACCGCCAGCACCGCCGCGTCGGGCGAGGTCTGGGTGTCTTCGGCGGTCACCTCCAGCATGCGGCCGCAGACGCCGCCGGTCTGGTTGACCTCCTCCGCCGCCATCACGATCGCCTTCTGCATGCCCGGCCCATAGGGGCTGCCGGCGCCGGTCACCGGGTTCAACGCCCCGATCCGGAACGGCGTGCCGTCGGCCCGGGCCATGCCCGGCACGGTCGCTGCCATCGCCACCGTCAATACCGCCAGTGATCCACCCGCCAGCAGCCGGCGCATGGTCGATCCGGTCTTGTCTGTCATCCCTGACACTCCTTGCCATCCCTGTCATCCGCGCCATCCCGAATACCGGTCTCGCCGGATATCCGGGGCCACCGCCAGCCCTTCTGGTACACGGGTCTCCGTGCATGGGGCCGGTCGGTCGCGCGTCTCCCGCAGGCCGCATCGCCTCAATCGGGCAGATGCGGCATGCCGCCTGTCCCGCGCCCTTCGACAAGGGTCGCCAGGATCGTTTTCCAGGCGCGCAACAGCTCCTGGTAATAGTCCGGATCGGGCTTCAGCACCGTCTGCGCGCCCATGCCCCGCAACAGGCACAGCGTCAGGTTCAGCACGGTGGTGGTGGCGCGGTCGGCCGTGCCGCGTGCCGCGAAGAATTCAGTCCACATCTGGTCCAGCGCCACATGGAAGCGCTTCACGATCGGCAGCAGCACGTCGCGCAGGTCCGGATCGGTGCGGGCGGCGGTGATATGCTCCAGCGTGATATAGAACAGCCGGCCCGAGAACCGCCGCCACAGATCGTCGACGAAGGCATCCAGCCCGATGGCGCCGGAGCGAACCGATGCCGCCATGCCCCGGATCTCGACGATCTCGTCGTCCAGCAGCCGTTCGATCGCCGCCGCCAGCAGATCGGCGCGGGTCGGATAATGATGCAGCAGGGCCCCGCGTGACACGCCGGCGCGTTCGCACACCGCCTGTGTCGCCAGACGGCCATAGCCTGCTTCCATCAGCACATCGAGGGTGGCGTAGAGCAGCTTGTCGCGCATCTCGGCGCTGCGCATTTCCTGCGTCCGCCGCGCCCTGGCCGGCATGGCGACACCTGTCTGCTGCGTCATGCCCGCCTCCTAGCCGGATGCCTCGCCTCTGGTGACAAGAGTGTGCGCCTACTAACAAACAGTCAAGACTGAATGTTTTTATCCACAATGTTGCGACGACATCATTCCCTTGACCCGGACCCAAGGGCCGGGCCGATAAGAGAGGTGGCCGGGCCGAACATTCGAGCCCGCCCACACTCAGGAGACAACCGATGCCACCATCCAGCCCGGCCCTGTCACCATCACAAGCCGCCGCCCGGCTTGGCGTGTCGCCCAAGGCACTCCGGCTGTACGAACAGCGGGGGCTGGTCACCCCGGCGCGCACGGCGGCGGGGTGGCGGGCCTATGGTCCCGATGCGATGGCGCGGGCGGCCGACATCGTGGCCTTGCGGGCGCTGGGCCTCAGTCTGACCCAGGTCGCGCGGGTTCTGGATGGCGACGCGCGCGATCTGGCGCCGGTGCTGGCCCGCCATCAGGCGGCGCTGGCGCGTCAGGCCGGCGATCTTGCCGCCACCATCGCCCGGATCGGCGCGCTCAGATCCGATCTCGCGCAGGGCAAAGCACCGGACCCGGCCGATCTTGCCGCTATCCTGCGCCCGCATGCCGACCTTCAGGTCGCGGTCGACCTGCCCTGGCCCTGGGGTGGCGAGCGTTTCGTGTTCCGCGATATCCCGGCGCTGACCTACATCACCGGCCCGCTCGGCAGCGGCAAGACCCGTCTGGCGCGCTGTCTGGCCGAAGCCCTGCCCGATGCGGGCTTTCTCGGCCTCGACCGCGTGACCGATGCCGGCACGGCAACGGCCGAGGCGCTCGACTGGCTGGCAGAGGAGGGCGCCACGCTGTCCGACGCGCTGCGCGTGCTGATGGCCGCGATCGGCGCCGCCAGCCCGCAGGCTCTGGTCATCGACATGGTGGAACAGGGGCTGGACCCGGCAAGCCAGCAGGCGCTGATCGCGTATCTGCGCCGCCGGGGGCCCGGGGGCCGGAAGCTGATCATGCTGACCCGATCATCCGCCATCCTGGATCTGGCGGCGGTGGGGGCTGACGAGGCGATCATCCTCTGCCCGGCCAATCACAGCCCGCCGATGCGGGTCGCCCCATATCCTGGCACGCCGGGATATGAGGCGGTCGCCACCTGCCTCGCCACCCCCGCGGTGCGGGCCAGAACCGCGGGGGTCATTGCCTGGCGATCAGATCACCAGGCCTTGTAGGGCAGGAACTTGCCGATCATCGTCACCTTCACCCGATCGCCCTTCGGATCCTCGACCTTCTCCACCTCCATGGTGAAGTCGATGGCGCTCATGATGCCGTCGCCGAATTTCTCCTGGATGACCTCTTTCAGCGTCGGGCCATAGACGCCGACGATTTCGTACAGCCGATAGATCGCGGGGTCGGTCGGCACCGTCTGGTCCCAGACCTTGGTCGGGAAGGCCACCAGCGCCGGCACCAACGCCGCCGGCAGATCCAGCACCGCCACCAGCGCCTCGGCGGTGGCGGGGCTCATGCTGTTCATGCCCAGCGCCGCCGATGTGGTCCAGACCGGCGACATGCCGACGGCCTCGGCGATGGCCTCCCAGCTCAGGCCCTTCGCGGCCTTGGCGGCCAGGATCAGGGCGGTGGCGTCGCTCTTCGACAGGGGGGTTTCTGCGGTCATGATCGTCGATCCTTCCGGGATATCAACAGGGGCAGGCGGAGGACAGGGTGCGGGCCGCGGCCACGCTCAGCGGGCCGCGCGGATCAGCGGCACGATCTCGCCATCCGGCCCGCTCGATCCGGCCTCGGCCGGGCTGCGGGCGAAGCGGATGGTGCGCGAGGCGGGCGGGTGGCCAGCGCCTCCGGCCGGGTCGCCACCGGCCAGTTCACGCGATCGCCGGGTCAGGAACTCGACCAGATGGTTGCGGATCGCGTAATAGGCCGGGTCATGCAGGATGGTGTCGCGGGCACGCGGCCGGGGAATGTCGATCACCACGCTTTCGGCGATGCGCGCGCGAGGGCCGTTGGTCATCAGCAGGATGCGGTCGGCCAGCAGGATCGCCTCGTCGACGTCGTGGGTGATCATGAACACGCTCTGATCGGTACCCGACCAGATCCGGATCAACTCGTCCTGAATGGTGCCGCGGGTCAGGGCATCGAGCGCGCCGAAGGGTTCGTCCAGCAGCAGCAGCCGGGGTTCGATCGCGAAGGCGCGGGCGATGCTCACCCGCTGGCGCATGCCGCCCGACAATTCCGACGGCTTGCGGTGCTCGGCGCCGCCGGTCAGGCCGACCTTGGCCAGATGGGCCAGCGCGTGGGCACGGATCTGTGCCCTGGACCACGACCGGTGACGGGCACGGACGCCGAAGATGACATTGTCGAGCGCGCTGGCCCAGGGCAGCAGGCTGTAATTCTGGAACACCACGCCGCGATCGAGGCCCGGACCGCTGATTTCGTGGCCATCCATCACCAGCGCCCCGGTCGAGGCGGTGTCGAGCCCGGCCAGGATGTTGAGGATGGTCGACTTGCCGCAGCCGGAATGGCCGATCACGCAGACGAATTCGCCGCGATCCATGGTGAAGTCGACATGCTCGAACACCGTCACCTCGCCGCCGCCCCGGGCGGGGAAGCGCCGGGCAAGGCCGCTGACCTCAAGAAACGGGCGTGTGGTGGTCGCGGATCGGGTTGTGTCGGTGCCGGTGGTCATCGGATCGCCCCCCTCAATCGGCATAGGCGACGGCACGGGCGAGCGCGCCCAGGATCATGTCCAGCGCCATGCCCACCATCCCGATGATCAGGATCGAGAACACCACGCTGGTCAGGTCGAGATTGTTCCACTCGTTCCAGACGTAATAGCCGATGCCGGTGCCGCCCACGAGCATCTCGGCCGCCACGATCACCAGCCAGGCGATGCCGATCGAGATCCGCATACCGGTGACGATCGTTGGCGCCGCCGCCGGCAGGATCACCCGGAAGGCGGTGGCGAGCGCGCCCAGTTCATGGGTGCGCGCCACATTCACCCAGTCCTTGCGGACATTGGCGACCCCGAAGGCCGTGTTCAGCAGCATTGGCCAGATCGAGCAGATGAAGATGACGAAGATCGCCGAGGCCTGACTGTCCTTGATCACGAACAGCGCCAGCGGCATCCAGGCCAGCGGCGATATCGGCCTCAGCACCTGGATGAAGGGGTCCAGCGCCTTGTAGGCCAGCGGCGACATGCCGATCAGGAAGCCGAGCGGCAGGGCGATGGCGGCCGCCGCGATATAGCCCAGCCCGACCCGGTAAAGCGAATAGCCGATCTGGATGCCGATGCCCTTGTCGTTGGGGCCGGCATCATAGAACGGGTCGCTGAGTTCCTCCCAGGCGCGCCCCAGGATGTCGGATGGGGCCGGCAGGCGCGCCTGGGTGTCGGCGCCGCCCATCAGCCGGGCATATTCATCCTGGGCCGCATCAGCGACCGGCGCCGGGTTCGACAGCTCCCACACCCCCAGGATCAGGGCCAGGACCGCGAGCGACAGCAGGCCTGCGCGGATACGAAGCGATGGCATGCCCATCCGTCACCCCCGCCGGATCGCGAAGCTGGACAAATAGCCGTCCGGATCGGCCGGATCGAAGACCTTGCCCATGATCGTGTGGGTCCGATAGGTGGTCTCGGGCGGGGTCTGGCCCATCGCCTTCATTCGCTCGCCGGTCTCGGTCGCCAGATAGACCTGTTCGGCGATCGCCCTGTAGTCCAGATCGCCGGAAACATAGCCCCAGCGCTTCATCTGGGTCAGGATCCACACCCCCATCGAATGCCAGGGGAAGGGATCGAAATCGATCCGGTCGGGCACGTCCTGCACGGCGCCCAGCCCGTCGGCGAAGCGGCCGGTCAGCACCTGTTCGATCACCGGCACCGGCTGGTTCAGATAGTTGGCCGGCGCGATCGCCGCCGAGATTTCCTTGCGGTTGGCCGGGTCGGCGGCATAGGCGGTGGCTTCCAGCAGCGCCATCATCAGCGCGCCATAGGTGTTGGGCAACTCATCCGCAAAGGCCTTGGAGCAGGCGAAGGCACAACAGGGATGGCCTTCCCAGATCTCCTTGGTCAGCAGATGGATGAAGCCGACCTTCTCCCACACCGCGCGCTGATTGAACGGGTCGGGCGACAGATAGCCGTCCAGATTGCCGGCGCGCAGATTGGCCACCATCTCCGGCGGCGGCACGACCCGGATCTGAATGTCCTGATCCGGATCGAGGCCGTGTTCGGCGACGTAATAGCGCAGCAGGAAATTGTGCATGGAATATTCGAAGGGCACGCCGAACTTGAAGCCCTTCCACTGCTTCGGGTCGCGCTTGTCCTTGTGATCGACATGCAGCACGATCGCCTGACCATTGATGTTCTCGACCGCCGGCATCACGAAGGGCTGGGCGGTCGATCCGGCACCCATGGTGATGGCCAGCGGCATCGGCGTCAGCATATGGGCCGCGTCATATTCCTTGTTCAGCGACTTGTCGCGCGCCACCGCCCAGCCGGCGGTCTTGATCACCTGCACGTCCAGGCCCTGACGCTCATAGAACCCCATCGGATGGGCCATGATGATCGGGGTGGCGCAGGTGATCGGCACGAAGCCGATATTCAGTCTGGTCTTCTCAAGCGGCCCGCCGCCACCCATCCCGTCCTTCACCGCCGCCTTCACCCGGTCGAGCGGAATGATGCCGGCCAGGGCCGCCGCGAAGGCGCCGGCACCGATGGTCTTCAGAAACGACCGGCGCGCGATCTCGTTGCCGCCGAATACCGACCGGACCACCGCATTCTCGACCATCCGGTCGACCAGCGCCTCGTTGTCCGCGGGCACCGCCGGCTCGACGGTCGCAGCCGTGAAGCGCCGGCCGGCCGGAGTGCAGGCAGCACAGGCGCAGGCCGCGCCATGGGTCAGATCGACATCCGGGTTGAAGGCATCGCCCAGGCTCTTGATGGTCATGAGGCACTCCCAGCACATGGTCGGTCGGCGATCGGCGGGCGGGGGCGCCACCTTGGATGGACCTCTGTACTGCAACCGGCGGGCCAACCGGTGGCCTGAACATCAAGTTACTGAAATAGAATGATATTTAACGCGGCATCACATGACGTCCGTCACCACGACATCTCGTGATCAACGAGTTTCCGTGGTGTATGTCACGATATCTCGTGATCCGCCGGTACATCGTGCTAGGCTGTGCATACCCCCGCGACCAGACCATCCTTCACCCGCCGTTCCGGGGGTCGTTCATGCCCGACACATCCGTCACCCGTGTCAACCGCCCGCCGGTGCCGCTTGCCGCCGGGTTACATCGGCTGCTGTTCCAGGCCGCGGCACAGCCGATGCTGGTCTTCGATCCGATCGCCGACCGCATCCTGCTGGCCAATCCGGCGGCGGGGCGGCTGTACGGCATGCCGGCCGACACCCTGCCCGCACATCGGATGAGCGAGCTTCACGCCGGCCAGATGCCGGCGCTGGTGGTGTTCACCGAAGCGGTGCTGGACAAGGGCCATGCCTGGACCCGGGGCATGACAATCACCCGCCCCGATGGCAGCGACGTCGTGGCGGAATATGACGGCACCCGCCTGCCGCCCGATGCGGGCGACAGCCTGATCCTGCTGGTTGCCACCGACCAGGACGACCGCCACCGCCGCGATGTCGATGCCGAGGCCGATGCCTATCTGAAAAGCGGCATCGCCGAATGGCGGCGGGTGGAGCGGTTCTTCCGCGATGTCGAGCGCCAGAACCAGCTGATCCTGCGCGCCGCCGGCGAGGGCATCTATGGCATCAACGCCGATGGCCACACCACCTTCGTCAACCCGGCGGCCGAACGGCTGCTGGGCTGGCGGGCCGAGGAACTGGTCGGGCACGACATGCATGGCATGGTTCACCACACCCATGCCGATGGCAGCCATTATCCTGAGCATGAATGCCCGATCTATGCCGCCTTCCGCGAGGGCGAGATCCGCCATGTCGAGGATGAGGTGTTCTGGTGCCGTGACGGCCGGCCGATCCGGGTGGAATACACCAGCACGCCGATCCGCGATCGCGGCATGGTGGTGGGAGCGGTGATCGTGTTTCGCGACGTCACCAGCCGGCGCGAGGCCGAGGAACGGCTGCATGCGGCGCTGGCCGAGGTGGATGCCCTGCGCGAACGGCTGGAGCGCGAAAACGCCTATCTGCTGGAGGAAATCCGCACCGAGGTCAACCACCACCACATCATCGGCCGCAATGCCGCCATCCAGAAGATCGCCCAGCAGATCGATCTGGTGGCACCGACCGATGCCAATGTGCTGATCACCGGCGAAAGCGGCACCGGCAAGGAGTTGATCGCCCGCGCCATCCACGAGGCCGGGCGTCGGTCACATCGGCCGCTGATCCGGGTGAATTGCGCGGCGATCCCGCGCGAGCTGTTCGAAAGCGAATTCTTCGGCCATGTCCGCGGCGCCTTCACCGGCGCCGTCCGCGACCGGGTGGGCCGGTTCGAACTGGCCGATGGCGGCACGCTGTTTCTGGACGAGGTCGGCGAAATTCCGCTGGAATTGCAGGGCAAGCTGTTGCGCGTGCTTCAGGAAGGACATTTCGAGCGGGTGGGCGAGGAACGCACCCGCGCGGTCGATGTCCGGATCGTGGCCGCGACCAATCGTGACCTGAAGGATCAGGTCCGCCGCGGCCGGTTCCGCGAGGATCTGTATTTCCGCCTGAACGTGTTCCCGATCGAGAGCGTGCCGCTGCGCGAGCGGCTGGACGACGTGCCGCTGCTGGCGGCCCATTTCCTGGCCCAGACCTGCCGGCGGCTGAACATCCCGCCACTGAAGCTGACCCGGGGCGATGTCGAGCGGCTGACCGGTTATGACTGGCCGGGCAATGTCCGCGAGCTGGAAAACGTGATCGAGCGGGCGGCGATCCTGGCATCCGGCGGCCGGCTGCGCTTCGACCTGGAGATGCGCGATCCGCCGCCGGCCATACAGGGACCGGCATCACGGGGCGCGATCGCCCCCATGGCCGGGGCCGGCGAGGCCGCCGCCGCCGAGGGTGCCGCCATCATCACCGAGACCGAGCGCCGCAACCGCGACCGTCAGGCGATCGAGGCAGCTCTCAGCCGGTGTGGCGGCCGGATCTATGGCCCTGCGGGGGCGGCGGCGCTGCTCGACCTGCCGCCCACCACCCTTGCCTCGCGCCTGCGCGCCCTGAGGATCGATGCCCGGCGGTTCAAGGCGCCCGTCGGCGGCTGATCCGGCGGCGGCTGATCCGGCGGCGGCTGATCCGGCGCCGGCTGATCAGCCGGCGCGCCGGGCCTCGACATCCGGTACCGGCAGCAGCACCCGCATCAGCGCGCGGTAAGGCACCAGCATGGCCAGCGCCATGGCCATCTTCACGGCCCAGTCGCCCACCGCCCAACTGATCCAGGGCAGACCGGTGCCAAGGAAAGCGATGGTGAAGAACAGCACCGTGTCGAAGGCCGAAGCCAGCGACGACGACACCAGCGGCGCCTGCCACCAGGGCCGGCGCCGCAGCCGGTCGAACACCGCCACATCCATCAGTTGCGACACCAGGAAGGCGGCGCCGGACGCGATCGCGATCCGCGGATCGGCGAGCCACAGCGACATCACCACAGCGATCGCGAAGCCGGCATAGACCACCCGGCGGGCCGATGCGGTGCCGAAGCGACGGTTGGTGAGGTCGGTGACCAGAAAGGCCAGCGGATAGCTGAAGGCGCCCCAGGTCAGCCAGTCATTGATCGGAAAGCCGACCAGGATGTTGGACACGACGATGGCGGCGGTCATCGCCAGCACCGGCAGCCACAGGCGGCTGAGCGGGGCGGCACGGGACGATTGTTCGGTGATCATCAGGCGGCTTTTCCCTGAAAGGGACGCCACGGGCCGGCTTGAGCGGGGCCCGACGTCCAGACGGCGGCACAGGCCGTCGGATAATCCGGGGCGACACGAACTGCGCCTCCCGGGTTGGCTGGTCAAAGATCGGGGGTGTCGTTGGATCAGGCCCCAGACGCAGATGAACCCGCGACCGGTGACCGGCGCGGGTTCATCATGCAACTGGCAGCTTGCGCCGGCAATCGGTCGCGGGCCTGGCGGATCACTCCGCGGCGGCACGCTCCGCAGCCTGGACCGCACGCTTGTCGCCGATCAGCTTCTTCAGCCGACGGGCGGGAAGCGACAGGTCGACCTCGGGCGCATCGGCCAGGAACGTGTCCAGACCGCCACGACGCTCGATCGAGCGCAGGGTCGAAACCGCCACCTTCAGACGCACCGAGCGGCCGAGGACATCGGAATACACCGCGGTGTCCTGGACATTCGGGTTGAAACGGCGACGGGACTTGTTGTGCGCATGGCTGACATTGTTGCCTGCCATGTAACGCTTACCGGTAAGCTCGCAACGACGGGCCATGATGAAACCTTCAGCGGGCGGACGCTTCGTGGAACCCTCAGACGATGCGCCGCGCCGGCGTCGTCGATGGCGGCACCCCGGACGGGTGCCTTTTGGAAGTCGTCTCTTTAGGGGAGGGCGTGGCGATCGTCAAGGAAAAAGCCGCCAGGACCGGGCAGCCCGACCACACGGCCCAGATACACGCACGCCGGAGCCGGGTCATCTCCGGGCTCCGGCGCGTGTGGTGGTCGGGATATCTGGCTGGGGTCAGGCGTCGTCGTTGACGGCGCGGCGCCAGCCGGTGCTGCCCGCCTGGGCCTCGCCATGCTCGTCGTCCTCGATGTCGAGGTCGGCGTCGCCGGGCGTGGTCTGGCTGTCGGCATATGTTGCGAAGGCATCGGTTAACAGGCGGCGCCAGAAACTGCGATACCGTTCCCTGCCACCCTGATCCAGGGTGACGAGGGCATCGGTGCGCAGATGCACCACTGTGCGGCCTTTACCGGCTTTCTCGAAGGCGAGGCGCGTCCGGGCGCTTTCGACGCCCTTCTGTCCGCAGGCGCCGATCAGCTCGACGGCCGCAGGCGCCCGGGCATCGCCGATCACCGCCCAGATCATCTGGGGGCGGCCGGGACCGCGGTCGAGATAAAGCCAGCCGCCGGTTGCGGCTTCGAGCCGTACACGGCCCTCTCCTTCACGCGGCCACCAGTTTTCCGCCTGTTCGACGAAAAGCTGATAAGCACGTCGGCGCGGCAGGTCGATCTCGACAGCCGCCTCGATCGCCATGGCCTCGACCGCACCGGGCAGATTGCCCTGTTCGGCCTCGGTCCCGACCGCGAACTGGGCAAGCCAGCCTGCGACCGTCGGCGTGAGGCGTTCGAGCGCCAGCCGGTTCCACCGCTCGCGACCGCGACGTTCCACCGAGACCAGACCTGCCTCGACCAGAAGGTCGAGATGCTTCATGACCGCAAAGCGGGTCACCTCGAAGCAGGCCGCAAGGTCGCCGGTGCGACGCGGTTGCGCGTGAAGAAGTTCGATGATGCGCCTGCGGCTGGGGTCCGAGAGCGCTTTCCAGATGAGATCGTCGTCCATGAGCTCGATCGTGGGTCCGAGACCCTGTGGGAACAAGTGTCAATAAGGGGGCAAAGTTACGACCACCTCAGGTGAAGAGCGCGGCCGGCGGTTTCCGCAGGTTGGGTCGGGACCAGGACACGATATCCGTTGGCAACGGATCCAGTGCTCAGGCCTGACCGGCCCCTGCGTGTCGCGTTCGGTCGAGGCTGGTCTGGGCCAGCACGATGCCGGCCAGAACCAGGGCGCCACCGGCCAGCGTGGACGGCGGCAGACCCTCGGCGAAGAACAACCATCCCCACAGACTTGCAAAGACGGCCTCGCCCAGAAGCGAGATCGACACCGCCGTCGCCGGCAGAGCTTTCAGCGACCAGTTATAGGTGCTGTGACCAATTAGTTGGGGGATAAGTGCCATCGCGACAAGGGCCAGATATGTGGCTGTCCCGTGTCCAAGAAGCGGCAGGCCGGCCGCCAGCGTCGCCAAAAGCAGGATGAGTGCGGCAACGCCATAAGCCAGCATGATATAGGGGACCAGGTCAAGCCGTGCCCTGAGCGCACGTCCGCACAGCAGATACGCGGCCATCGCAATGGCCCCGGCCACCGCCAGCAGATTGCCGAGCAGGCCGTCGCCTTCCAGGCTGACCGATGGTGCCGACACCACCGCCGCCCCGGCGAAGGCCAGCGTCACCGCGATCCAGCCCCGACGGTCCAGGCGATCCAGCCCGACCAGCGGCCCGGCCAGCGCCACCCAGACCGGCACCGTGTTGACCAGCAGCACCGAATTGGCGATCGAGGTATAGCTGAGGGAACTGATCCAGGTTGCGAAATGCAGCGCCAGAAAGGTACCCGCCACACCGGCGAGCGCCAGATGCCGCACCGACAGGCCACGGATCGCCGTCCGGTGCCGCAGGCCGATCAACGGCAGCAGCACCAGGCTTGCGATCACCATACGGCCGGTGGCGATGACCAGCGCCGGGGCATCGGCCATGCGGGCGAAGATGGCACCGGTCGACACCGCCAGCACGCCCAGCCAGAGCGCAATGATGGCGAAGCCGGGTCGTGCCGGCACCGGTCCGGCGCCGGTGGACCCGCTCAAGATCCCGAGGATCCGTCGGCGCCCGGCTGATCCTCGGACGCGTCGGTTGCCGTGGTATCGCCCGTGGTGTCGGCCACCGGCGTCTCCAGCGCCGCCACCCGGGCTTCCAGTGCGGCAATGCGGTCCGCCTGCCCCGCCGCCAGCGCGCGCAGCGCATCGGCCTCGTCGCGGGTCACGGCCCCCATCTCGGCCAGCATGCGCTCCACCCGCTGGCGCACCAACTGGTCGATCTCCTGGCGGAGACCGGCAAAGCCGCTCATGGCACCACTGGCCATACGGGCCATATCGTCGAAGAACGGGTTGTTGCTCTGCATCGGCAAGCTCCCACAGCGTCCAAGGCTGATGCCCGATCCCTTCGCGGCAGCGGCAAGGGTAACAGGATCATGTTGGCAAGTGTGCATGACGGAAACGGACTGTTCATGCACGGGCGCATGACAAGCCGGATGCATAACATGCCTGCCAGATCGTTAACAGTGTCACATTGGCCGGCGCATCCTGCATATATGGTGGGTGGCCATGCGGTGATCGGTCCCGGCCGGCGGCGCTTGAGCGACGTCCCGCCCGCTCGTAGACTGCCGGCCGTCACGGGGCTCGTTCACCGTCCACACCCGCCCTGCCCCGCATCCACGCGGCATCCACGCCGCCCCGCAATCTCCCGCCCTGCCCTGTTCTGATGAGGCCCGCTGCCGATGACCGGCCTGCCCTTTCCCGATATCGACCCGGTGGCCATCGCCATCGGCCCGATCGCGATCCGCTGGTACGCGCTTGCCTATATCGCGGGCCTGCTGCTGGGCTGGCGGTATGTGGTAGCACTGGCCCGGCGCCATCCGCTGGGCCTGGACGAACGCGCCATCGACGATCTGCTGGTCTGGGTCACCTTCGGTGTGATCCTGGGCGGGCGCTTCGGGTATGTCCTGTTCTACCGGCCCGATTACTATATCGATCACCTGCTTGAAATCCCGATGGTCTGGAAGGGTGGCATGTCCTTCCATGGCGGGCTGCTGGGTGTTGCCGTGTCGATGTATCTGTTCGCCCGCGCCAAGGGTGTGGCACCGCTGACGGTGGGCGATCTGGTGGCGGCGGCGGCACCGATCGGCCTGTTCTTCGGCCGCATCGCCAATTTCATCAATGGCGAGTTGTGGGGCCGGCCCACCGATCTGCCCTGGGGGATCATCTTTCCGATGGGCGGCCCGGAACCGCGTCATCCCAGCCAGATCTATGAAGCCCTGCTGGAAGGCGCGCTGCTGTTCGCGGTGCTGTGGGTGATCGCCCGCAAGCCGTCGACCTGGGCGCGGCCGGGGCTTCTGGCCGGCATCTTCCTGATCGGCTATGCGATCACCCGGTCCATCGCCGAGTTGTTCCGTATGCCCGACGCCTTCCTGGGCTTCCTGGCCGCCGGGCTGACCATGGGCCAGTTGCTGTCGCTGCCGATGTTCCTGATCGGGGTCTATCTGGTGTTGCAGGCCCGTGGCCGCGACACCGGCGCCGGCACCGGCCGCCGGGCGGGCTGATCCCATGGCCACCGCCGGAGATCCCGTCCCGCCGCCATCCGACGCCACCGGAACGCCCCTGCCGGCCGACACGCCGGTCGGCCGCATCATCGCCGGCCGTATCGCCCATGACGGGCCGATGACCGTCGGCAGCTACATGGCCCTGGCGCTGGGCCATCCGGTGCATGGCTATTACACCGCCCGCGAGCCGTTCGGCGCCGGCGGCGATTTCGTCACCGCGCCTGAAATCAGCCAGATGTTCGGCGAACTGGTCGGGCTGTGGCTGGCCGTGGCCTGGGACGAGGCCGGCCGGCCGGCGCGGCCGCTGCTGGTGGAACTCGGCCCCGGCCGCGGCACGCTGATGGCCGACAGTCTCCGCGCCATGCGCATGCTGCCCGGCCTGCTCGACATGGCCGACGTGCACTTGGTGGAACAGAGCCCGCGGCTGAAAGCGGCGCAGGCCGCGATGCTGTCGCAATGCGGTCTGCCGCGACCGGTCACCTGGCATGACGACATCGACGACCTGCCCGCCGACCGGCCGGTGCTGCTGATCGCCAATGAGTTCTTCGACGCCCTGCCGGTGCAGCAACTGGTGCGACGCCCCGACGGTCTGTGGTCGGAACGGATGATCGACCTGGACCCGGACCGACCCGGCCATTTCCGCTATGGCCTGTCCCCCGATCCAAGCCCCATGGCGCAGGTGTTGACCCAGCGTATCGCCGGCGCGCCGCTCGCGGCCGTGCCGCCCGGCAGTCTGGCCGAGGTTCAGCCCGCCGCCATCGCCATTGCCGGCCGGGTGGCGGCACGGATCGCCGCCAATGGCGGTGCCGCGCTGATCGTCGATTACGGCCATGGCCTCAGCGCCCCCGGCGATACTTTCCAGGCGATGCGCGCCCATGCCCATACCGATCCGCTGATCGGGCCGGGGCTGGCCGATCTGACCGTGCATGTCGATTTCGAACGGCTGGCGGCTGCCGCCACCGCCGCCGGCGCCACCGCCCATGGCCCGGTCGGCCAGGGCCGCTTCCTTGGCCGGCTGGGCATCGGCGCCAGGGCCGAACGGCTGGCCCGCGCCGCACCCGACGGCACGGCGCGGGCCGCAATCGCCACCGCCTTGCGCCGGCTGACGGCGCCCGACCAGATGGGCACGCTGTTCAAGGTGCTGGCATTGACCAGGGCCACAACCCCGCCCCCCGGCTTTGCGCCCGTGCCCGGCTTCGACGACGCCTGATCGCACATTCCATCCACCGCGCCGCCCATAACCATGTGTACCCAGCGTGAAGGATCTTGCCGTCATGACCGCCCCAACCCCGCCGCCGCATGACCGCCATCCCCTTCTCGACCTGCCCGGCATCGCCCACGGCTTCTTCGGTCGCCGGGGCGGTGTCTCGGCCGGCATCCATGCCAGTTTGAATTGCGGGCCGGGCAGCGACGACGAGGCCACGGCCGTGGCCACCAACCGCGCCCGGGTCGCCGCCGCGCTCACTGGTGGCGGCGCGGCGCCGCTGATCACCAATCATCAGGTCCATGGCCGGGCGGTGGTCACGGTGGATGGCCCTGGTTTCATCCTCTATCCGGAAGCCGGCCGGGGCGCCACCAGCCGGCCGCAGGCCGATGGCATGATCGCGACCCGCCCGGGCGTGGTTCTGGGCGCGCTTGCCGCCGATTGCGCCCCAGTGCTGTTCGCCGATCCCGAGGCGCGGGTGATCGGTGCCGCCCATGCCGGCTGGAAAGGCGCCGTGGGTGGTGTCACCGATGCCGTGATCGCGGCCATGGAAGCGGCCGGCGCCCGCCGCGCGCTGATCCGCGCGGTCATCGGCCCGTGCATCGCCGCCGCCAGCTATGAGGTGGGGCCGGACTTACGCGCCGCCGCGATCGCCGCCGATCCCGCCGCCGCAGGCTTCTTCACCCCCGGCCGCGCCGACCGGTTGCAGTTCGATCTGCCCGGCTATCTGCTCGACCGGCTGCGGCAGAGCGGCATCACCGCCGCGTCGCTTGGCATCGACACCTATGTCAACGAGACGACCCTGTTCTCGTATCGCCGCACCACCCATCGCGGCGAGCCCGATTACGGCCGCCAGGTCTCGGCGATCACGCTGCTGGCCTAGCATCGCCCACCCCCGCATGCTTGCCGCTGCATCGCCGCGCCACCACATCAGGCAAGTGGCAACAACACCGCCCGGCCACCCGCCCCCGGAGACACCCGCATGACCAGCGCCGCCAGCCGCGATCGCGCCAAAGCCACCCTGAAGCGCCGCATCGATCAGGCGCTCGGCCGCGATGCCGCCGATCTGGTGGTGCGCGGCGGCCGGGTGCTCAATCTGGCGACCGGCGCGCTCGACCTCGCCGATGTCGCGATCTGTGGCGATCATATCGCAGGCGTCGGCCCCGGCTATCGTGGCCGGGTCGAGGTGGACGCCCGCAACCGCGTGGTGGTGCCGGGGTTCATCGACACCCATGTCCATGTGGAAAGCACCCTGGTGACGCCGGCGGAATTCGACCGGCTGGCGCTGACGCGCGGCACGACCACGGCGATTTCCGATCCGCACGAGATCTGCAATGTGCTGGGTGCTCCGGGACTGGCGTTCTTTCTGGAGTCCAGCCGCCACACCGCCATGGATCTGCGGGTGCAGTTGTCGTCCTGCGTGCCGTCGACGGCGCTTGAAACCGCCGGCGCCCGGCTGACCGCCGACGATCTGCTGGCCTTTCGCGACCATCCCTCGGTGATCGGGCTGGCCGAGTTCATGAACGTGCCGGGCGTGCTCAATCTCGATGACGAGGTGCTCGACAAGCTGGCGGCCTTCGACGGCGCCCATATCGACGGCCATTCGCCGCTGCTGTCGGGGCGTGAGCTGGATGCCTATCTGGCCTGCGGCATCCGCAACTGCCATGAATGCACCGAACGCGCCGAGGCGCTGGAGAAGATCGGCAAGGGCATGCAGGTGCTGATCCGCGATGGCAGCGTGTCGAAGGATGTAGCGACCCTGGCGCCGCTGCTCGACTGGCGCAATTCGCCGTTCTTCGCCTTCTGCACCGACGACCGCAACCCGCTCGACATCGCCGAGGAAGGCCATATGGATCACCTGATCCGGGCGGCGATCCGGGCCGGTGCGCCGGTCGGGGCGGTCTATCGCGCCGCCACCTGGTCGGCGGCCCAGGGTTTCGGGCTGAAGGATCGCGGGCTGGTCGCCCCCGGCCGGCGTGCCGATCTGGTGGTGCTGGACGATCTTGAGACCTGCGCCGTCGCCACCGTCATCCGCGACGGCCGGGTGGTGGACGAGGGCATCTTCGATCATGCCGGCATGCCGGCGCAGGTGGGGTTCGGGTCGGTCAAGCTGCCGGCCGTCACCCCCGACATCTTCCGCATGCCCGCCGCCGGGCCGGGCGCGCCGGTGATCGGCATCCGCCCCGGCAGCCTGATCACCGATCATCTGACCCTGACCCTGCCCTATGTTCAGGGCGAACGCCGCGCCGATCCGTCGCAGGATGCGCTGAAGGTGGCGGTGCTGGCCCGCCATGGCAGCAACCGCAATGTCGGGCGCGGCTTCGTGAAGGGCTTCGGCTTCCCCGCCGGGGCCATCGCATCGTCGGTCGGCCATGACAGCCACAATCTCTGCGTGGTGGGGGCCTGTGATGCCGACATGGCGGTGGCGGTGAACCGGCTGATCACGCTTGGCGGCGGCTTCGTGGTGGTGCGCGACGGCCGGGTTCTGGCCGAACTGGCCCTGCCGGTCGCCGGCCTGATGAGCGACCGCGACGCCGCCCATGTTCACGACCGGCTGATCGAGCTGCGCCATGCCGCCCGCGCGCTCGGCTGCCGGTTGGCCGAACCCTTCCTGCAACTCGCCTTCCTGCCGCTGCCGGTGATCCCGCATCTCAAGATCACCGATTTCGGGCTGGTCGACGTGGATCATTTCAAGCTTCTGGCGGCATGATCGCCACGACCCCGCCGCACTGCCCGCCGAGGATGCCGTCGCCATGCCCCATCTGATCATCTTCACGCTGCTGCTGGTTCTGGGCATGATGGCAAGCTGTATCATGATGTGATGGCCGCCCGCGCCGGCGCGGGATCGGGTGCCGCATCGGTCTGGAGCACGGGCATGCTGGCACCACGCATCGCCAAGACCTTGATGGTTCTGGGGCTCGCCGCCTTCGCCATCCTCGTCACGGTCAACAACATCACCGATTACGGATCGAACTTCGCCTTCGTCTCGCATGTGCTGTCGATGGACGATACCTTCCCCGACAATGCCCTGTTGTGGCGCGCGATCACCGATCCGACCCTGTGGCACATCGGATACTGGCTGATCATCGCCGGCGAGGGGGTGACCGGTGCCCTGTTCCTGGCGGCGGCGGTCGCCATGTTCCGCACGCTCTCGGCCCCCGCATCCGGTTTCGCGCGGGCCAAGCGGCTGGTCCATTATGGTGCCGCGACGGGGTTTCTGGTCTGGTTCGTGGGTTTCATGATTGTCGGCGGCGAATGGTTCGCCATGTGGCAGTCCAGCGTCTGGAACGGCCAGGACGCGGCCTTCCGCTTCTATATGACCATTCTGGGCGTGCTGATCTATGTCAGCCTGCCCGATCCGGACTGACATGATCCCGCCGATCGACGGCTGATCTCGCGTTCGAAAGCCTTCGGGTGTTGCCCCGGGGCCATGCACCGCCATGCCATGCGTGGGGCGGACGGTCGGTCTTCGCCGCCTGCATGTTTACAGCTTCGAGACGCCTTGCTATTTTGCGCCCGCGTCGACAGGTCCGGCGGGCCCGCAACAACGTCTTGCGGCCCCTGGCCTTTTCTCGCACAGTTCGCACGGACGGTCGACGCGACCCTGGGTTGAGTTGACCTACGGCATCGAAGCCTCGGGAGCCGATCCCGCGGGTGGCGTGCGTCCATCACCTCATCATCCGGCAGTCGGACAGATCATCGCGGGGCAGTGTCGATGAAGGTTATCGCTTGCAATAGCAACCGGCCACTGGCCGAAGCGATCGCGACGTTTCTCAACCTTCCGCTGACCAAGGCGAACATCCGCCGGTTTTCGGATATGGAAGTATTCGTCGAGATCCTTGAAAACGTCCGCGGCGAGGACGTGTTCGTCATCCAGTCGACGAGCCACCCCGCCAACGACAATCTGATGGAACTGCTGGTGACGCTGGATGCGCTGAAGCGCGCCTCCGCCCGCCGCATCACCGCCGTCATTCCGTATTTCGGCTATGCCCGCCAGGACCGCAAGCCCGGCCCGCGCACACCGATTTCGGCCAAGCTGGTCGCCAACCTGATCACCACCGCCGGCGCCGACCGGGTGCTGACGCTGGACCTGCATGCCGGCCAGATCCAGGGTTTCTTCGACATTCCGGTCGATAACCTGTATGCAGCACCGGTGATCGTGCGCGACATCCAGGAAACGTCCAGCGGTCGCAGCCTGATGGTCATCTCGCCCGATGTCGGCGGTGTGGTCCGTGCCCGCGCGGTCGCCAAGCGCATCGATGCCGATCTCGCCATCGTCGACAAGCGGCGCGAACGTGCCGGCGTGTCCGAGGTGATGAACATCATCGGTGATGTCGAGGATCGCGACTGTATCCTGATCGACGATATCGTCGACAGCGCCGGCACGCTGTGCAACGCCGCCGCCGCCCTGATGGCCAATGGCGCCCGGTCGGTGAAGGCCTATGTCAGCCACGGCGTGCTGTCGGGTGGCGCGGTTGCCCGCGTCACCTCCTCGGCGCTGGAAGAGCTGATCGTCACCGACTCGATCGCCGCCACCGAGGCGATGCGCGTGTCCCGCAATATTCGCAGCCTGACCATCGCGCCGCTGATCGGCGAGGCGATGCGCCGGATTGCCGATGAAAGTTCCGTGTCCAGCCTGTTCGACTGACACCCCGGATCACAAGCGTTCAAAAGGGCGGGCACCCCTGGAGGCCCGCCCTGCCGCTTTTCCGGACCACCCCGTCAGCGACCGGGCATCAACCGTCGGCGTGTTTCTGATCGTGAACCGCCGGCACATGCAGGAGCATACCATCATGACCACCCAGCCCGTGCTGAACGCGACGGTGCGTGACCGCGGCGGTAAGGGGGCCGCGCGTCAGGCCCGCCGCGACGGCCTCGTTCCCGGCGTCATCTATGGCGGCAAGCAGCCCGCCACGATGATCTCGTTCAATGCCCGCGAGTTCAACCTGATCCACAGCCGCACCGCCGACTTCCTGTCGACCGTGCTGGAAGTGAAGGTCGGTGACGACAGCATCCGCGTTCTGGCCCGCGACGTGCAACTGCACCCCGTGACCGATATGCCGCTGCATGTCGACCTGCTGCGCCTGTCGGGCGATCAGGAAGTCCGCGTCGACGTGGCTGTCCACTTCCTCAACGAGGCGACCTGCCCCGGTGTGAAGAAGGGCGGCGTGCTGAACGTCGTGCGCCATGAGATCGAGATGATCTGCGCCCCTGACGCCATTCCCCAGTCGATCACGGTCGATCTGGCGAAGGCCGAGATCGGCGACAGCATCCACATCAGCGCCGTGGAACTGCCCAAGGGTGTGCGCCCCGCCATCACCGATCGCGACTTCACCATCGCCACCATCGCGGCCCCCGCGGTTCTGGCCGATGAGGACGCGGCGGCCGAGAGCGGCGACGAGGCCTGACCGGTCATGTGGCTGCTGGTCGGTCTGGGCAATCCCGGCCCCGAATATGCCGGCCATCGCCACAATATCGGCTTCATGGCGGTGGACGAGATCGTCCGCCGCCATGGGCTTCCGCCCTGGCGGCGGAAGTTCCAGGGCGAGATATCGGAAGGCCGGATCGGCGACGAGCGCGTCATCCTGCTGAAACCGCTCACCTATATGAATGCCAGCGGCCGCTCGGTCGCCGAGGCCGCCCGCTTCCACAAGATCCCGCCCGCCCGGATCATCGTGTTTCACGACGAACTGGACCTGGCGCCATCGAAGCTGCGGATCAAGACCGGCGGCGGCCATGCCGGCCATAACGGGCTGCGCGACATCACCGCCCATCTGGGTGCCGATTTCGTGCGCGTGCGCCTGGGCATCGGTCATCCGGGCGACAAGGCCCGCGTCCATGGCTGGGTGTTGAGCGACTTCGCCAAGGCCGAACAGGCCTGGCTGCGCGACCTGATCGACGCGGTGGCGGCGCATGTGCCGTTGCTGCTCTCAGGTGCTGCAAGCGATTTCATGAGCAAGGTCGCGGACGCCGTGCGTCCGCCCAAGCCACCACGGCCGCCAAGGCCTGCGAAGCCGGACGCCGCGGGGACGACCCCTGTGGGCGGCACCGGCGCCGAGGAGTGATCCCATGGGCTTCAAGTGCGGCATCGTCGGCATGCCGAATATCGGCAAGTCGACCCTGTTCAATGCGCTCACCAGCACGGCCGCGGCCGAGGCTGCCAACTATCCGTTCTGCACCATCGAGCCGAATTCCGGCCGGGTGATGGTGCCGGATCCGCGCCTCGACAAGCTGGCCGCGGCTGCGGGATCGAAGCAGATCATCCCCACCCAGCTCGACTTCGTCGACATCGCGGGCCTGGTGCGCGGCGCCAGCCGGGGCGAAGGCCTGGGCAACCAGTTCCTGGCCCATATCCGCGAAGTCGACGCCATCGCCCATGTGCTGCGGTGCTTCGAGGATGACGACATCACCCATGTCGAGGGTGGCGTCGATCCGCTGCGTGATGCCGAGACCATCGAGACCGAACTGATGCTTGCCGATCTCGAAAGCCTTGAGAAGCGCATGGCCGGCATCGAAAAGCGTGCCAAGGGCGGCGACAAGGATGCCAAGGCCCAGGTGGAGCTGATGGGCCGGGTGCTGACCGCCCTTCAGGCCGGCCACCCCGCCCGGACCGTGAAGGTCGATGCCGAGGAACGCCGCGCCTTCCAGTTGCTTCAGTTGCTGACCGCCAAGCCCGTGCTCTATGTCTGCAATGTCGACGAGGGCGCCGCCGCCGACGGCAATGACCTGTCGGCCCGGGTCTTCGCCCGCGCCGAAGCCGAGGGCGCCGCGGCGGTTGTGGTTTCCGCCAAGATCGAGAGCGAGGTCGCCATGCTCTCCGACGAGGCCGAGAAGCGCGACTTCCTTGAGGCGCTGGGGCTTGAGGAAACCGGCCTCACCCGGGTCATCCGCGCCGGATACAGCCTGCTTGAGCTGCTGACCTTCTTCACGGTCGGCCCCAAGGAGGCCCGCGCCTGGACGGTCCGCAAGGGCGCCACCGCCCCCCAGGCCGCCGGCGCCATCCATACCGATTTCGAGCGCGGCTTCATCCGCGCCGAAACCATCGCCTATGACGACTACATCACCTGCGGTGGTGAAAGCGAAGCCCGCGCCGCCGGCAAGCTGCGCATGGAAGGCAAGGAATACGTGGTCCGCGACGGCGACGTCTTCCACTTCCTGTTCAACGTCTGACCCCATCGCGGCCATCGGCCCTGCCCCCGGTCCGAGGGCAGGGCCGATGCGTCAGACCGTGCGCAGATTGCCGAGGAAGTCGTCGACCTGACGGCGCAGGGTCATGAGATCTCCGACCATGTGCTCGACACCCTCCTGCACCTCGACCGCCGCGGTACCGGCATCGCGACTGGCCTCGGCCACCTTGCCGATGGTGGTGTGCACCCGCCTCGTGCCCGATGCCGCCTCGTTGACATTGCGGGCGATCTCCTGGGTGGCCGCACGCTGTTCCTGCACCGCGGCCGCAATCGCCGAGGCGGACTGGTCGATCTCACCGATCGACCAGGTGATGGCGCGGATGTCGTTGACGGCATCGCCGGTCGCCGCCTGAATTTCCGCCACCTGCCGGCCGATATCCTCGGTCGCCTGGGCGGTCTGGGTGGCCAGATTATTAACCTCCTGTGCGACCACGGCAAAGCCCTTGCCGGCGTCGCCGGCCCGCGCCGCCTCGATGGTCGCGTTCAGCGCCAGCAGATTGGTCTGGGCCTCGATCTGCGAAATCAGCTCCACCACCTCGCCGATGCGCTGGGCCGACCCGCTCAACGCCAGGACCGTCGCATTGGTCTTGTCGGCATGGCCCACAGCTTCACGCGCGGTCGATGCGCTGCCCTGAACCCGGCGGGCGATTTCCTCGATCGACGACGACAATTCCTCGGTCGCCGCCGCAACGGTCTGGACATTGCCGGTCGCCAGTTCGGCCGATGTGGCCACGGTCACCGCCTCGTCGCCGACGCTGCCGACGACACGCCGCATGCCGGCCGCGGTTTTCCGAAGGCCGTCGGCCAACAGCCCGATCGAGCCCCGTCATGGTTCAGGGCGTCGATCGGGGTGTCATAATCACCGGCGCTCAACCGACCGATGGCGGTCGACAGCCGGGCGAAACGGCGCCGGATGGTCAGCACCGCCACAGCGACCGCAACCACCAGCAGGGCTATGATGACGGCATCGGTGATCAGGGCGCGCCGCCCGTCGGCGGTCATCTCTGCGGCACGTTCCGCCGCATTGTCGAGCGCACTGAACGACAGGACTTCCAGTGCCTCGAAAGGCGTCTGGCACAGCGCGGTCCAGTCGGCGGGCGTCATCGCCGGCGTGCCGCCGCCATCCAGACGCGCAAGCACGCCGTCGATCCGGGTGATGGTCGCGTCATAGGAGGCCCGGGCCGCCGCGGCACCGGCAACCAGTGCGGGGTTGATGCCGATATCTGCAAGGATCCGGTCTCCGCCGGGCAGGTTCCGCGCCGTCAGGGTCGCGACGATGGTCTCGTACTGGCTTTTCGCCTGCTCACGCAGATCCACGAGGCCGCGCCTGATTGCTTCCGTTCGGTGGCGCCGTGGGGTATCTCAGAGACGGTCCGGCATGTTCCGGCCCGGCCGTCGCAACTCCGTCACGAGGTTCAGCACATGGGTGAGTTCATCCGTCTCGATCCCGCCGCCGAGAACACGGTGTCGGCCTGGTATGCCCGGCCGCGGCTTCCGGCGCGCGCGGGGCTGGTGGTGGTCCAGGAAATCTTCGGCGTCAACGCGCATATCCGCGGCGTCGCCGACCGCTTCACCCTGCCCGGCTATGACGTGATCGCGCCGGCGCTGTTCGATCATGTCGAGCCCGGCATCGAGCTTGGCTATGACGCCCGCGATCTGAAGCGCGGCATCGCGCTGAAGGGTCAGGTGTCGGACGAGGTGGCGCTGGCCGATATCGCCGCGGCCATCCGCCGGCTGCGCGATGGCCGTGGCGACAATTTCCCGGTGGGCGTGGTCGGCTATTGCTGGGGCGGCAGCCTGGCCTATCTGGCCGCCGCCGGACTGCCGGTCGATGCCGCGGTCAGCTATTACGGCGGCCAGGTGCCGCAGTATCTGGATCAGGGCATCCGGTCCAAGGCGCCGCTGCTGGTTCATCTGGGCGGCCGCGACGGCCACATCCCCGCCGGCCCCACCGCCGACAAACTGCGCATGGCCGTGCCGGGCGCCGAAATCTACGTCCATCCCCAGGCCGGCCACGGCTTCAATTGCGAGGCCCGCGCCGATTACCGGCCGGAAGAGGCCCGCTATGCCCTGGAGGTCACCCTGCGTTTCCTCGACCGCCGGCTGATGGGCCCGCGCCGCCCGGCGATCTGACAAGGTCCGGCGATGCGGGCCGTGTGGGCGGAGCATGTCCGCCCACATGACCCGCGTCAGGCGGCGGTGAATTCGATCAGCACGCCGCAGGCTTCCTCGGGGCCGATGATGATGTCGCCATTCTGCTCGCGCTCATAGGCGACGCCGTTCCGGTCCAGCACCGCCGCCGCGGCATCGCGGTCGGCAATGCCGATCTGCAGCGCCACCAGCCCGTGATCGCGCTTGCGCGGCTCGTCATCCAGATCCGGATGCAGATTGGGCAGGTCATAGGGGGTGGCGAACATCAGCACGCCGCGCCCGGTATGCACCGCGATCACCGTGTCGGTGGGGGTGACGGCGCCGGTGCCGAACAGCCGGCTATAGGCTTCGGCCGCACCGGTCACGTCGTCGATCACGATGGTGGCCGAGATGATGCCCCGGGCGGTGTTGGGGTGGGCCATCCAGTCGGGGCGACGCATCTTTTCAGGGGTCAGGTGCTGGCACAGAAACGCCGACAGGCCCGGCGTCGCACCCTCGGCCAGATGGACGTTGCGGAACGACAGGTCCACCGGCTGGCCGTCGGGACCGTTCTCGATCACCCGCCCCAGCTCGCGCAGCGCGTTTTCCGGCGCCACCAGCCCGGCGGACCCCAGCAATGCATGCGATGCCTCGGCATCCGGGGTGGCGAACACCACGCCCAGCCCGCCCTCGCCATCGGCCAGGAAGCGATCCAGGCCGTTCGTGAAGGCAGCGGGATCGATCAACCCCAGCAATTCCAGATAGTCATGATCGAACATGACGCAATAATTCGCCGTCCCCCAGCCGACATGGCGGCCCCGGTCGGTGACGGCGAAACCGAGCCGCCGATACTGATCGCGTGCAGCGTCCAGGTCGGCGACACCGATGATGGCATGATCGATGCCGTGAATGGCGTGGGTCATCTCTCCGGCGCTCCGCATGTTCGGGCTTTTGCCGATTAGTGACCTGAACCAGGCTTCGGGGCAAGAGGGTTGCGCAACCGGGTCCGCCATACGGTCCCGGAAAAACGTTGCAGATTGCGATATTTCAGGGCCGGCTGCGGCGAAGAACCGCAGCTCCGGGCCGCCCTCAGGTCTCGCGGCGGCCCAACCGCTGCGTCAAGGCACGCCTTGCGTGACCACGGCCTTGCACCCACACCTGGCCGACGACTCAATCGGCCAGGGCACGGCCGCGATCGCGTGCGGCGGTGACCGCACGGGTCATCAGCGACGGCAGGCCGTTGGTGTCGTCCATCAGCACCGCCAAAGCGGCGGCGGTGGTGCCGGCGGGGCTGGTGACCGCCTCGCGCAGCGCGGTTTCGGTCTCCGGCGAGGCATCGGCCAGGGCCGCGGCACCGATCACCGTGGCCCGGGCCAGACGGCGGGCGGTTTCATGGGGCAGGCCCACGGCGACGCCAGCCTGGGTCATCGCCTCGATCATATGGAAAACATAGGCCGGGCCGCTGCCCGACACGCCGGTGACGGCGTCGATCAGATCCTCATCCGCGATCCACACCACCTCGCCCACCGCCGACAGCAGGCCCTCGGCGGTGGCGCGGCCGGCGCCATCCACCTCGGGCACGGCATAGCAGCCAGTGATGCCGCGACCGATTGCCGCAGGGGTGTTGGGCATCGCCCGCACCACCAGGCGCGGGTGGCCCAGCAGGTTGCGAAGCGTGGCGACCGGCTTGCCGGCGGCCACCGACACCACAAGGGTTCCGGCCGACAGCAAGGGGGCCGCGGGCGGCAATGCCGCCTCGAAGCTCTGCGGCTTCACCGCCACCACCAGCACCGCGAAGCCATCATCGGGCACCGCGACCGCATCGGCATCGGCCGCCGCCACCAGTCCGCGGGCGCCGAGCCGGGCACGGGCATCGGCCGATGGCTCGATCACGGTGATCGTGGCCGGCGCGCGACCGCCGGCCAGCCAGCCGTCGATCATGGCACCACCCATGCGGCCGGCGCCGATCACCAGAATATGGCCGGCCGGGCCCAGGGCTGCGGTGCTGCTCGCGGTCATGACGATCAGGCCTCGCCGACGGTTTCGAACATGGCGGCGGTGATCGCCTCTTCGGCGGTCTTGCCGCCCCAGATCACGAACTGAAAGGCCGGATAGGCGCGCTCGCATTCGGTGACCGCGATATCGACCACCTCTTCCACATGCTCAGGGGTCAGCGGGCCGCCGCGAACCAGCAGGGTGTGGCGGAACAACGGCACCGATTCTTCGGTCCACAGATCGAAATGGCCCAGCCACAGGCGCTCGTTCAACTGCGCCAGCAGCGGATAGATGCCACCACGGCGCCCGACCGGCACCTTCATGTCCAGCGCGCAGGACAGATGCAGGGCGGCGGTTTCAGGGCGCCAGGCGAACCAGAGACGGAAGTCGCAGAACTTGCCGGTGATCTCCACCGCCATTTCGTCATCGGTCTGACGGTCGAACGGCCATTCATTGGCAATGACGATCTGTTCGACGAGATCGAGAGGGTTGGCCACGACGTCTTCGGCTTCCGCGATGATGAAGGACATGCTCGATCGCCTCCTTGGGCGGGCGGCTTGCGGGCCGCGGATCCCGTCGACAGGCCCCCGAAAACATCAGGACTGCGACGGGCGCGAAGGTGGGGGCGAGGGTGCCATGGCCGTCCGGCCGCCATCCGCCAAACGGTCGATCCGGCGCCGGACGGTCGATTCTGGCCCCATTGATGCGACAGCCCACCGGTATATGAGAGGGCCGCTACCACATCTTGTGGCGCAGGCGGTTAACACCGACTACGTCGGCAGCGTGCACGAAGCCCCCGGCAGCCGCAAGGCCCGTTGTTTAGCCCCATCCATGCATCAGATGCAACGTCTTTCCGCACCGCCCTCGCTCCGGCGGAAAAATGTCACCACATCAAACGCCTAGCCGGTCACCCCCGGCACCGGCCGATCACCGGCCCGGCGCCCGGATCAAGACCCGGGCACCCGGCTCAATACGGCACCCGGTTCAATACAAGGTGCGTGGCAGGCGGGTGCCGGCCTCGCTGTCATAGGCGGCACCATCGAAGCCGTCGCGGGCGGCGGCCAGCATGTCGCCGGCGGTCGGCAGCGTGTCGGCGCGCGGCCAGCTTGCCGGTGTCCACAATCCGGACCTCAACAGCGCCCGCGCGCACTGGAAATACACCGTGTCGATGGCGACCAGCATCACGGTCCGCGGCGGCTTGCCATCGATGGCGAAACTGTCCAGCAGATCGGGCGCCACCGACAGGCTGGCCCGGCCATTGACGCGCAGGGCCTCACCCTTGCCGGGGATCAGGAACATCAGCGCCACGCGCGGATCGCGCAGAATGTTGCGCAGGCTGTCGATGCGGTTGTTGCCGCGCCGGTCGGGGATTGCCAGCATGCGATCATCCACCACCCGCACGAAGCCCGCCGGGTCGCCGCGGGGCGAGCAGTCGAGCCCGTCGGGCGCCACCGTCGCCAGGGAAAAGAACGGCGCCGCCTCGATGAATGCGCGATAGGGCGGCGTCAGCGCCGGCACCTCCTTGGTCAGGGATGCCGGCACCGGCGCGCCATACAGCGCCTCCAGCTCGGCCTCGCTGGTCAGGATGTGATCGGTCATGCGGGCATTTCCTTGATGAACGGCGCGAGGGCGTGGATCGTGGGATGAAAGCGGAGTTTATATCATCATGCCCCGGCGCGCCGCTCAAACCGCCCCGCAGCCGGAGCATCCCCCTCTTGCGGAGCACAAGCCCCCGATGACCGGTTTCCCCGACACCACCGATACCGCACAGACCCAGGCCGCGCCGCGCCCGCGCCTCGACGGCCTTGTCATCGCCATGCTGGGGCTGGGGCTGATGGGGCGGCCTATGGCCGGGCATCTGGCGAAAGCCGGCGCGACGCTCAGGGTGTGGAACCGCAGCACGCAGGCGGCGACCGCGGTTGCGGCCGAAACCGGCGCCACGGTCGCCAGCTCCCCCGCCGACGCGGCGGCCGGCGCCGATATCGTGGTGATCTGCGTGACCGATACCGCCGCCGTCGAGGTGGTGCTGTTCGGCCCGGACGGTGTCGCCCAGGCCCGGCCGGCACCGGCGCTGGCGATCGATATGGGCACCACCGATCCGTTGGCAACCCCCGCGATCGGCCAACGCCTGACCGATGCCTGCGGAGCGGCGCTGGTCGATGCGCCGGTCTCGGGCGGCACCCGCGGCGCCGAGGCCGCCAGTCTGTCGATCATGGCCGGCGGCAGTGACGCGGCGATGGCACGGGCGCTGCCGGTGCTGCAGGTTCTGGGTGCGCGGATCACCCGCATCGGTGGCCCCGGCGCCGGTCAGGTGGCCAAGGCGGCCAATCAGGTCGTGGTCGGCGTGGTGATCCAGGCCGTGGCCGAGGCGCTGGCCCTGGCCGAGGCCGCCGGCGCCGATCCGGCCTGCGTGCGCACCGCCATGATCGGCGGTTTCGCCGATGGCACCATCCTGCGCCAGCATGGCGAACGCATGGTCACCGGCAACATGGTGCCGGGCGGCAAGTCCCGCATCCATCTGAAGGATATGACCCAGGCGACCCGTCTGGCCGAGGCGCACGGGCTGGATCTGCCGGCGACCCGCCTGGTCCGCGACTGCTTCGCGGCTCTGGTGGAACAGGGCCGCGGCGAGCTGGACCACAGCGCCCTGCACCTGCTGCTGACCGATGCCATCCGCGCCTCTGACGATGATGTCGCGGCACGATAGACCACTAAAAATCATCAAGACAATATTAGAAACGAAACGTCCACGAGAAGAAACAAGTGGTCATTCCTCCAAAGAGTTGACCACAAAACAATGAAACGCTAGGCTTCCCGACTTGTTGAAGCAGGGGGCCAGTCTAGAAAGCCTTGCCCCGTATCGTCTGGCAATCCTGCCGGTCATACGAGACATGTTAGGCAGTCCTGCGGCCGGCAGCCGCGTCCATCGCCACCCAGCCCCAAGGCCGCCCCTTTTGACCGCACCATCCGGAGCCTTCGCAACCCGATGACCCAGTCCCGTGCCGGTGCCGCCCAACCTGATGGTGCCATATTCCACCCAGGGCCACTGAACGCGATCACCGATGTGCCCGGCATCAAGGTGGGGCAGGCCCATGACGACCGGCTGTGGAGCGGTGTGACCGTTATCGTGCCCGACGAGCCGATGCTGGCGGCGGTGGACGTGCGCGGCGGCGGCCCCGGCACGCGGGAAACCGATGCGCTGAAATCGTCGTCGATGGTGCAGAAGGTGCATGCGGTGGTCTTGTCCGGGGGCTCGGCCTATGGCCTGGACGCCGCCTCGGCGGTGATGGTCCGGCTGGCGGCCGAGGGACGCGGCCACCGGGTCGGCGACGCGATCATCCCGATCGTGCCCTCGGCGATCCTGTTCGATCTGGTCAATGGCGGCGACAAGGCCTGGGGCCGCGAACCGCCCTATCGCCGGCTGGCGGATCAGGCGATGGACGCACTTGGCACCACCGTCACCGAAGGCAATGCCGGTGCCGGCTATGGCGCCAAGGCCGGCGCCTATAAGGGCGGGCTGGGCAGCGCCTCGGTGGTGACGGGCGAAGGCTTCACCGTGGGCGCGCTGGTCGCCTGCAATGCCTTCGGCACCCCGGTCATTCCCGGCACGCCGTGCTTCTGGGCCTGGGCGCACGAGATGGGCCGTGAATTCGGCGGGCAGCCGCTGCATCTGCTGGCAAAGCCCACCACCCACGACTTCACCTTCACGCCCGGTCGCCCCGGCGTGCCGGGCGAAGACCTCGCAGCCGCGGCCTCCGGGGAGAGGCCGGCCGTGGCTGACGATGCCGACGGACGTCTGGCGACCGGAGATCCGGCGGCAGCGGCAACCGCCGGCAACACCACCATCGGCATCGTCGCAATCGATGCCGATCTGACCCGCGGGGAGGCGGAGCGGATCGCGATCATGGCCCAGGACGGCTATGCCCGCGCGGTGCGCCCGATGCACACGCCATTCGACGGTGATACGATCTTCGTACTCGCCACCGGACGGCGTCCGCTCACCGATCCGGCGGCGGATGTCGCCCGGCTCGGCATGCACGCGGCAGACTGCGTCGCCCGTGCCCTGACCCGCGGCGTCTATGCGGCCGAAACACTGGGGCGCTACCCCGGGTATCGGTCCATTCACGGGCATCGGCTCAATCGGGCCGCGCAGGGAGGCTGACTAGACATGGGCACCATCAAGCCGTGGCTCGCCGCGGCACTTCTGGGGACGGCGGTGGCCTTCGGGCCGGCCGCGGCCCTTGCCGCCAAGGATACGTTCTCGATCGGCGCGGTGCTGGAGCCGCCGCATCTCGATCCCACCGCGGGCGCCGCGGCGGCGATCGACGAGGTCGTGCATATCAACGTCTTCGAAGGTCTGGTCCGCCTCGACGAACGCGGCCAGATCCAGCCGCTGCTGGCCGAAAGCTGGACGGTCTCGGATGACGGGCTGACCTATACCTTCAAGCTGCATGGTGGCGTCACCTTCCACGATGGCACGACCTTCGATTCGGCCGACGTGAAATACAGCTTCAGCCGCGCCGTGGCGCCGAACAGCGTCAATGCGCAGAAGGGCCTGTTCGCCCCGATCAAGTCGATCGAGACGCCCGACCCGCTGACCGTGGTGCTGACACTGGAAAAGCCCGCCGGGCAGCTTCTGTTCAACCTGACCTGGGGCGATGCGGTCATCGTGGCGCCCGAGAGTGCTGGCGAGGCCGAGAAGACCAAGCCTGTCGGCACCGGGCCGTTCACCTTCAAGGAATGGGTCAAGGGCGACCGGGTCGAACTGGTCCGCAACGACGCCTATTGGGGCGAGAAGCCGGCGCTGGCGTCGGCGACCTTCAAGTTCATCGCCGATCCCGCCGCCGCCCTTCAGGCGATCCTGGCCGGCGATCTGGATGCCTTCTCGAACTTCCCGGCGCCCGAGAACCTGCCGCAGCTTGAAGCCGATCCGCGCTTCAAGGTCGCCATCGGCACCACCGAGGGCGAAACCATCCTGGCGATGAACAACGGCGCCAAGCCGTTCAACGACATCCGGGTGCGTCGCGCCGTGGCCCATGCCATCGACCGTCAGGCCGTCATCGACGGCCAGTTCGGCTATGGCACGCCGATCGGCAGCCATTTCGCCCCGCATGCGCCCGGCTATCTCGACCTCACCGACCGCTATCCTTACGACCCCGATGCGGCCAAGGCGCTGCTGACCGAGGCCGGCTATCCCGACGGCTTCAAGACCGTGCTGATGCTGCCGCCCCCGCCCTATGCCCGCCGTGGCGGCGAGATCATCGCGGCCATGCTGGCTGATGTCGGCATCAAGGCCGAAATCGTGCCGCTGGAATGGGCGCAGTGGCTGGACCAGGTCTTCAAGAACAAGGCCTATGGCATGACCATCGTCTCGCACACCGAGCCGATGGATATCAGCATCTATGCCCGCGACAATTACTACTTCAACTATGACAACGCCGCCTTCAAGGAACTGATGGCGAAGATCGACGCCACCACCGATCAGGCCGAGCGCACCGCCCTCTATGGCGATGCCCAGCGGATGATCGCCGAGGATTCGGTCAACGCCTTCCTGTTCCAGTTGCCGCAATACGGTGTCTGGAATGCCAAGGTCGAGGGCCTGTGGACCGATCGTCCGTTCCAGGTCAACGATCTGACCAAGGTGCACTGGACCGAGTGACCAGTCCCCCGTCCGCGGCGCCGTTCCAAGGGCGCCCCGGACGGGGTTTCCGCACCAGGACTGCCCCGCCCCGCCCGACATCCATCCGAGGACGCGCCGGCTCCATGGCCCTGTTCCTGTTCCGACGGCTGATCACCCTGGCGCTGACCCTGCTGGTCGCCGCGACGGTCGTGTTCGTCGTGCTCGAAATCCTGCCGGGCGACCCCGCCGCGGTGATGCTGGGCCTGAACGCCGAGCCCGACACGGTGGCGGCGCTCCGGTCGCAGCTCGGGCTGGACCAGCCGCTGGCGGACCGGTTCTTCGGCTGGCTGGGCGGCATGCTGGTCGGCGATTTCGGCCGCTCCTACACTTATAGCGTGCCGGTGTCGGAGCTGATCGGCGACCGCATCGCCATCACCGTGCCGCTGGCGCTGCTTGCCATCCTGCTGTCCACCGCCATCGCCCTGCCGCTTGGCGTCTATGCCGCGCGCAATCACAACAAGCTGGGTGATTTCGGCGTGATGGGCTTTTCACAGGTGGGTGTCGCGGTGCCGAATTTCTGGTTCGCCCTGCTGCTGATCATCCTGTTCGCGGTCAATCTGGGCTGGACGCCGGCCGGCGGCTTTCCCGGCTGGGACGCCGGTGTCGGACCGGTGATCGCGGCCCTTGCCCTGCCGGCCATCGCCCTGGCACTGCCGCAGGCGGCCATCCTGTCACGCGTGACCCGGTCGTCGGTGCTGGAAGTGCTGCGCGAGGATTATGTCCGCACCGCCCGTGCCAAGGGCCTGAACCGCAGTGCCGCGCTGTGGCGTCACGCCGTGCCCAACGCCCTGATCCCGGTGGTCACCATTCTGGGCCTTCAGGTGTCGTCGCTGCTGGCCGGCACGATCATCATCGAGAACGTCTTCGCCCTGCCCGGTGTCGGCCGGCTGATCTTCCAGGCCATCGCCCAGCGCGACCTGATCACGGTGAAAAGCCTGGTGGTGATCATCGCGGCCGTGGTCGTGTTCGTGAATTTCCTGGTCGACATGTCCTATGCCGCCCTCGACCCGCGCCTCAGGCGCGGCGGGGACATGATGTGACGGGCCGTGAGGAGCACCAGACCATGAGCCAGACCGCACCCGTCACACCCGGCCCCACCACACCTGGCCCCGTCACACCTGGCCCCGTCACCATCCGCCGCCCATCGCCGCTGGTCGAGATCGCGCGCCGGGCCGTCGCCAGCCGCAATTTCGTCATCGGCGGCGTGCTGACCCTGCTCTTCCTGGGCATCGCCGCGACCTCGCTGTTCTGGACGCCGCTCGACCCCACCCGGATGAGCATCCGCACGCGGCTTCAGGGGCCGTCGGACCTCAATCTTCTGGGCACCGACCAGTTCGGTCGCGACATCCTGTCGATGATCATGACCGGCGCCCAGAACTCGATTCTGGTCGGCGTGGTCGCGGTCGGCATCGGCCTGTCGCTCGGCACCGCGCTGGGCTGCCTCGCCGCCGCCCGGCGTGGCTGGATCGAAGAACTGGTGATGCGGTTCAGCGATTTCGCCTTCGCCTTTCCGGCGCTGCTCTCGGCGGTGATGATCACCGCCCTGCTGGGCCCCGGCGCCGTGAACTCGATCCTGGCGATCGGCATCTTCAACGTCCCGGTCTTCGCCCGCGTCACCCGTGGCGCCGCACTGGCCATCTGGTCGCGCGAATACGTCATGGCGGCGCGCCTGTCCGGCAAGGGCACCGTGCGCATCACCCTGCACCACGTGCTGCCCAACATCATGTCGATCATCATCGTGCAGGCGACCATCCAGTTCGCGCTGGCGATCCTGGCGGAAGCGGGCCTCAGCTATCTGGGTCTCGGCACCCAGCCGCCCACACCAAGCTGGGGCCGGATGCTGAACGAGGCGCAGACCTTCATCTACATGGCGCCGCAACTCGCGATCATTCCCGGGCTCGCGATCGTGTTCACGGTGCTGGGCCTGAACCTGCTGGGCGACGGCCTGCGCGACGTGCTCGACCCCAAGCTCCGGCGGGCGCGCTGATGCCCCGCCCGTCACTGCTTCCCGCCCTCCAGCCTCTGCCCTCCTGCCTCTGAAGGACCGGACACGCCCATGACCGCTGCCGACGCGCCGCTGCTCGCGATCGACAATCTCCGGGTGACCCTGCCCACGCCCGACGGCCCGGCGCCGATCCTGCGCGGGGTCAGCTTCACCGTGGCGCCCGGCCAGATGCTGGGCCTGGTCGGCGAAAGCGGATCGGGCAAGTCGATGACAGCCCTTGCCATCATGGGCCTGCTGCCCGACAAGGCGATGGTCGAAGGCTCGATCAACCTTGCCGGCGAGGAACTCACCCGCTTGACCGAAGCCGCGCTGTGCACCCGCCGCGGCCGGAACATGGCGATGATCTTCCAGGAGCCGATGACCGCGCTGAACCCGGTCAAGACCATCGGTCATCAGGTCTCGGAAAGCATGCGCCTGCATCTGGGCGTGGGCCGCGCCGAGGGTGACGCCCGCGCGCGCCGGCTGCTGGAACGCGTGGGCCTGAACGCCCGGCGCTTTCCGCTCGACCTCTATCCCCATCAGTTGTCGGGCGGTCAGCGCCAGCGGGTGATGATCGCGGCGGCGCTTGCCTGCGAACCGAAGCTGCTGATCGCCGACGAGCCCACCACAGCGCTCGACGTCACCATTCAGGCCCAGATCCTGGACCTGATCGTGGAACTGGTCGACGAGATGGGCATGGGTCTGGTGCTGATCACCCATGATCTGGGCGTCATCGCCGAGACCGTCGACATGACCGCGGTGATGTATGCGGGCTCGATCGTCGAGGCGGCGCCCACCCCGGCGCTGTTCGACCACATGGCCCATCCCTATACCCATGGCCTGTTCGCGGCCATTCCCCATGCCCGCGGGCTGGAACATGCAGCCGATGGCGATGGCCCGGCCCATACCCGGCCCCGACTGGCCACGATTCCCGGCACCGTGCCCGATCCGCGCCGCCTGCCGCCGGGCTGCGCCTTCGCCGGCCGCTGCCCGCGCGCCGACGAGCCCTGCACCCGACCGATCCCATGGACACCGCTTGCCCCCGATCATGGCGTCGCCTGCATCCATCCGGTGGCGCGGGGCGAACACATTCCGGAGTTCGCCGCATGAGCGCCGCCCCGTCCCTGTCCCCCTCCACGGCTGGCACCCCCGCCGCTCCGCTACAGCCTGTCCCCCTGCTCCAGATCGAGGGGCTGGTGCGTGAATACCGCCTGCCCCGCGAAAGCCTGTTCCAGGCGCCGCCGGTGCTGCGTGCGCTCGATGGCGTGGACCTTCAGATGGCGGCGGGCGAAAGCGTCGGCATCGTGGGCGAATCCGGCTGCGGCAAATCCACCCTCGCCCGCACCGTGGTGGCGCTGGAAAGCCCCAGCGCCGGCCGGGTGATCTTTGATGGCGACGACCTGTTCAAGCTGGGCCGGCGCGACCTGCTGGCCCGGCGGCGCGATCTGCAGATGGTGTTCCAGGATCCTTACGGCTCGCTGGATCCGCGCCACAAGGTGGAACGGGTGGTGGCGGAACCGATGGAGGGGCTGAAGACCGCCGGCATGGCCGAGCGCGCCGAGCGGGTGGCCGAGGCGCTGGCCCAGGTGGGTCTGCGGCCGGCCGATGCCGACCGCTATCCGCATGAATTCTCGGGCGGGCAGCGCCAGCGCATCGCCATCGCCCGCGCCCTGATCACCCGCCCCCGGCTGATCGTGGCCGACGAGGCGGTATCGGCGCTGGACGTGTCGGTGCAGTCGCAGGTGCTGAACCTGATGATGGACCTGCAGGCCGCGGTCGGCATGGGCTATCTGTTCATCAGCCATGATCTGGGCGTGGTCGGCCATGTCACCGACCGGGTGGCGGTGATGTATCTGGGACGGGTGGTCGAAACCGGCCGCACCGCCGAGATCTTCCACAACCCGGCCCACCCCTATACCCGCACCCTGCTCGCCGCCGTGCCGGTGCCCGATCCGGCGCGCAGCCGCCGCCGGCGCGCCCGCAAGACGGCCGATCAGGGGCCGGCGCTGACACCGCAGGCCTCCGGCCAGTCGCGACCGGCCTGCGCCTTCATGCCCCGCTGCGGGCGCGCCACCGACATCTGCGGCACCCGGCGGCCCGAGCTGCGCCCGGTGGACGGGGGCCGGCTGGCCGCCTGCCACCACGTCTGATCGCCACGGCCCGCCAGCCCGCCGACACCTTCAAGAAAACGCCACATAGCGCTTGCATTCCCCGGAAAGCCGGACTATTTTCCGCCTCGTCCCGGTGAGGGGGCCACAGACCACCATCTGCGGCACACCCGCTCAAATCCGGGCATGCGCCGGTAGCTCAGTTGGATAGAGCACCAGACTACGAATCTGGGGGTCGGGAGTTCGAATCTTCCCCGGCGCGCCATTCAGGGGACCAACCTCACCGGTTGGTCCCCTGTTTCTTTTTCAGGCCTGGTTCTTCTTTTTCACGACCGGCGTCAGCGTCAGCCGCGACCGTCCGTCACTCGGCCTCGTCGTGATCCACAGCGTCGCCCCGGTCGTGGGCACGCGGGTGGTGACGGACATCCTGCACATGCGGCCGCCACTGGACATGCGGATGCCAGGGCTCCCAGCGATGGCCCTCGCTCTTCGCCCCCTCGCGCCGGCGGGCGTCGCGCTGCTCGATCGCGCTGGTCAGCACCGCCACAACCACCGCCGTGGTCCAGCCGAACAGGATGATGCCGTTCACCGACGCCATGGCGCCCAGCAACCGCCAGTCAGGGCCCAGCACGATATCGCCATAGCCGAGCGTGGTGAAGGTGACCACCGAGAAATACAGCGCCGCCTCAAGGTTCGGAAACTGGCCCAGCAGCAGCAGGACCGCCGCCCAGCCCCAGATCTCGATGGTGTGGGCCACCAGCATGCCCAGGGTCGCCAGCGCCACCAGCAACGGCACAGCCAGCGGCGCATTGCCCAGGATGTTCGAGGCATGCTCGCCCGACCGCCGCAGCAGCGCGATCACCGCCAGCGTCGCCGCCACATGGACCGCGATGGTCAGCACGATCAGGCCGGTTGCCAGCATCAACTGGAAACCGACGCGGGCGTCAGGCGCAAGGGCGGCATCGATCATGGGCAACGGGCTCTGCATGGTGGCTGGCAGGAGGGCGGATCGGGCAGCAGGGCGGATCGCGCACCAACCTATCCTGCCTCCCGGCGCCGGGAAAGCCTCCGCACTGCGACAGCAGAGCGAACACCTGCCGTCAGCGCAGCCGCTTGCGTCCGGTGATCATCGCCGCGATCAGGTTCACCGGCCCGGCCACGCTTTCAATAATCGCCACAGCCGCATGCAGCAGGGCCAGCGGGATGATCGCCTCGGCCGCGGCCTCGTGCAGCTCTTCCACCCAGCCCACACCCCAGAACATGTCGGTGGTGGTCATGATGCCGGTGATCGACACCACCGCCAGCAGGGCCATCAGCGCCAGCATCATCACCGCGCCGGCGGGATTGTGGCTGCGATAGATCCGGGCCCGCCCGGCGATACGATCGCGCAGATAGCCCAGAAGTACCGCCGGTGTGGGCACGAAGGCCCGAAACCGCGCGGGTTCGGTGCCGACGAACCCCCACAGGATGCGCACGGCCAGCGCGCCGGCCACGACATAGCCGACCCAGCGGTGCGGCGCCTCGCCCTCGTCCAGTATGGCCAGATCCAGCAGGCAACCCACCACCACCAGCCAGTGAAACAGCCGGACGACCGGATCCCAGACCCGGACGCCCGGCCCGGCGCGCGACAATTCCGCGCCGGGGCCTGAACGGGACATGGCTCAATCGATCTCCTGCTTCACGATCCGGGCATCGGTCGGGTCGAAATAGACCTCGGCCTTGCGGCCATCCTTGTCATGGCCATAGATCTCGTAGCAGTTGCCTTTGGTCACCTCGAAGCTGCGGATGTCCTTGAAACCCAGCTCCGCGATCTTCGCCTTCATCTGGTCTTCCGGAATCCATGCATCCCTGGCGGCGGTGGTGCAGGTGGGGTCAGCCAGTGCGGGGGCCGCAAGCGCCACCAGAACAGCCGCCGGGGCAGCGACGCGGGCAAGCAGGCGGGAAAGGGTCATCATCGGGTCTCCGGGCAAAGGGAGGGGTACCGGACCTTCCGGCGCCCGTCCAGGCCCAGACACTAGTCGTAACCGCTTGCGGCTGGCTTACACCGGCCTGACGCGCCCCTTACACTCGATCGCTCATCGCTTGAACAGGCCCTTCAACTGGTCCAGCGGGTTGGCCGGCTCGCTGCCGTCGGTCGCATTGTCGTCGCCGGCGTCACCACCGCTCTGGCCGCCCCCCAGCAGGCCTTTCAGCGCATCGCCGACATCACCCTCACGCGCACCCTCGATCGCGCGGCGCACCGCCTCAGGGTCGTTCAGGCCCTGCCGCAAGGCCCCCTCCAGATCCGGGTGGTAGGACAGGTTGCTCCACGGGCCTTCCACGATCACCGGCACCATCAGCCCGGACAGATCGGCGCGGCCGCCCTGGCCCTCCAGATTGGCCACCGCCTTGGGTTCGATCCGGTAATCGAGCCGGCGTTCCGGCAGGTTCACCGTGCCCGCCGCCGTCACCCGCAGCAGCGGTGCCTGCAACTCGGTGTCGCGGTTGGTGACGATGCCCCGCTCGGCGGTGAAGCTGCCGCCCAACCGGGCGAAATCGGTCTTGCGCTCGGCGCCGCCATCATCGAAGGCCCCGCCCAGATTGCGGATCATGGCGGCAATGTTGATGCCGCGGAGCGCGCCATCCGTCACCTCGTACAGCCCCCGCCCGGCCAGGCCGCCGATCAGCGCCTTCTGGCTGCTGCCACGCGCGGTCAGGTCGAATTCGGTGCGCCCGGTGCCTTCCAGCCGGTCCGATCCGGTGGCGGCGGTCAGCAGCGGCAGCAGGTCCAGGCCCTGGAAGGCGCCCTTCAGCGACAGCGATGCCGGGCTGGCGCGGCCATTGACGCCGATGGTGACATGGCCGCTGCCGCCATAGAGCCCGGTCTGGGGCACATCGACGGTCAGGCGGCGGTCGTCCAGCCTCAGCGCCAGTTCGGTCGCCCCCAGCCGGGTGTCGCGGATCGTCACCGAGCCCGCATTGATGGTGACATCGGCATCGGCCACCGCCAACGCCGACAGATCGATTGGCGCGTCGCTCCAGCCCTGATCGCCGGCGCCGTCAGCGCCGGCCCCAGGCGTCGTGGCGCCCCCGCCGGCATCGGCCGGCAGATAACGGTCCAGCACCAGATCGCCGGTGGTAAGCGCGCCCTCGATCTTCGGTCGCGGGCCCGACAGATCCACCGCCATCCGGCCGGTGGCCTCGATGTCGTCAACCGCCAGGCGGGCATCGCTCAGGGATACCCGTGCCGGCGTCGCATCCACCCGGCCGGCCAGCGACAAAGCCGACAGCGCGCCATCGGGCAGCGCCAGCGGCGTGCCCATGGCGTCGGCCAGGCCACGCGGATCGGGCACGGTCACCTCGCTGGTGCCGGCAAAGCCCGGCTGGCCGCCCGGCAGCGCCGTACCGTCCAGCACGACGCGGGCGTCCCGCAGGCCCAGTTCCACCCGTGCCGGGGTCTCGCGGCCCTCGATCACCGCCCGGGCGGTTTCGGCGCGCGCCGATATGGTGACCGGCATGTCGCGCCATGACGCATCGCCGGTCAGCGTCAGGGGGCTGTCCAGGGTCTCGGTCGCGATCGTCAGGTTCACCGCATCCAGCCGCTGCTCGGTGCCGCTGGCCGCATCGCTATAGATGACAGTGCCGTCGGTGATATGCACATCGCCCAGGGTCAGGCCGCTCAACCGACCATTGCCGCTGCCCGGCTGTGCCCCCGTTCCCGGTTCTGCGGTCCCCGGTTCCGCGGTCCCCGGAGCCGCCGGCTGCACGGTGCCGGACATGGTCTCGCCGCCGGCCGCGATCTGCCAGTTGGCGGTGCCGTCCGCCCGCCGTTCCAGCCGGATCACCGGCTGATCCAGCACGAAGCGCGCCACCCGCACCTCACCCGACAACAACGGCCACAGCGCCAGTTCCACCGCCATATGGTCGACCTTGGCCATCTCGCCCGCATCCGACCAACTGGCATTCGCGAAGCGCACCTGGTTCACATCCAGCGCCAGCACCGGCAGCAGCGACAGGCTGACGTCGCCATCAATGGAGAGCTGGCGGCCGGTGCGGGCCTCCACCTCGGCCACCACCCTGCGCATGATCGCATCGGTCGGGATCAGAAAGGGGGCCGCCACCGCGGCGCCCACCAGCAGCAGCACGATCACCGCAACCGCGATCAGAAGCTTCTTCACCATCCATCTGTCCTCCGCCTTGATCCGGCGCCAATCCTGATCCCGTCGCTCAAGGGCTCGATCCCGTCTCTGACGGGGATCATGGGGAAACCTTGCCCCACAGCATCCCCCCTGTCCGGTGACAGAAAAAAGGGCGGACCCGCATCTTCGTGCGCATCCGCCCTTTTTCGTCGGTCCCGGCGGCCCGGACAAGCCCCCCACAAGGGGAGGTGCCTGTCCGGAACCGGCAGATCAGTCGTGTATCGGTTCGTCCGTCAAGGGCCGGGTCAGTTGGCCAGACGGATGATCACCACGCGGTTGCGCTGCTCACGCACGCCGTCGGCGGTCGAGACCGGGACGTTGCGCTCGCCATGGGCGGTCGCGGTGATCGCGTTGCGGGGCACGCCCAGCTTCACCAGCTCGGCAGTCACCGATTCAGCGCGGCGGGTCGACAGGCGATCGTTGTAGGGGATCGGGCCCGAACGGTCGGTGTGGGCATCCAGACGCAGAGCGACAGTCTTGCGCTCCTTATAGGCCGCGGCGGCATCACGGATGATGTCGTAGGCCTGGCCATGCAACTGGGCGCTATCCCACGGGAAGAAGATCTGGAATTCGACCGGCTTCACAACCGCGACCGGCTGCGGGGCCGGGGCGGCCGTGGCTTCGAGTTCGGCCATCGCGTCCTCGAACATCTTGCGGCAGGCCGCGATGTCCTCGGGCTGATGATTTTCTTCCTGCTCCTGCACCCAGCAGTCAAAGCCCGCCTGGGCCTTGGCGGCGGCGACCGGCTTCGACGCCATGGCGCCACCGTTCAGCTGGGTCATCAGACGCTGACGGGCCGAGCTGAGGGCCGGCAGCGAGCCGCGGGGCAGATACCAGTCTTCGAGCTGCTCCGGCGGAACGACGGTGCCCTGGCGGGCCCAGTCACCCTTCTGGGCGAAGACGTCGCCGTCGACCCAGTCGAACTCAGCACGCTCGGCACGCGACAGCGCCAGATACTCATCCGACAGAGCGGAGAGGAACGGGTCGCTCGGCGCCGGCGTCTGCGCGATGCTGTCCGGGTCGATGAGACCGCAGGCGGAAATGCTGCCGGCGACGAGGCCGACCACGGCAAAGCGATTCAGCGCGTTCATTATGGATTACCCTCCTTGGTGAAGCCGATCGGGTGGTTGCCCGGCATCCTATCGAAATCGGCACATGATGCCCGAGTCATCGTCGTGGCTTTTTCGTCACCCTTCGTGCACGTCTCTCGACGCCTGCACTCCAGGTCGGACACACCGCGCGATGGAACGGCGAGCTGCGACGAAACGGAGATCATGCAACCCCCGCTGTGCTTCGCGATCCGGCCTGCCGGTACCGGCTGGGAAAGACCTGGCCCCCGCCGCTCTGGCCTGCCGCACCGCACGAAGGCGCAGTATCGAGACTACTCCCGAAACCGGCCGGAAAAAACAGGCAACGGCGCCCTTGAAACCGTTGACCACGGCAGTTTGATCCCCGCCGCCAGGCAACGGTCGTCGATTCCTGGTCGATGCCCATCATTGATCGGTGCATGGTGGATGCCGGCGGTTGATCCATGATGGGCAAACCGGGATGACGCCACATAGTGTCATAGCATCCTTAATGTTTCGCGACACCGGTCCAGGTCAAGGGTTGCTTCCAATGAGCCTCTCTGTTGTGCATCATTCCTGCTACACTGTGCCTTTTCCGCCACGAAATCGCTTCCCGATCGGCAAATTCGCGGCCTTGAAAGCCTATCTGGACCGGGCACCCTTCGCACACCGGCTGCGCGTGGTGGAGCCGCAGCCGGCCTGCGCGTTAACCTTGTCGCGGGCACACACCGCCGATTACGTGGCCGATGTGCTGGCCTGCCGGCTGGATGCCGCAGCCGTGCGCCGGATCGGGGTGCCGATCATGCCCTCGGTCGTCACCCGCTCGACGACCGCCGTGGGCGGCACGATCGCCGCAGTCAGCGCGGCGCTGGAACAGGGGATCGCCTGCAACACCGCCGGCGGCAGCCATCATGCCCATGCCGGCTTCGGCGCCGGATTCTGCGTGTTCAACGATGTCGCGGTCGCCGCGTGCTGGGCACATCACGTGGCGGGACTGGCGCATGTTCTGATCGTCGATCTGGATGTGCATCAGGGCGACGGCACCGCGCGGATCCTGGCGGGCCAAGACTGGGCCGTCACCTTCTCGATGCATGGCGCACGCAATTTTCCAGCCCGCAAAGCCTTGAGCACGCTGGACATAGAGCTTGCCGACGGCACCGGCGACGGGGTCTATCTGGACCATCTGGAAGACACGCTGCCAGGGCTTCTGGACAACCCGCGCCCCGATCTGGTGATCTATCTGGCGGGGGTCGATCCGCATCGGGATGACCGCCTGGGACGGCTGGCCCTGACCGATCGCGGGCTGGCCGCCCGCGAACATATGGTGCTCGATCAGTGTCTCCGTCGTGGCATTCCCGTGGCGACGGTGATCGGCGGGGGCTATGCCGATGACATGGCGGCCCTGGCGCGACGCCATGGCATCGCGATCGAGACCGCATCGAGGCTTGCGGAGGCCTATCGTTTGTGAATGATCTGCCCGATCAGGCGATGCCGGCCGGCGTGCCGGAGGCGCCAGAGGCCGGCGCGACCGCCTCAAACTCGGTGGCCGGGATCGCCGCCGCCGTAGCGGCGGGCGTGCGGCGGATGCTGGAAGAGGCGATGGATTGCGCCGTGCTGGTGGAGTTCCCGCTGAAATCCGGCCGCCGCGCCGATCTGATGGCACTGGATGGCCAGGGCCGCTTTCTGCTGATCGAGATCAAGAGCGGGCCGGCGGATTTCCGCTCCGACAACAAATGGCCCGATTATGCCGCCTGGGCCGACCAGTTCTATTTCGCGGTGCCCGAGACGTTTCCCCAGGGGCTGCTGCCCCAGGCCGAAGGGCTGATCGTCGCCAACCCTTACGAGGCCGCGATCCTGCGCGACGCGGCCCCGCGCCCGCCGCTCAACCCGGCACGCCGCAAGGCGCTGACCCTGCGCTTCGCCCGCATTGCCGCCCGGCGACTGTCAGGAGCGTCCGCGCCCGCGGTTATCTAAAGATCAGGCGCACCCACGCGCCGGGTCACCTGAGTGTGGCCTCGATCGCCGCCACAACCTCAGGCGCGGTCGGCTCTACCCGCGACGGCCAGTTGGCCACCGCCCGGCCCTCGCCATCGATCAGATATTTGTGGAAATTCCATCGCGGCTGCGCGTCCTGGCCCAGGCTCGCCACCAGCCATCTGAACAGCGGATGGGCCGCGTCACCACGCACCACCTGCTTGCTCGCCAGGGGAAAATCGACGCCATAGGTGATGGTGCAGAAATCGCGGGTCCGGGCCGCGTCGTCATATTCCTGACCGCCGAAATCACCCGACGGCACGCCCACCACCATCAGCCCCTGATCGCGATAGCGCTGCCACAGCGACACCAGCCCCTCATACTGAGGCGTGAAGCCGCAGAGCGAGGCGGTGTTGACCACCAGGATCGGCCGGCCCGTCCAGGCGCCGAGATCGATGGTGCCGCCGTCGATCGCCGGCAGGGTGAAGTCATAGGCGCTCATCGCATCGCCCTCCGTCTCGCCGATGGGTGCTGCGGCGGATGCGCCGCGCGGAATGGCTCCAGCCGGCATGGCAATCATCAGGCCCAGCGCGATCAAGGCCGCCACGGGTGTAGGCCGACGGTGATTGGGTGTGGGACTGACCATGACCTGCCTCCTTGGCATCCCTCAGGCCGGCCATGATTGTGCCGGGCCGGGCCGCCCTGCCCGTTCAGGATAGGGCGGCCCGTGGCGGCTTCAAGGCCGGACGTGGATCACGACGACCGGCGATCGGCGAAGTAGCTGCGGGCATTCACCAGAATCTGCCGGCGGCCGACATGGTCGGGCGGGCTGACCATGCCTTCCGATTCCATCCGCTCCACCAGACGGGCGGCGCGGTTATAGCCGATCTGCAGGTGCCGTTGCACGAAACTGACCGAGACCTTGTCTTCCCGCAGGATCAGGGCCACGGCCTGCGCGAAGATGTCGCCATCATCATCGCCGTCCGCCGCGCCGTCATCGGCCGGCAGGCTGTCGATCGGCATGTCGCCGTCGTCATCCTCGGTGACGCTGTAGACATAGTCGGGCCGGCCCTGGCCGCGCAGATGCTCCACGACCTCCTCGACCTCGCGGTCGCTCACGAACGGCCCGTGGACCCGGGTGATGCGTCCGCCCGCCGCCATGAACAGCATGTCGCCCTGGCCCAGCAGCTGTTCGGCGCCGGCTTCCCCCAGAATGGTGCGGCTGTCGATCCGGCTGGTGACCTGGAACGAGATCCGGGTGGGGAAATTGGCCTTGATCGTGCCGGTGATGACATCGACCGACGGCCGCTGGGTGGCCATGATCAGGTGAATGCCGGCCGCGCGCGCCATCTGCGCCAACCGCTGGATCAGGGTCTCGATTTCCTTGCCGGCCACCAGCATCAGGTCGGCCATCTCGTCGACCACCACCACGATATAGGGCAGGTGCTCCATCTCGACGATCTGTTCCTCGAAGATCGGCTCCTGCTTCACCTTGTCATAGCCGACCTGCACCCGGCGCGTGACCTGCTCGCCGCGCAGTTCGAGCTCGGCGACCCGGGTGTTGTAGCCCTCGACATTGCGCACGCCCAGATGCGACATCGCGCGATAGCGGCTCTCCATCTCGCGCACGACCCATTTCAGGGCGACCACCGCCTTGTTCGGATCGGTCACCACCGGGGTCAGCAGATGCGGGATCTCGTCATAGACCGACAGTTCCAGCATCTTCGGGTCGACCATGATCAACCGGCACTGCTCGGGCGGCAGCCGGTAGAGCAGCGACAGGATCATGGCATTGATGCCGACCGACTTGCCCGACCCTGTGGTGCCGGCGATCAGCAGATGCGGCATCCGGGTCAGATCGACCACCACCGGCTCGCCACCGATATTCTTCCCCAAGGCCAGCGGCAGACGGTGATTGCCCTGGCTATAGGCCGGCGAGGCCAGTATTTCGCGCAGATAGACCGTGGCACGGCTCTCATTCGGCAATTCGATGCCGATGACGCTGCGGCCGGGCACCACCGCGATCCGGGCGGTGATCGCGCTCATCGAGCGTGCGATGTCGTCGGCCAGATTGATCACGGTCGATGACTTGGTGCCGGGTACCGGCTCAAGTTCGAACAATGTCACCAGCGGGCCGCGCCGCACCTCCATGATCTCGCCACGGATGCGGAAATTGCGCAGCACGGTTTCCAGCTTGCGGGTCTTGTCGGCCAGCACGCCTTCATCCAGTGCCGGATCATCCTCGGCCTCCGATGTGGCAAGCAGCGCCAGCGGCGGCAGGTTATAGCCGGGTGCCGGCTCGAAACCGGCGTCATCGACCATCGCGACGGTGTCGACATCGTCAACCGCGTCCCCGGCGGCGTCGGCATCGGCATCGGCGGCAGCGGCAGCCACCTCCGCCTGAATGTCGAACCCGTCGCCCTCGTCCGGCAGCTCGTCGTCTGCCACCTCCGGCGCATCCAGCCACGGCGCATCGCCGGTGTCGTCGGCCGGATCGTCGTCCTCGACCTCATCCTCCGACGCCCGCAGCGCGACATCGAGCCCGGACTCAAGGGCCGGCTCCGGCTCCGGTTCGGCCTCCGGCTCCGGTTCGGCCTCGGATTCCGGTTCGGCCTCGGATTCCGGTTCGGGCTCCGGCGTCGGTTCGGGCTCGGGCGTCGGTTCGGCTTCAGGCTCGGCCTCGGCTTCGGGCTCGAACGCAGGGGCTTCCGGCTCCGGCTCCGGCTCCGGCTCCGGCTCCGGCTCCGGCTCCGGCTCCGGCTCCGGCTCCGGCTCCGGCTCCGGCTCCGGCTCCGGCTCCGGCACAGATGCCGAAACCGGCTGGTCGTCAACGACCGGCAGGCCGCTTTCCGCATCGGCGGCATTGGCGGCGGCCAGGCTCGCGAAATCGAACACCGGATCCTCGCCGGGCACCACCTCGGCAACCAGCAACTCGCCTTCCATGAACGGTGGCGGCAGCATCAACGGCGCCACCAGGGCCAGGGCCTCGTCCTCGTCCACCCAGACATCCGGCTGGTCGTCGGGTTCCAGCGCCGGGGCCAGCGCCGCCTCGGTCCACTCCACACCGGCCAGGAAGCCATAGGCGACCGCGAGTGCCGCCGCCTGATCATCGGTGCCGGTGGCATAGATGATCGATGCCTGGTCGGTGCCGGGATAGGCCTCGATCGCCCATTCCCGGGTGCCGGCGCCTTCCAGTTCCACCTGCACCAGACGGAAGGGGCGATCGGTCATGGCGCACCACAGGCCGAATTCCTCGGCGCGCGGCGGCAGGCTGTGATCCTGGTCGGCCTCGCGGCGCGGGTCCAGATCGGGCAACGTGAAGGGGCGTCTCGCGTTCATGCGTCCACCCTGTAGGCAGCGACGAGCAACTTGCTGACCTCACCATCGAGATCGAAGAATGGCAGCACCAGACGTTCCCATGTCTGTTGCTGGCCGTCAAACAGGGCCGTGTACACCCGCGACACCGGCAGGCGTTCGGCGCGCACGGCATCGTATTCCGCGGCCAGCACCACCGCCCGGTCGGCGGCGATGCGTGCAAGCGAACAGCCGGTCAGGTCGGTGCCGAAGGCCGCGGCATAGGCGGGGCTGTAATAGCGATAGACATAGCCGGCGGTGTCGTCCAGGCCGACGATCGCCATGTCGTCCAGCCACGGACGCAGATCCGCGGGGGCCATGCCGTCGAGGGCCGGAAAGCTGCCGCCGGCACACAGGCGCAACCACAGCGCATAAAGCGCCTTCAGCCTGGGATGCCGCACGACGAGCGCCAGATGGGATGAGGACATCGCGAAACCGATTGCGAGAAGGGTGGACGATAAGACGGCCGGCCACGTGTTGCCGCACGGCCGGCTGATGGTGGTTGTCTGGCCGGGTCGGTGACCCCGGTCAGGCCTTCAGCTTCCAGCCGCGGTTCAGCACCATCCAGCAGGCGATCCCCAGAACCAGATCCACACCCCCCAGCACCAGCACGCCGGCCAGAACCGACCCGTCGGCATGGCCGGTCATGCCATAGCGGATTCCGTCGATCATATAGAAAAACGGATTGATGTGTGCCGCAAAGCTCCACCCCTCCGGCAGCCGGTCGACCGAATAGAACGTGCCTGACAGAAACGACAGGGGCGTGATGACGAAATTTGTGATCGCCGCCATCTGGTCGAATTTATCGGCCCACACGCCTGCCAGGATGCCGATCAGCGCCATCATCAGCGATGCCGCCAGCAGGTGAAACAGCACGAAGCCGGGCTTGGCGAATTCGAAATGCACGAAGGGGCTCATGGCGGCGATCAGCACCACGCCGACCAGCACGCCACGGGTAACCGCGCCAAGCGCATAGCCAAGGGTCAGTTCGGTGGCCGATAGCGGCGCCATCAGCACGTCGACGATGTTGCCCTGCACCTTCGAGATCATCAGCGAGGATGACGAATTCGAGAACGCGTTCTGCACCACCTGCATCATCACCAGCCCGGGGGCCAGGAATTCCAGATAGGGCACGCCGCCGATCACCTCGACCGACCGGCCCAGCGCCAGCGAGAAAATGGCCAGGAACAGCAGCCCCGTCACCACCGGAGCGGTCAGCGTCTGGCCTGCGACCTTGCCGAAACGGCGGACTTCGCGCAGATACAGCGTCGCGAAGCCCCGCCAGTTGACCGCCCCCATATGTCGCGGTTCGCCCATCTCGTCACCTCGCCTCGCCCGGAACCGGCGGCACCCGCCGCCGCCCCGCCCATGCCGCATGAGAGCGGCCAGACGGGGCCGGCGGAGGATAAGCGCCGAGGACGGGCGGGGCAAGCCCGAGGGGCCGGCCCGGACGTGAACCGGGCACGCCAGGGCGGGCGCTCAGCGCACCGGCGAGCTGCCGCCCCCGGCATCGCCGGTGCCGTCGTCCAGTTGCGGCGGGCGGCGGACATCCTCGTCACCCGGCAGCTCCGCGGCCGTGCCCGACCGCGCGGGCGTGGCGGCATCCCCGGTCGGGGCCTCGTCGCCGCCTGCGGGCACATCATTGGCGGGCCCCCGGCCATCATCACGGCGGCGACCATCGCCCATCAGCCGGATCGGCGCCGGCGGCGCCTTGCCGTCCTTGTCGGCGCCGAAATACAGCGTGGTGTGCGGGAACGGAATTTCCACGCCGGCGGCGTCGAAGGCCTCCTTGATCCGGGCATAGAAGGCCCGCTTGATGCCCCATTGCTGGCCGGGCTTCACCATGATCCGGGCGCGCACCACCACCTCGCTGGCGCCGAAGCGATCCAGACCGAAAATCTCGATCGGCTGCAGGATCTGGTCGCGGAATTCCGGCTCGCGGGCCATCTTCAGCCCCACCTCGCGCATCATCTCGGCCACATCGCCCACATTCTCGCGATAGGCCACCCCGATATCCAGCAGGGCATACGAAAAGTCCTTGGTCAGATTCTGCACGATGTCGACCGCGCTGAACGGCACGGTGCGCACCACGCCCTCGACGTCGCGCAACCGGATGGTGCGCACGGTCATCCGCTCGACCACGCCGGTCTGACCGGCCACCGTCACCACATCGCCGACCGAGATCGTGTCCTCGAACAGGATGAAGGCGCCGGTGATGAAATCCTTCACCAGCGTCTGGGCGCCGAAGCCGATCGCCAGGCCGACGACGCCGGCGCCGGCCAGCAGCGGCCCGATATCGATGCCGATCTCCGAGAACACGGTCAGGATCACCACCAGGCTCAGGATGATCATCACCACGTTGCGCAGCATCGGCAGCAGGGTTCTGGCGCGAGTGGTGGGCGCGCGGCTGCCGTCTTCCTTCAGGCGGCGGTTGATGGCGCCGTCGACCATTTCCCAGATCACCAGCGCGCCGACCACGAACACCACGATCTTGACCAGCGCCCCGATCACCGAGGCGCCCGCATCCGAGGCGAGCCAGGCAAGCCCGCCCAGCCCCCATGCCTCCAGCAGCGCCAGCACCGCGAAGACATGGATGAACCCCACCAGCGCCGCGCGGGTCACCGCCAGATAGCGGTTCACCCGTGCCTCGATCCCCGGATGGCGTTCGACAAATTCATCCGACACCGCGAACAGCCGGCCAAGGCCGCGTTCGGCCGCCAGAACCGCCAGCCGGTCGATCAGCACGATCACCACGGTGGCAAAGGTCGCCCGCGCCATGAAGGTGAAGCCGCCCTCCACGCCCAGCAGCCAGATCACGGCCGCCACCGCCACATAGGCCAGCGCCAGCACGTGCCAGCTATCGGCCAGGCGGGTCCGAAGGGTGTGCATGCCACGCCGCGTCACCTCCACCGCCCGGTCGGCGGCGGCGCTGGCAAGATCCGTCGGGACATCGTCGTCGCGGTGGCGGGCGTCATCGGATGTGGCGGGCCCGGTCGCGGCCGTGTCGGTGGCGGTCGTATCGGTGGCCGCCGCCAATGGCGCCGAGCCATCCCCCGGGTCGGCCATGGCCACGGTGGCGCCGGGCCAGGCGGCACCATCCGGTTCGGGCGTGCCGCGCCCGGCGATAAACGCCGCCACCTCGTGGCGGTTCTGAAGGATCACCACCGCGGCCAGGCTGGCCACGAACAGGCCGAACAGCTTCAGCGCCACCTTCAGCACCGGCGCCGACATGCCCAGCGCCTGGGCCGCATCATACAGGAACCAGCCATAGATGATGATCCGGGCGAAACGGCGCAGCCAGATATAGCAATAAGCCGCGGTTTCGTCGCCGATCGGCAGCGGCCGCAGCCGTCGGGTCTGCGGCCGGATCAGCATCCGGCCCAGCGCCATCACCACCCGCACCGCCAGATTGGCCTGGACGATGGCGATGGCGATGGTCGCAGCCTCGCCAGTCGGCCGCACCAGGGTCACCGCCGCCGCCGCACCACCGGCAAAGGCCATGATCCCCAGCAGATCCAGAAACAGCAGCCCGGCGCCGCGCATCACCCGCCGCCAGCGCGCCGCCGGCGGATTGATCATCAGCCGCGCGCGCGGCCGCCTCAGCAGTGCCTTGACCACGGCCTCGGCCACGAAGCCCGCCGCCACCACCGCCACCAGCCGCAATGCCAGGTCCAGCCAGTGGTTGCGCTTCAACGGGTCGGCCAGGACCCGGCCGATGCGTTCAACCTCGTCGGGCGCGCGCGACAGCGACACCGCCGCCCGCTGCAGGTCGCGCCCCAGAACGTCCAGCCGATTGGCGATCACCGTCGCCGGGCCGTCCAGGAACGGCATCACCAGCTCGGCCGCCAGGGCCTCCTGATCCGGTTTGGGGGCCTCGGCGGCGCGCAGCCGCTCCACCAGCTTCTCGCGGCCGGCCGGATCCTCGATCAGCTTGATCAGCGCCTCGATCTCGGCATCCGAGCCGGCGGCGGTCCCCTCGTCCGCGGCCCCATCGGCAGACTGGGACGCGGACGGCAGGCCCGGCAGCACCTGCGCCCGCACAGGTGCCGGCGCCATCAGCCCGTGCAGCAGGCACAGGGTCAGCGCCAGACATGCCGCCGCCAACCAGCGTCCCGGCCGGACCTGCGGCGCTGGCGCCCCTCTGTGACGACCGGCGCCCATGCCCCAGCCGGCATTCGTTGCGGCGCGGCCGGCATGGATGGTGTGGTTGCCTGGAAGGCGGCGCTTGAAAAGACGCGTCATGGATGGACCAGCGGTGTTTGAGGACGGGGCGCGCAACGGCGGCAGGCGCTTGAGAATGAAGAGCGCATCGACCGTAGGGTGATGCCACGCCTCCGTCAATCGCACCACAGCCTGCTCACCATTCGGTCATCACCGCATTCCGCAACCGGAATATCCCATAAGTTGCATCATATCGGGTCAACAGCATAAAAATGCGGGCCATTCCCATGAAAATGCCTTAAAACAATCGCAATAAGAGATTTGTTCGGTTTCATATCGCGAAATCAGAACATTCCGAAAGGCCGGACCCGCATCCGCATCGATGACGCAGGGCCCCGGGCAGGGGCCTGCGAGGGGGAGTTCACGGGGACATGACCACAATCTGCGGCCGCGCCACGCGCGGCGTTCTGACGGGGGCATTCAGGGCCGCCGCCGTCGGCATGGCGGCGCTGTGCGCAACCGCCACCATCTCGACCGGCGTGTTGACCACCACGACCGCGGCCCGCGCGGCGGATCCGGCCCGGGTCACCTTCGCCACGATCAGCAACACCTCGGATGAATACGCCCTCGGCGTCGCCTGGTCGACCCTGCTCGACAAGGCCGATGCCGGCGTGGCGATGCAGGTCGCCCCCCATGGTGGCACATCCAAGCTGTTGCGTGGCGTGGTCGACAAGGACTGGGAGATCGGCATCATCGCCTCGCCGCATCTGCTCTATGCCCGCGACGGGCTATTCATGTTCAAGGGCCGTGGCGACACCAGCAAGTATTACGACGACGTCCGCGTGTTGCTGACGCTGGAAAGCGGCGTCGCCCATTACGTCGTCCGGGCCGGCAGCGGCATTCACACGCTCGCCGACCTGAAAGGCAAGTCCATCGCACTGGGCACGCCCGGCGGGTTCTCCGGCACCATCAACGAAGCCCTGCTCGCGGCCCACGGTCTGGATGTCCACGGCGGCGACGTCAAGGGTCAGTATGTCGAATACGCGACCGCCATGGATGAATTGCGCAACGGCACCATGGACGCGGTCTATCTGTGGGGTGGTCTGCCGCAGGGTGCCGTCGCTTCGGGCGCGCTGCAGAGCGAGCTTGCCTATATCGGCGTCGACGATGCGGCGATGACCGGCTTTCACAAGACATTTCCCGCCGCCGATTATTACGACCGGGTCGTGATCACGCCCGAGATGCTGAAAGCCGCCTATGACGGACACGTCAAGGCCGATGCGCCGGTCAAAAGCTGGACCACCCGCATGCAGATCATCGTCCATCGCGACATGCCGGATGATGTCGCCTATGCGCTGGTCAAGGCGTTGTGGACCCATATCGACGACGTTCACGCCGCATCACGCGAGTTGCGCGCGATGACCATCGAAAGCGCCGTGCAGAGCGCCAGCGGCATCATTCACCCCGGAGCGAAACGGTTCTATGTCGAACAGGGCGTGATGAAGCCCTGATCGCCTGAACCAGCGGCAAGGGTGGCGCCATCACCTGCGGCCTGTCGACCGCCGCCGCCCCGCCCGCCCACATATGGCCCCCACACGCAATCGCCCGCCGCGATAACGGCCGGCGCCTGCCCATCCGCCCATGCCGAAAACACCCGGTGCGCCTGGCCCGACGGGCAATTGCACCGGCAGGGGAAGGCTTTGCCCATGACCATCACCTCAAGCGGCGACGATCTCGGCCACATGACCGGAGACGGCGTCTGGATCCGGGCGACGGCCCGGCTGGCCGATGCCTGTGGTCTCGCTCTCATGATCTTCATCCTGGCGACGATCCTGCTGGGCGAAATGCCCCTGCCGGTACAGCGGGGGGTCGTCCTGCTGCTCGGCTCGGCGGCGATCCTGCTGTCGCAGCCCAGCCTGCCACCCTCGTGGCGCCGGACCACCGGCGGCACGATCATCGACCGCCTGCTCACCATCGCCTTCATCGCCACCATTGCCTGGGCGATGATCTATATCTTCATCGACTGGTACGACATGTTCTCGTACCGCATGGGTTTTCCCTTGCCCGAAGACCTGATGGTGTTCGCGGCAACCCTGATCGTCACGCTTGAAATCACCCGCCGGTCATGCGGCCTGGGCATGGCGCTGCTGGTGGTGGGCTTCATGGCCTTCATCTGGGCCGGGCCGTGGCTGCCCGGCGTGCTGCATCACTCCACCGTCAGGTTCGAGGTGGCGCTGGAAGAGATGTTCGGCCAGGGCGGCATTCTGGGCTCGTCGCTGGGGCTGATGGCCTCGATGATCTATATCTTCGTGCTCTATGGCGCCGTGCTCAGGGCCAGTGGCGCCGGCGAGGCGATCATCCGGCTGGCCGGGCGCGGCACCCGACGGGTTCCGGGCGGTCCGGCCCAGTCGGCCATCGTCGCCAGCATGGGCTTCGGGTCGCTGTCGGGATCGGGCCCCGCCAATGTGCTGGCGACCGGGTCGTTCACCATTCCGTTCATGATCCGCGTCGGCTATCGCCCGAGCTTCGCGGGCGCCGTGGAAGCCTGCGCCTCGACCATCGGCCAGATCACCCCGCCGGTGATGGGCATCGTCGCCTTCCTGATGGCCGACATCACCGGCATTCCCTATGTCACCATCGTCATCGCCTCGATCATTCCCTGCCTGCTGTTCTATGGCAGCATCTCGATCCGGGTGATGCTGGCCGCCAAGGCCGAAGGTCTGTCGCAGGCCGATGCCCGTGCCGCGGCCGAGCTGCCGCCGGTCACGCGCGCGAATGTCATCGAGGGTCTGACCGTCCTTGCCTCGGCCACGGCCATCGTGGTGATGCTGGCGCAAGGCTATTCCCCCGCCTATGCCTGCCTCGCCGGTATCGGCGTGCTGCTGGGCGGCGGCATCTGGCACCGGCCGATGCGCATGGGGCCGCAGAAGATCGTTCAGGTGCTGATCGAGGCGGCGCGCGACGGGCTCAGCCTGCTCGCGATGTGCGCCGCCGTCGGCATCATCCTGGCGGTGGTCAACATGACCGGCATCGGCCTCGCCTTCAGCAAGCTGGTGCTGGCGGTGGGCGGCGACAGCCTGTTCCTGGCGCTGCTCGCCACCATGGTGGCCTCGCTGGTGCTGGGCACCGGCCTTCCCACCACCCCGGCCTATCTGCTGCTGGCCTTCACCGTGGTGCCGGCCCTGGTGCAACTGGGCCTGCCGGTGATCACGGCGCATCTGTTCATCTTCTATTTCGGCATCATGTCGGCGATCACCCCGCCGGTGGCGCTGTCGGCCTTCTCGGCGTCGTCGATCGCCCGCACGCATCCGATGACCCAGGCCTTCGCCGCGGTCCGGATGGGGGCCACCGGCTTCATCATCCCGTTCCTGATGGTCTATCATCCGGGCGTGCTGATCGTGGATCAGGGGCTGGCCCAGATCGTCTCGTCGACCATCGCCTGCGCGGTCGCGGTGACGGCGCTGGCCGCCGCCGATCAGGGCTGGCTGGTCCGCCGGCTCAATCCGGGCTGGCGCATCCTGCTCGGCCTCGCGGCCTTCGGGCTGATCCTGCCGGGCATCACCTCCACCGTCGCAGGGATTGCCGTGCTGGTGGCAACGGTTGCGGCACAACTGGTCCTGGCGCGGCGCGAACAGTCACCGGCGGTCGCCACGGCGGACTGACCTCCGGACCGCCCGGTCCGGTCTGGATATCAGGTCGCGTCAGGGCATCATGTCGCGCAGGCGGTACCAGCCCATCGCCAGCACCAGCAGCGGCATGCGCGCCCAGCCGCCGGGAAAGTCGATATGGCGCAGGCGGTCGAACAGGTCGAAGCGGCGGCGGTCTCCGGCCATCGCTTCGACCGCCAGCCGCCCGGCCAGCGCGGTCAGCGCCAGCCCGTGCCCGGAAAAACCCTGAAGCACGATCAGTCCCGGCACCACTTCAGTGAAATGTGGTGTCCGGTCGTGGGTGATGTCGACGACCCCGCCCCAGACCTCGGATGTCGGCACCGTGGCCAGTTCGGGAAACACCGCCAGCATCGAGCGGCGCATGCTCCGCTCCAGGTTGAGCGGCGGCCGGCCGGAATAGCTGACCTTGCCGCCGAACAGCATCCGCCGGTCACCCGACAGCCGGAAGTAATCCAGCACGAAATTGCAGTCGGAGACCGCCACATTGCCCGGCAGCAGCCGATGAGCCAGGGCCGGGTCCAGCGGCTCCGTCGCCAGCACATAGGTGCCGACCGGCATCACCTTGTGACGCACCTCCGGCACCAGCCGGCCGTTCTCGGCATTGGCCGCCACCACGACATGCGATGCGGTGATGGCACCCGACTGGGTCTCGACCCGGAACCGGCCGACGGGTCCGGCCGGTGATGTCGTGGCCGGGCGGCCAATGGCGGTCGCCGAGGTTTCCTCGAAGATCTGAGCGCCGGCCGCCTCCGCCGCCCCGGCCAGCCCGATCGCATAGGCCAGCGGGTCCAGATGGGCCGCGCCATGGTCGAGCATGCCGCCGACATAGCGTGCGCTGCCGACATGATCGCGGATCCGGTCGGCCGGGATCAGTTCCGAACGGTCATAGCCCCAGCGGCGCTCGCGCGCCATCTCGGCCTCCAGATCGCGCAAGTGTCGCGGCTTCACCGCCGCCGTCAGCACGCCGTCGGCCAGATCGCAGTCGATGCCGTGCGCGGCGATGCGGGCGCGGACCAGATCCAGCGCATCGACGGTCATCTGCCACATCTCGCGGGCCGTATCCTCGCCGACCTTGGCGACCAGCCGGTCGGTGCCCGACGAGAAGCCGCTCAACACCTGCCCGCCATTGCGGCCCGATGCCCCCCAGCCCACGCGCCGCGCCTCGATCAGCGCCACCCGCATGCCGCGCTCCGCGGCATCCAGCGCCGCCGACAGACCGGTCAGCCCGCCGCCGATCACGCACAGATCCACCACCAGATCACCATCCAGCGGCGACCGTCGCCGCATGCGGCCCAGATTGGCGGCGGCATAGCGCGAGCGGGCATGCGGTTCCGGCGGCAAGGGCGGCACGCTGGACATCGGGATGGAGGCTTTCGGATCGGCGGCGGTCATCGGACATGGTCTCCTTCGACCTTTGGGGCGCGATTTCGGGGGCAGAACCGGCACCCGGAACCGCCATCACCACAGACCGCGCCGAGTATCCGGCCCGCCGCCGGGGCGGGTCAAGCGCGGCCGGCGCCACGGCAGCCATGCGTTGCGCGCGGCCCGCTTGCAATCGTCTCAGACGCCGACGTATCCTTGATGGGTAACGTGTCGGTCCGCCAGGTCCAGCGTCTATCCTGTCCGAACGCCCCCCGCACCCGGCGGTACGGCCCCTCGCATCGCTTGCCCGCCCGTCCCCGTGGTGGTTCGGCCCCGGCTGTCATGGTTCGAACTCTCGCGGCTCCGGCTGACGCCGCCACGCAATGGCGGGCAACGGCCGCCCTGCCCGTCCGGGGCGCGTGGCCGCTTGTCGGTGCGGGGTTCCCTCATATCCTGGTGGTTTATGGATACCCTTGCCGAATGGCTCAAGGCCAATGCGATTACCGAGATTGAATGCCTTGTGCCGGATCTGAGCGGCGTTGCCCGCGGCAAGATCCTTCCGGCCGATAAATTCGTCCGCAGCCTGGAAAGTCACGGGCTCAGGCTGCCCGAGCCGGTGTTCACGCAGACCGTGACCGGCGAATATCCCGACGAGGACATCACCGACGAGGCGATGCCCGATGTCTGGATGAAGCCCGATGAGAATACCGTCCGCAAGGTGCCGTGGTATGTGGACGCCACCGCCCAGGTGCTGTGCGACTGCTATTACCTGGATGGCCGGCCCTGCGATATCGCGCCGCGTTACGTTCTGCGCCGCGTGCTGCAACGCTTCGCCGACAAGGGCTGGGCGCCGGTGGTGGCGCCGGAGCTGGAATTCTTCCTGGTCAAGATCAACCACGATCCCGACTATCCGCTTGAGCCGCCGGTCGGCCGCAGCGGCCGCCCCGAAACCGGCCGCCAGGCCTTCGGCATCGACGCCGTCAACGAATTCGATCCGCTGTTCGAAGAGATGTATGATTTCTGCGAAGCGCAGGAGATCGACATCGACACCCTGACCCACGAGGCCGGGGCCGCACAGATGGAGATCAACTTCAACCATGGCGGCGCCCTGGAACTGGCCGATCAGGCCTTCCTGTTCAAGCGCACGGTGCGCGAGGCGGCGATCCGTCATAAGGTCTATGCGACCTTCATGGCCAAGCCGATGCAGCGCGAGCCGGGCAGCGCCATGCATATCCATCAATCGCTGACCGATGCCGAGACCGGGGCCAACCTGTTCGTCGGCCAGGGCGGCGCCAGCACCGAGCTGCTGTATGGCTTCATCGCCGGCCTGCAGAAATATCTGCCGGCCGTGATGCCGCTGATCGCACCCAACGTGAACAGCTATCGCCGGTTGATCCGCTATTCCGACGCGCCGATCAATGTCGAATGGGGCTATGAGAACCGCACCTGCGGCCTGCGCGTGCCCCATTCCGAGCCCGAGGCACGGCGAATCGAGAACCGGGTGCCCGGCGCCGACGCCAACCCCTATCTCGCGATCGCGGCCAGCCTTGCCTGCGGTTATCTGGGCATGGTCGAGGGGTTGACCCCGGGCGAGCCGTTGCGCGGATCGGCCTATGTCCGCGCCCATGGCCTGCCCCGGCATCTGCCCGAGGCGCTGACCCGGCTGGCCGATTGCGATCCGCTGGTGGAACTGCTGGGCGAGCGGTTCGTGAAGGTGCTGATCGCGGTTAAGGAAGCCGAGTATGATGCCTATTCCAGCGTGATCTCATCTTGGGAGCGGGAGTGCCTGCTTCTCAACGTCTGAGATCTGAGGCCGGGTGTCGAGACATCGAAGCCCGGCCCTCGATCCCGGCCGATCTGTGCACGAAACCGGACGAGCGGCGTCGAACCTCCCCCGGCCGCGGTTGACCGCGGTACCCGCCTTGTCGAAGAATGCCGGTCGGAGCGATGCGATCCTGTCGAGGGGAACCCCGACGGGTCACATCCGCTCCGGCTCGCCCCGAAAGGCCGGTCCCGACCGGCGGAAACGGAACCGAGCGCGGGAACCGCTTTCAAGACCGCGCGTGATGAGATGAGGCGCCGCCCATGACCACCCGACGACGCACACAGCGCCAGACCGCCGGCGCCTTCGCCGCCGGTCTGCTGACCCTGGCCCTCGGCACCACGGCTGCGACCGCGGCCGAGGAAAAGGTTCTGAACGTGTATAACTGGTCCGATTATGTGGCCGAGGACACGGTCTCGAATTTCGAACAGCAGTCGGGCATCAGGGTCAATTACGACGTCTATGACAGCCAGGATGTGCTTGAATCCAAGCTTCTGGCCGGCCGATCGGGCTATGACATCGTGGGGCCGACGCTGGCGCCCTATGCCGCGCGCCAGCTTTCGGCCGGCATCTACCAGAAGCTCGATCCGTCGAAGATCCCCAATCTCGCCAATCTCGACCCCAAGCTGATGGCACGGGTGGCGAAATACGACAAGGGCAACGCGCATCTGGTGCCCTATATGTGGGGCACCACCGGCATCGGCTATAACGTCAAGATGGTCAAGGAACGGCTGGGCGAAGACGGGCCGCTCGACAGTTGGCGCCTGCTGTTCGATCCCGAGGTCGTGGCCAAGCTCGCCGATTGCGGCGTGTCGGTGATGGACAGCCCCGACGAGACCTTCCCCGCGATGCTGAACTATCTGGGCCTCGACCCCGACGGCCATAAGGTCGAGGATGTCGACAAGGTGACCGAGGGCTACATGAAGGTGCGGCCCCATATCCGCAAGTTCCACAACAGCCAGTACATCAACGATCTGGCCAATGGCGAGGTCTGCGTCGCCATGGGCTATTCCGGCGACGTGCTCCAGGCCCGCGACCGTGCGGCCGAGGCCGAGAACGGCCACGAGATCGCCTATCTGATCCCGGCCGAGGGCGCGCAGCTATGGTTCGACATGCTGGCGATCCCGGCGGATGCCCCACATCCTGAGAACGCCCACGCCTTCATCAACTATGTCCTTGAGCCCAAGGTGACGGCGGCGATTTCCGACTTTGTCGCCTATGCCAACGCCAATGCCAAGGCGACCGAACTGGTGTCGGAAGACGTGCGCAACGACCCCGGCATCTATCCCACGGCCGAGACCATGGACCGGCTGTGGGTCGTCACCCCCCACGACCTGAAGTATGAACGGGCCCGCAGCCGCGCCTGGACGCGGATCCGCAGCGGCACCGAAGGCTGAGGACATCCGGCGGCCATCCCTCCCCGGGATGGCCGCCGGGTCCAGACCCGGGTCCGGCCAGACCATCAGGTCCACGCCGATCGAAAAAAACACCGTCAGCATCGTCCGGCTGCAACGCATCGCGTGCAGCCTTGATCGGGTCTCTGTGTGGGGGGGAATGGCGCGCGATGAGCATTGAACAGCCCGACCGCGTGCGGGCAGCGCGACCGGCACCGGTTCAGCCCTGGGCGGCGCCCGACGCCAAGCCCTATCTTCAGATCGTCGACGTGACCAAGCGGTTCGGCGATTTCGTGGCGGTCGACAATCTGTCGCTCGATATCTATCGCGGCGAACTGTTCTCGCTGCTCGGCGGATCGGGCTGCGGCAAGACCACCCTGTTGCGTATGCTGGCCGGCTTCGAGACCCCGACGGCGGGACAGATCCTGATCGACGGCGTCGATGTGGCGCGGGTGCCGCCCTATCAGCGGCCGGTCAACATGATGTTCCAGTCCTATGCGCTGTTTCCGCATATGTCGGTGGAACAGAACGTCGCCTTCGGGCTGAAGCAGGAAGGCCTGCCCCGGGCCGAAATCCGCGATCGGGTGGCCGAGGTGCTGACCCTGGTGCAGATGCAGGATTTCATGCGCCGCAAGCCCGATCAGTTGTCGGGCGGCCAGCGCCAGCGCGTGGCCCTGGCCCGCAGCCTGGTCAAGCGGCCCAAGCTGCTGCTGCTGGATGAACCGCTGGGCGCGCTGGACAAGAAGCTGCGGGAACGCACCCAGCTTGAACTGGTCAACATTCAGGAAAGCGTCGGCGTCACCTTCGTCATGGTCACCCATGATCAGGAAGAGGCGATGACCATGTCCAGCCGCATCGGGGTGATGCGCTCGGGCCGCCTGGACCAGATCGGCACGCCCAACGAGATCTATGAATATCCGACCAGCCGCTATGTCGCCGATTTCATCGGCTCGGTCACCATGTTCGAAGGCTATCTGGCCCATGAACACGTCGACGGCACGGTGATCGACAGCGAGGAGACCGGTGGCCCGATCCATGTGGCACACGGCGTGTCGGCCACGGAAAACCAGACCCTGTGGGTGGCGATCCGGCCCGAGAAGATCCGCCTGTCGCTGACAGCACCCACCGATACCCCCAACGTCTTCCGGGGCGTGGTGCAGGACATCGTCTATCTGGGCGACGTCTCCACCTATCATGTCCGGCTGCCCAGCGGAAAGATGGTGCTGGCCACCACCCACAACATGCTCCGGCTGGCCGAGCCCGAGATATCGTGGGACGACGAGGTTTATCTGTCCTGGCATCCGGGCAACGCCGTGGTGCTGATCGCCTGAGGGCTGCATCCGCGCGCATGCCTCCACCGCCACGCCCTGGCGCACCGACTCAGATCTTGAGGGGACCGACCGCATGGCCGACCTCGAAACGCCGATCGACCCTGCCGCCGAACCCGACGGTGCCCGGCGCCGGCTTCGCCTGCCCCGCCCGGGGCGCGGGCTGGTGGTGGCGGTGCCTTATGTCTGGCTGCTGCTGTTCTTTCTGCTGCCCTTCGTCATCATCCTGAAGATCAGCCTGTCGCAGGCGGTGATCGGCCAGCCGCCCTATACGCCGCTGCTGGAATGGGTCGACGACCTGTCGCTGGCGATCAACCTCAATTTCGGCAACTTCGCCTTTCTGTTCGAAGACGCGCTCTATCTGAACGCCTATCTGAACAGTATGGAACTGGCGGCGATTTCAACCGTCGTGGCCCTGCTGCTGGGCTATCCGCTGGCCTATGCGATCGCGCGCAGCGACCAGAAGATCCGGCCGCTGCTGCTGCTGTTGATCGTGCTGCCGTTCTGGACCTCGTTCCTGATCCGGGTCTATGCCTGGATCGGGCTGTTGCAGAGCAACGGGCTGATCAACAACGCGTTGATGTGGGCGGGGGTGATCTCGGAACCGCTGCCGCTGATCAACAACAATTTCGCGGTGGTGATCGGCATCGTCTACAGCTACCTGCCGTTCATGGTGCTGCCGCTTTATGCCACGCTTGAAAAAATGGATATGAGCCTGCTGGAAGCCGCCGCCGATCTGGGCTGCCGGCCGGTGAAGGCCTTCTTCACCATCACCCTGCCGCTGTCGATGCCGGGGGTGATCGCCGGCGCGATGCTGGTGTTCATCCCGGCGATGGGCGAATTCGTCATTCCCGATCTGCTGGGTGGTCCCGATACGGTGATGATCGGCCGGGTGCTGTGGAATGAATTCTTCCAGAACCGCGACTGGCCGGTGGCATCGGCGGTGGCGATCGCGATGCTGCTGCTGCTGGTGGTGCCGATCATGATCTTCCAGAACGTCCAGGCGCGCAGCGCCGAACGTGGTTGAGGAGCGCTGACGTCATGGCCTCACGCTTCCCCTGGTTCCGCCTGCTGTCGCTGCTGACCGGCTTCCTGTTCCTGTATGTGCCGATCCTGCTGCTGATCATCTATTCCTTCAACGCCTCGCGGCTGGTGACGGTCTGGGCCGGCTTCTCGCCCAAATGGTATGGCGAGCTGCTGGCCGACAGCGCCATCATGAACGCCGCCTGGGTCAGTTTCCGGATCGCCGCCATCTCGGCCACACTGGCGCTGGTGCTGGGCACCATGGCGGCGCTGGTGCTGGTCCGCTTCGGTCGTTTCCGCAGCCGCACCCTGTTCTCGGGCATGATCAGCGCGCCGCTGGTGATGCCGGAAGTCATCACCGGTCTGTCGCTGCTGCTGCTGTTCGTCACCCTGGAACAGATGATCGGCTGGCCGGCCGGGCGCGGCGTGATGACCATCATCATCGCCCATGTCACCTTCTGCACCGCCTATGTCGCGGTGATCGTTCAGGCGCGTCTGGCCAGCTTCGACATGAGCCTGGAAGAAGCGGCGCTGGATCTTGGCGCCCATCCGGCCAAGGTGTTCTTCGTCATCACCCTGCCGATCATCGCACCCGCCCTGATCGCGGGCTGGCTGCTGTCGTTCACCCTGTCGCTCGACGATCTGGTGATCGCCAGCTTCGTGTCGGGGCCGGCCTCCAGCACCCTGCCGATGGTGATCTTCTCAAGCGTCCGCCTGGGTGTCAGTCCCAAGATCAACGCGCTGGCCACCATTCTGGTGCTGCTTGTGACGATCGCGGTGGTGCTGGCGGCGTGGCTGATGCGCCGTTCCGCCAATGCCTCGCGAGCGGCAAGCGAAGGCTGAACCTTGGCGAGCGGCGGATGCAAGGCTGCCCCGCGCCTGCCAAGTGGTTGTATTTTCACGCCCCCCCTGCACAGCACCGCCAATCCGCGCTATATTGACAGCATCATCAACCACCAACAGGTGACCTCGTGCGTCTTGCACATCTGTTTGCCCTGCCCGGCGGGTTCGATGGCCGCGCGCTCAGCGCGCAGCCCGTCGCCCGCACCGAGACGGCCCAAAGCCGTATGCGGGGCAACGCCCAGGGACCGCGTTACACGCGGCCGTTCAGCCGGTTGTTCGGTCCCGCCACACTGGGTGCCACCGCGACAACGCCGTCGCGTCGTCGGCAGCCTAGCTGGTTCTGACCGTCGCGCTCAGCGACGCTCGGCAGGCATAAGAGGGGGGTCGCTTTCGCGGCCCCCTTTCATTTTGACCACCGCCCGGCCGCCCCGCCCCCTGACCTCTGGTTTCAGGCTTCAGGCTTCAGGCCACCATGCCGACATGTAATCCGCCTCGGCCAGCGTGCCGGTGAAGCGCGGCTGGCGCCGTTCCTTGAAGCTGTCGACGCCCTCGCGGACGTCGTCGCTGGCCAGCCGTGCCGCGACCGCCCGGCTTTCCAGGGCATGCGCGACCCGCGGGTGATCGGCCCCCAGCATCCGCCACAGCAGTTGCCGGTTGATCGCCACCGAAGCCGGCGCGCAGTTTTCGGCGATGTCGCGGGCAATCGCCCGGGCCCGGGGCAACAGCGCATCGGCCGGCAGCAGTTCATGCACCAACCCGCGGGCCAGGGCTTCCGTCGCGGGGAAGGTCCGCCCGGTCAGCATCCAGTCCTGGGCGGTCTGCATGCCCACCAGCCGGGGCAGGAACCAGCTTGAGCAGGATTCCGCGGCGATCCCGCGCCGGGTGAAGGGGAAGGCGAATTTCGACGTATCGGCGGCAAGCCGCATGTCCATCGCCAGGGTGAAGGTGGCGCCAAAGCCGGCCGCCGGCCCGTTGATCGCACCGATGACCGGTTTGCGCATCCGGAACAGCCGCAGCACCGTGACCCCACCGACATCGGCCGGCACGCCCTCGCCGGTTGCCGGATCACCGCCAGCCGGCAGATCGAAGCCGTTCGAGATATCGGTGCCGGCACAGAAGGCCCGCCCCGCGCCGGTCACGATCACCGCCCGCACGGCATCATCGGCATCGGCGGCATCCAGCGCCGCCACCAATTCGTCCTGGGTCTGGTTGCGGGCCGCGTTCATCACCTCCGGGCGCTGAAAGGTGATCGTCGCGATGGCATCCGCCACCTCGTAGGAAATGTCATCAAAGGTCATGGGGGCATTGGTCGTCATGGGCTGGCTCTCCTCCCGGACCGGCATTCACGCCCAAGCATGTGCTGGTCCATTTGTCCGACAATCGGATTGACAGAACGATAGCCCTGCCTCTAGCTATTGTCCAATCACAACACGAGCCGCCGGATGCAAGGCCGGTGTCGCGGCTGCCGCCGTGACCCTGGATGAGCCGCCCGGCACTGCATGGCCACGCCGGTTCGTCCGGCAGATGAGCAGATCCAGCGCACCCGATGACCGCCGCAACCCGTGCCCCCGACGACCTCGATGTCCCGGCCCTGACCGCTTATCTGGCGGCGACGCTGGACGGCATCGGCCCCGCGCTGACCCTGACCCGGTTGGGCGGCGGACAGTCGAACCCGACCTATTTCCTCGACACAGGGGAGAGGCGACTGGTGCTGCGCAAACGCCCGGCCGGCACGCTGCTGCCCTCGGCCCATGCCATCGACCGGGAATACCGGGTGCAGGCGGCCCTGCGCGATACCGGGGTGGCCGTGCCGGAGATGGTCCATTTCTGCACCGATGAGCGGATCATCGGCACCCAGTTCTATGTGATGGAACGGGTCGAGGGCCGTGTGCTGCACGACAACGCCCTGCCGGGGATTCCGACGCCGGAGCGACGGGCCTATTTCGACGCGCTGGCACTGATGCTCGCCCGGATCCATGCGGTCGACATCTCCGGCGTCGGGCTTGGTGATTATGGCCGCAGCCATGGCTTCGCCGCCCGCCAGATCGCCCGCTGGACCCGGCAATGGCAGTTGTCGCGCACCGCCGACAACGCCTCGATGGACCGGCTGATCGACTGGCTGCCCCGCAACCTGCCCGATGACGACCAGACGACCCTGGTTCATGGCGATTTCCGCCTCGGCAACGTCATGTTCCACCCGACCGAACCCCGGATCGTCGCGGTGCTGGACTGGGAACTGTCGACGCTCGGCCACCCGCTGGCCGATCTGGCCCATAGCTGCATCTACACCTGGATGATGCGGCCGGATGAATATGGTCGCGGGCTTTCGGATGTCGATGTCGCGGCCGCGGGCCTGCCCGACATGGACAGCTTCACCCGGCGATATTTCGACGCCTCGGGTCAGACCGGCCCGTTGACCCGGTTCTATCTGGTCCTGGCGCTGTTCCGGAACGCGGTGATCTTCGAGGGGATCGCCGCGCGGGCCCGCCAGGGCAATGCCGCATCCGACGACGCCACCGAGGTCGGCCGGCTGGCGCCGGCGCTCGCCGCACGGGCGGCCGACCTCACCGCCGACGCCTGATACACACTATCGCAACCAACATCACCGCCCCTGACAGGCGGGATAACGGACGAAGATCCGGACAGGGAGGACATCATGAACCATCTCGCGAAAACCGCGCTTGCGGGCTGTCTCTCCATGGTCGCGTTCAGCGCTCATGCCGAGACCGACCTGATCATCGCCTCGTCGCTGCCCCAGGTGCATTTCTGGGTCGGCAAGCACATGGACCTGTTCGCCGACGCGATGGAAGAGCGCACGAAGGGCGACGTGACATTCACCCGCTTCTATGCCGGTGAACTCACCGCCGTCGGCCGTGAACTCGACGCGCTTCAGGGGGGCGCCATCGACGTCGCGGCCCCGTTGCTGGCGCCCTATCACGAAGGCGCCTTCCCGCTGTCGGACGTCACCCAGTTGCCGACGGTCGGCACCGATGCGGTGTCGCAGACCAAGGCATTCCAGGCGCTGATGGACAGCGATGTCGCGCTGGATGACGGCAAGACCTTCTACGATTACGAAATCGCCGCAAAACAGATCCATGCCTGGCCGGTCGCCACCACCGCGGCCTATGCCATCAGCTTCGCGGGCGTCGTGCCCAAATCCGCCGCCGACCTGAAGGGCATGCCGTTGCGGGCCGGGTCGGCGCTGCACACCATCTTCCTCAGTGAGCTTGGCGCCACACCGGTCAGCATGCCGTCATCGGCCTCTTATGAAGCGCTGTCACGCGGCACGATCGAGGGCACCATCCTGTCGGTGGCCGACTGGCGGTCCTATTCATTGCAGGACGTGCTGACCTACACCATCACCGGGGTCGCGGTCGGCCACTGGGGCAGCTATCTCGCGATCTCGGATGCGGCCTGGACCCGGCTGACCGAGGCGGAGCGCGCCACCTGGACCGAAACGGCGCAGCAGATCGCGATCCGCAACGCCGAACTCATCCAGGCCCAGGATGCCGAGGTGCTTGAGGAATCGAAGGCCAACGGCGGCACTTTCGCCGATCTCTCCACCCTGGCCCCCGATCTGAAGGCCACGATCGAGCGGGCATCGGTCGCCACCTGGAAGCGCTGGGTCGAACAGACCGAGGCCGCCGGCCATCCCGGCATGGCCACGGCAAAGCTGTGGGCAGCACTGGTCAAGGAACAGGGCGGCGCCCTGCCTGACGGTGTCGACGCCTATCTCGCGAGCGGCGGCTGACCGGCGCTCCGGGTGGGGCGGGCTCAACGCCCGCCCCCGTCCGGAGAGGCCAGATCGATCCCGCCGGCGGTTCCCGATCCCTCGCGAAATGCAAGATCATGTCTCATGACGTCATCCTCCTGATCGTCGCCGGCTGGTTCGGCGTCTTCCTGCTGCTGGGCCAGCATGTCGCGACGGTGCTGTTCGGCACCGGCATCGTCGGCATTCTGCTCTGGACCGGCCCCCGGGTGCTCAACGGCGTGCTGGGGCAGGACATCTTCTACACCGCCTCGAACTATTCGCTGTCGATCATCCCGCTCTACCTGCTGATGGCCCAGTTGCTGATGCGCGGCGGGCTGGTGCTCGACCTGTTCCGGGTCGGGCACCGGCTGGCGGGGTATCGGCGGTTCCCGCTTGGCGTGGCAACGCTGGTGATCGGCGGGCTGCTCGGCGCCGTCTCGGGGTCCGGGGCCGCGTCGGCCGCGTCCCTTGCCACATTGTCGGCACCGGAACTCGAACGGGTCGGCTACAGCCGGCGCTTCGCCATCGGTCTGTCGGCGGTCGCGGGCTCGTTGTCGGCGGTGATCCCGCCCAGCCTGATCGTGATCATCTATGGTGCCATCACTTCGGTGCCGATCGGCGCCCTGTTCATCGGGCTTCTGGGGCCGGGCCTGTTGTGCATGCTGGTCTATATCGGCTGCCTCGCGGTGTTTGAAGAGTTGCGCCCCGGTCATGACGGCACGCCCGACCGCCCCGATCAGCCCGAAGAGCTGGAGCGCGGCGCGCTTGGCGCCTCGCTGTTCATGATCGCGCTGATGCTGGTGGTGTTCGGCGGCATCTATAGCGGCATCATCACCGTGGGCGAGGCCGGCGCGATCGGCGCCTTCACCGCCCTGGTCGGGCTCACCCTCATGCGCCGTATCGGCTGGCGCGATCTGGGGCGGGCGCTGGCCGACAGCGCCAAGATCTCGGCCATGCTGATGCTGATCGTGATCGGCGCCCAGATCTTCGCGCGGTTCCTGGCCTTCTCGCGTCTGCCGCGCGACCTGCTGGCGCTGGCGGAGCCGCTGGTCGATCAGCCGGGACTGCTGGTGGCCGTGCTGATGGCAACCCTGTTCGTTGCCGGCATGATCCTGGAAAGCGCCGCGGTGATCCTGCTGATCGTGCCGATCGTGCTGCCGATCCTGCAGGCCGCGAATATCGACCTGCTATGGTTCGGGGTTCTGGCCAGCTTCATGATCGCGCTTGGCCTGCTGACACCGCCTGTGGGGCTGTCGGCCTATGCGGCGGCGGCGGCACGGCGCCATCCGGTGGCCGAGGTCTTCCGGCCGGCGACCAAATTCGCGGTCGCCTCGGCCGTGATCGTGATCGGCGCCACGATCCTGTTTCCTGAAATCGTGACCTGGCTGCCACGCCACATCAGGTGAGGCCATGAAGAAACTCCACGACCGTCTTGGACAATTCGAATGGGGGCTGGCCTCGGTCGGGGCCGGGCTCTGCCTGTTCACGATCATGATCATCACCGTGCTCAGCGTCTTCGGCCGCTATGTGCTGCTGGTCGACCTGATCCCCGGCGGCTATAACATCATCGAACGGATGCTGTTTCCGCTGATGGTGTTCTGGGCGCTGCCGCTGGCCCATCGCGACGGCATCTTTCCCCGTCTGGAACTCGTCTCGACCCTGTTGTCACGCCGGCTGGGAACGGTGGTCGCCATCCTGATGCTGCTGGTGGAGCTGGCCGTGTTTCTGTTCATCCTGTGGTATGTCACACAGTATGCGCTGGCCGGCTGGCGGTCGGACCGGGCGATGCAGCTCGGATCGGGCTTCTTCCCCGTCTGGCCGTTCATCGCCATGGTTCCCGTCGCCTTCGGGCTGATGGCGATCGAGATGATCTGGCAGATCGGCCGCCACATCCACCATTTCGCGGCCGGGCGCGCCGTGCCACAGGTTCATGGTGAGACGGCCACCGGCGCCGATTAGCGCCCGGCTCACCCCGGCCATGCCCTGATCATCCAGACCACCTCCCTTGCCGGCGGCCCGCTTCACATGTGCTTCGTGGAGCGGGCCGCCGGTTTGTGCATAAATGATCTGTCGTGCCGATGCGGCGCGTTTCATTCCGGAAGCTGGACGCCCCCATGCTGGAAATCGCGAAACTGAAGATCCCTCCCGCCTATCAGGTCGTGTCGAAAGAGCTTCAGCGCTTGATCGTCGACGGCCTGCTGAAGCCGGGCGAACAGCTTCCGAGCGAAACCGAGCTGGCCATGCGCTTCGGGGTCAACCGCTCGACCGTCCGCGAGGGCATCCGTCAGCTTGAAAGCGAGGGCCTGCTGCGCCGCGAGGGCCGCAAGCGGCTGTTGATCGCGATTCCGGGCGAGGCCGATATCTCACCGCGCATGGAACGCGCGCTGTTGATGCATGACGTCAAGTTCAAGGAATTGTGGGAGGTGGCGCGGGCTCTGGAACCGCTGGCGGCATCGCTTGCCGCTGTTCACATCACCGATGCCCAACTCGTGGCGCTGGAGGCCAATATCGCCGAGATGGCCCAGGCGGTCGAGGCCGAGGAACCCGGCGACGGCCTCGACACCGCCTTCCACACCATGCTGGCCGCCTTTTCCGGAAACCGGGCCCTGATGCTGTCGCGTGAGCCGATCGGCCAGCTTCTGTTCCGGCCCTATGTCGCGCTGGGCCAGCAGGTGAAGCAGGCGCCCCGCCGTAATCTGGAAGCGCATCGCGCGATCTTCGCCGCCCTGAGCGCGCATGATCCCGACGAGGCGTCACGCTGGATGGCCCGGCATATCGACGATCTGCGTCGCGGCTGGCTGCTATCGGGCCGGGAGATCGACGACCGGATCGAGGATCGGGTCGAGCAACGGTGAACCGGCGATCGGAACGGCAGCCACCGGCCGCATGTGATCGCCGGGGAGTTGCCCTTTGACATGTGACCCCTGAACGTCATCTTAAGAGAGAATGCGGCACCGGCCGGCAAAACCTGCCCGCGCGACGGATGACCGCCACGACAGGGGATCGCACCGCCGATGGCAGTCTATCTGGTGACATACGACCTCAGGGCCGAGGGCCAGAGCTATGACCGGCTGCACAAGGCGCTGGCATCGGTGGCCCATGCCCATGCCATGGAAAACGCCTGGCTGCTGGATCTTGAGGCCACGGCCGAAATGGTCCGCGGCTGGCTGTCGCAATATCTCGACGACGAGGTCGACCGCCTGCTGGTCACCGAGCTGAAGGGCGACATCGCCGCCCTCAACCTGGGTCGCGGCGCGGAAGCCTGGCTGCACAAGCGGGTTTGATTGCGGGCGCCGTCGAGTGACGCGCCGCGTTGCATCGCGTAACGATACGGGATACAATACGGCATGATCATCGGATTCAGGCATAAGGGCCTCGAAGCCTTCTATCGCACCGGCTCAACCCGTGGGATTCAAGCGGCTCATGCCCGCAAGCTGTCGATGATCCTGGCGATGCTCGACGTGGCCGCGGTGCCTCTGGATCTGAATCAGCCGGCCTTGCGTCTTCATCCGCTCAAGGGCGCGCTGAAGGGGCATTGGTCGGTCTGGGTCAATGGCAATTGGCGGATCACCTTTCGCTTCGCCGGCGCCGATGTCGAACTCGTCGACTATCAGGATTATCATTGAGGGCATGACGATGATCAACACGCATCCTCATCCAGGCGAAATCCTCAAGAACATGGTGTTCGAGCCGCTTGCGCTGTCGGTCACTGACGCGGCGGCGCGTTTGTGCATGTCGCGCGTCGCCCTGTCCAGAGTTCTCAATGGCAAGGCAGGGATCAGCCCGGATCTGGCCCTACGACTGGAAAAGGCCGGCGCCAGCACGGCCCGGTTCTGGGTGAATTTACAGGCCAATTATGATCTCTGGCTGGCAATGCAGCACGAGCAGCCACCTGTACAAGCCTTGCAGGAGACGGTTGCCTGAGGCGGTTGAGGGCGACATCGCCGCCCTCAACCTGGGTCGCGGCGCGGAAGCCTGGCTGCAAAAGCGGGTTTGATTGTGGGCTCAGGCACCTGATATATCATACGAGACGAACGGTCAGGGATGCTTGACGTTGAACCGTCGCGTCCCGCCCGGGCCGGAGCCCCCCACGCAGGATCGATGCGGCAATGGCAACAGCTACCAAGCGCGGCGCACGGATCGGTGGTCACTTTCTGCAGGGCCTGATGGACGGCCTCGCCTCACCGTCCTTTGTCTTTTCAGCAGCGCTCGGCAGACCTGCACGTTCCCGCCGCCGTCTAAGCGATCAGCAGGCACTGACAGGCGATTGGCACCGGATCGGCGGCGATCTGTGGTCTGCGATCCATACGGAAAAGCGTCGCCGCTGACATGACGTGTCCTGATGACAAAGCGTCAGCCTCGATCGCGGCCCTTTTCGCCGCCAATGCCGGCCATACGACCCTTGCCACAATCCTCGCCGGCGCAACCATCGCATCCGTCATCCCGGCGGTGGTTCACGGGCGCGCTCATAAGCCGGACCGAACCCCTCACGCCCCGGATCAAAACGACTGACGACTGGCGCTCTTCGGCCAGAATCAGTCAGAGCCTGAGCGAAAGCCCCCACAGACTGGCAGGGGCTTTGTCCATGGCCGTGATCCGGATCGCCCGGCTGACTCGCTTCTCAAGCCGCAACCGGTTCGGTCACGCCGACATCCCAGCCGGTGTCGTTGTCGAAAAACAACCGCCCCCGGCGGATCTGGAGCGCTACCGGCTGGCCGGGGGCAAGGGCCAGGGCCTCGGCCTCGTCGCGCGGAAGCTCTGCCTCGATCACGTCCAGCCCGGCCACGTCCAGTTCCACCCGCACCGACGGGCCGAAAGCGACCAGATGGCGGACGGTGGCGGGCATCGCGTCGCCGGTGCCGGCGGGCAGGATCGCCAGATCATGCGGGCGGACATACAGCGTGCCGTCTTCGGCGCGGGTCGCCTCAAGCCCCAGCGGCAGAGGCAGCGATGCGGCGGCCCCACGGCTGCCGGCAATCCTGAGCCGCCCGCCCGCCACCGTCACCGGCAGCGTGTTGACGTTGCCGAAGAACTGATAGACGAAGGCGGTCGCCGGGCGATCATAGACCTCGGCCGGGGTGCCGATCTGCTCGATCCGGCCCTGCGACATCACCACCACCCGGTCGGCGACTTCCAGCGCCTCTTCCTGGTCATGGGTCACGAACACGCCGGTCAGGCCCAGATCGTCGTGCAACCGGCGCAGCCAGCGGCGCAGATCCTTGCGCACCTTGGCATCCAGAGCGCCGAAGGGCTCATCCAGCAGCAGCACCCGGGGCTCGATCGCCAACGCCCGCGCCAATGCCACGCGCTGGCGCTGACCGCCCGACAACTGGTTGGGGAAGCGGTCGGCCAGGCTTTCCAACTGCACCATGCGCAGCAGCGCCGACACCCGCTCGGCGATCTCGGCCCGGCCCGGGCGGTCGCGGCGCGGCCGGACGGTCAGCCCGAAGGCGACATTGTCGAACACCGACATATGCCGGAACAGCGCGTAGTGCTGGAACACGAAACCGACCTTGCGCTCCCGCGCGCCCAGCCGGCCGGCATCCTCGCCGCCGAACCGGATCGTACCCCGGTCGGCCGTTTCCAGCCCCGCGATGATCCGCAACAGCGTGGTCTTACCCGACCCCGATGGTCCGAGCAGGGCCACAAGCTCGCCGTCGCGGACGTTCAGGTCGATATCGACCAGCGCGTCATAGCCGCTGAAACGCTTGGTCAGGCCTTTGATCTCGATCATCGTGCGTGTCCTTTTGCCACCACGATGCCAATTCTCCGCATGAGCCGGCAGGTGTCAATGTATTTCACATGGCCATACGCACATGTCTCACATGCATGCCATGTATTCCTTATTTTTTGTGTTCTTTATCCCGGATGCAGGCGAGCAGGGGCTCGCGCAGCGCCGCCAGATCTTCCAGGGGAATTCTGATATCGTCCTGGGCATCCGGATTGTCATCGGCCATGCTGCCACCCACCAGGCCGGCGCCGGTGCCGGCATTCGACGCGCGCCCGGGATCCGCTGACGGATCAGGACCATCTGCCGCCCTGGCGCCAACAACCTTCGCCAGACAGACACTCGCCCCGTCGTCATACTCGCCGATACCGTCATAGGTCATGTGCAGGCTTTCGCCCGCCACCGGCAGATCGGTCTGGGCGCCGGCATGGGGCTTCAGGCTGGCGGCGTCCAGGCGCAGCACCACCGTGCCGACACAGCAGGCAGCACATCCCGGCACCGCCTGTGCGGCCTCGTCACCAAGCGCCGCGGTCACGCCATCCGGTGCCTGTTCGGGCTCCAGATCCAGGATCAGCGACACCACGTCGAACGGCGTCACCCACTGGGCGACGTCCATCAAGCGGTCGTCGACGGCCACCGCAGTATCGATGCCGCCGGTGCAGCGATCGCCCGCCGGTGCCAGCACCAGATCGACCAGCATCGGTCCCTCGGCGCCGGTCTTGAGGCGGCCCGACAGCAGCATGGAAAAGGCGCCGGTGCCGCCACCATTGTCGATCAGCTCATAGACCAGCCGGCCGCCATCGAAGGTGCCGACGAACCGGCTGGCCACCCAGCCGGTGGCAAAGCTCTCGCCCTGGCTGGTGTCGCGCGGCCGTTCATAGATCCGCCGGTCGCGATAGCTGCGGGTCGGGGCATCGCCGCCCGGGCAGTTGGTCAACAGCACCCGCTCGACGCTGGCCTCGCCGCTATAGGCCTGCGACACCAGATCGTCGAAACAGGCCGGATGCACCGTGGCCGGGTCCAGATCGGCCGGCCTTCCGTCGACCGCAGCGTCAGCCGCCGCCGCCGGCGATGCGGTGATCGCCAGCAGCGGGGCCAGCATCAGCAGGGCTGCGGCGTGGCGGCGCCACGCACCGGCAATGGATCTGCTCTTGGCCATGACAGGTGGTCTCCGGAAAAGCATGAGGCGCCGGGCGTGCGGATATCCGGCATCAATCGCGACGCGACACCAGCCCGATCATCGCTTCCTCGCGCAGCCAGTCGATGAAGGCGGCGATCCGTGGATCGGTCCGCCCGGCCTCGGTGGTCACGACATGATAGGCCTGGGCCGCGGTCATCTGAACCGAAAGCGGCCGCACCAGCCGCCCCGCCGCCAGATGATCGGCGACCAGAACGCTGCGCCCCAGCACCACGCCCTGGCCGGCGACGGCGGCGGCCACCGCCACCCCGGTATCGTTGATCAACAGTCCCTGTTCCAGATCGGCCGGCATCACGACCTTTGCCACCTCGAAGAACCGTCGCCACGAATTCGACACATCCGCGCCGGTCACGTCGGCATCATGGATCAACGGCATCGCCAGCAGGGCGGCGGCATCGGCGACGGGGCCTGCGCGTTCCAGCAGAACCGGGCTCAGCACCGGGCTCAAGGTCTCGTCCAGCAGGCGCTCGCCGACCAGCGGCGGCAACACCTCCGGCACATAGCGGATCGCCAGATCCACCGCCTCACGCGCAAAGTCGACGATCCGGGTTTCGCTGCTCAGGAACAGTTCGATATCGGGATAGGCATCACGGAACCGGGCCAGCCTGGGCGCCAGCCACAGGCCGGCGAATGATGACAGCACGCTCACCGTCAGCCGGCCGGCCAGCCCCCGGCCACGCAATTCTGTGGTGGAGCGGGCGATACGGTCGAAGCCCTCGGTCAGCCCGGGCAGATAGGCATGGCCGGCGGCGGTCAGCAGCAGGCCGTTGGGCAGCCGCCGGAACAGCGTCACGCCCAGATGCGCCTCCAGCCCCTTGATCTGATGGCTGACGGCGGCCGGTGTCACGTTCAGCTCTTCGGCGGCGCGCGCGAAGCTTGAATAACGCGCCGCGGCTTCAAAGGCGCGCAGGCCGTTCAGGGGCGGCAGCTTCCGGGACATGCATACGACATTCAACGGGGACGGGGGGCCTCTGTGTGCCGCTCTCCCGTCCCGTGACCCACGAATAGATTTCCTAAGGGAGTGTACGAGAAAGCCTCGTTTGCGCGCAATCCGCCCGGCCGCGATGATCAGCCTTGCCAGCCGGCCCGTTGTCGGAGGGCAGCCTGCCTTCCCCCGGCCCTCTCCCCCCAAAAAGCCCCAGCCGGAGATGACGAAGATGACCGTCGTGACCCTGCGGCACCGCGCCCCTGTCTGCGCGGGAGCCGTTATGCCCCCCGTCCGCGCCGGCGCCACCGTAAAGGCGCCCGACGATCGGATGTCCGCTCTGATCCGCCTGATCGGCACCTGGATCGCGCGCGCGCAGCAGCGCCGCGCCCTGGCCGATCTGGATGCCCACCTGCTCCATGACCTTGGCATCGACCCGGTCGATGCGGCGCAAGAGGTGGCGAAGCCGTTCTGGCGCGCCTGATTGCCCGCGCCGCCTCCGCATAGGCCGGCGCTGCCTCCACAGAAGAATGGCCGCCGCCCGATCACCGGGCGACGGCCATTCTTCTGTGTGCGACGTGCGGGCTTTGTGTGCAGCCTGCCGGCGCGATCAGCCGACCGCGGCGTTTCCGAACAGGGTGTTCGGCAGCCACAGCGACACCGCGGGGATATAGGTGATGATGATCAGGAAGGCGATCAGGATCATCAGCCACGGCCATGCCGCCCGCACCACGCTCATCACCGGCATGCCGGTGATGCCCGATGTCACGAACAGGTTCAGCCCCACCGGTGGCGTCACCATGCCGATTTCCATGTTCACCACCATGATGATGCCGAAATGGACCGGATCGATGCCCAGCCCCACGGCGATCGGGAACAGGATCGGCGCCAGGATCAGGATGATCGCCGACGGTTCCATGAAGTTGCCGGCAACCAGCAGGATGATGTTCACCACCAGCAGGAACTGCCAGGGCTGCAGACCGGCCTCGGTGATGCCGCGGGCGATGGATTGCGGGATCTGCTCGGTGGTCAGCACATGGGCGAACAGGAAGGCGTTGGCGATGATGAACAGAAGCATCACCGTCACCTTCGACGCATCGACCAGCACCCGTGGCACGTCTGTGAACCGCAGGTCGCGATAGATGAACAGCGCCACCACCGCCGCATAGACCGCCGACACCGCCGCCGCCTCGGTGGGGGTGAAGATGCCGCCATAGATGCCGCCCATGATGATCACGATCAGCAGCAGGCCCCACAGCGCCTCGCGCCCGGTGCGCAGCACCTCGCGCATCGGCGCGCGTGGCTGGCGGGGGATCTTGCGGACCCGGGCCGAGATGTAGATCGCGGTCGCCAGCATCGCGCTCAGCAGAATGCCGGGGATGACGCCGGCCATGAACAGCCGGCCGACCGAGCTTTCGGTGGCCGCCGCATAGACCACCATCACCAGCGATGGCGGGATCAGAATGCCCAGCGTGCCGGCATTGCAGACCACGCCGGCGGCGAAGCTCTGGGTATAGCCGGCCTTGACCATGCCGGCGATGACGATCGACCCCACCGCCACCACGGTTGCCGGCGACGAGCCCGAGACGGCCGCGAACAGCATGCAGGCGAAGACCGACGCGATCGCCAGGCCGCCATACATATGGCCGGTACAGGCCACCGCGAAATCGATCATCCGCCGGGCGACGCCGCCGGTGGTCATGAAGGCGCCCGCCAGCACGAAGAACGGGATCGCCAGCAGGGTGTAGAGTTCGGCGGTCTGGAAGAATTTCAGCGCCAGCGAGGCCAGGCTGTCATTGGCGAACAGCATGATCGTGAGAATGCTGGCCAGGCCCAGCGACATGGCGATCGGCATGCCGATGATCAGAAAGGCGAACAGAACCACGAACAGGAAGGCTGTGGTCATCGGCCATGGCCTCCCCTGCCGGGTCCGGTGTCCCCGGGCCCGGGCGTCTTGTCGCGCGCGTCCAGCACCATGGCCTCGGCCACCTCATCGGCAAGCTGGAAGCCCTCGGCCCGGCCGGTCGCGACCAGCCAGCCCTGTTCAAGCAGCCGCACACCCAGCAGCGCGAAACCGATCGGCAGAATGATCGACAGGATCCAGCGCTCGACAGGGATGTCCTCGGCCTCGATGCCCAGCATCATCATGCGTTCGGTATAATTCCACGATCCCCAGGCCATCAGCACGGCATACAGGATCGAGAGCGCGATCGCGATCAGCCCGACCGTGCGCCGGGGCACCGCCGGCAGCATCTTCACGATCAGATCGATCCCGATATGGGCATGCACCCGCACGCAGTACGAGATGCCGACCATGATCAGCCAGGCGAAGAGATAGAAGGTCGCCTCCAGCGCCCAGACCATCCCGCTGTTGAACACATAGCGCAGCACCACCTGAGCGAAGGTGAGCAGCGTCATTGCGGCCAGGAGGAAGGCGATCGCGCCCTCCTCCAGCCGGCCCCAGATGCGGCTGATCATGGCCATCATCCGTTACAGGGTTTCCGCGATCCCGCGGGGTCAGCTCGCCGGATTGGCGGCCTGGGCCGCATCGATCACGTCGCGGCCGATCTCGCCCTCGAACTTGGCCCAGACCGGCTTCATCGCGGTGCGCCAGGCCGAGACCTCGTCGCGGGTGAGGGTGAGGATTTCCGACGAGCCGCTGTCGGCGATCCGCTTCTTGTCGCGCTCGTTGATGTCGTTCGCCATCTTGTTCACGGCGACCGTCACTTCGCCCATGATCGTCTCAAGCTGGCTGCGGACGTCGTCGGGCAGGCCGTTCCAGAACTCGGCATTGGTGACGACCATATAGTCCAGCACACCGTGATTGCTCTCGGTGATGTACTTCTGAACCTCGAAGAACTTCTGGCTGTACAGGTTCGAATACGGGTTCTCGGCGCCGTCGATGGCACCGGTCTGCAGCGCCTGATAGACCTCGGCGAAGGCCATCTTCTGCGGGTTGGCGCCCAGCGCCTCGAACTGCGCCAGCAGCACGTCCGAGGCCTGAATGCGGAACTTCAGGCCCTTGGCGTCCTCGGGCATGCGCAGCGGCTTGTTGGCCGACAACTGCTTCATGCCGTTATGCCAGTATCCGAGACCGATGAAACCCTTGTCCTCCATCGACCGCAGCAGCCCGCGACCGATGTCGGTGGCCTGGAACCGGTCGACGGCGGCGATGTTGTCGAACAGGAACGGCAGGTCGAAGACCTGGAGCTTCTTGGTGTAGCGGTCGAACTTCGACAGCGACGGCGCGATGAGTTGAACGTCGCCCAGCGCCAGCGCTTCCATTTCCTTGCCGTCCCCGAACAACTGCGAGTTCGGATAGACCTCGACCTTCACCTTATCGCCCAGGCGTTCCGCCACGAGCTTCTGGAACATCAGCGCGCCCTGACCCTTGGGGGTCGCGTCCGCCACCACGTGGCTGAACTTGATCACCACCGGATCGGCGGCCATGGCGGCGCCAGCCGTAAAGATGCCCGCGACGATGGCGAGCGACGCGAAGATACGCATGGATCGGTTCCTCCCCTAAAACCTGATCATGGGTGTCGTCAAGGCATGTGGAGCCAACCGGCCCGCAACGCATTCCCCGGTCGTGCCCCCGCCGGGTTCCCGCCGTCAGCCAGGGCTCGGCGGCCCGGCTGTCACGACGCCTTGATGATGAGATGTTATCATCCCCACATGCTCGATGTAGCACGTCTGGCGCCATCAACCTGAGCGGAAAATCGGCCCGGACGGTCGACGGACCCGATTTTAGCCCTTTTGTTTCGCATACCGGCACAATATGCGCAGCACCGGGGCCCCTGGAGGCCGCTTTCCGCAGCCTTCGGCATATTGAGGAGAGACTATGAACCGGCTTTGCGTCTTCTGCGGCTCCAACCCCGGCGATAATCCGGCCTTCACCGAAGGCGCGCGGCGGCTTGGCCGTGAACTGGTCGCCCGCGATCTGGGGCTGGTCTATGGCGGCGGCCGCGTCGGCCTGATGGGCCAGGTGGCCGATGCGGTGATGAGCGCGGGCGGCACCGCGATCGGCGTTATCCCGCAATCGCTGGAAGACCGCGAGGTCGGTCATCGCGGCCTCACCGAGCTTCGGGTGGTGGGATCGATGCATGAACGCAAGGCGATGATGGCCGATCTGTCCGACGGCTTCATCGCCCTGCCCGGCGGCATCGGCACCTTCGAGGAGCTGTTCGAGGTCTGGACCTGGGCGCAGCTCGGCAGCCATGCCAAGCCCGTGGGCCTGCTCGACGTCGACGACTTCTATCAGCCGCTGCTGACCTTCCTGCACCATGTCGCCCGGCGCGGCTTCATGAAGCCGCAGCATCTGGACATGCTTCTGGTCGACACCGACCCTGCCCGGCTCATCGAGCGCTTCGCCGCCTATAAGCCGAAGGTGGAACACAAGTGGATCGAGATCGAGGAGCGGTGAGCGTCATGCCGGCGAGGCAGAGGGCCAGCCCCGCCACGGCCTGAACAGCCGGCGCCTCGCCGAACATCGCCCAGGCCCACAGGCTGGTCACCGGCGGGGTCAGCCACAGCAGGCAGCTGATCCTGAGCGCCGAACTGCGGGCAAGACACACCCAGTACAGGCCATAGCCGCCGAAGGTGGAGAACACCACCAGCCAGGCGATGCTGATCAGAATGCCGGGGGTGGGGCGCGGAAACAGGGCCGCCACGCCATCACTCACCCCCACCACCACCGCGAAGGCCACAGCCGCCGCGGCCGACTGCACCGCCAGCGACACGGCTGGCGGCAGGCCGCCCGTCGATCGCAGCGTCGCGACAACCAGACATGTCGTGCCCCCCAGGGCCAGCAATCCGGCCGCGACCATGTCGACCGCCGCAGCCCCGCCAGCCGGGGACATGCCGGCTGTGCCCAGTGTCACAGCGACCCCGGCGAGCCCCAGCGCCAGCCCGGCCATCAGCCGCGGCGATGGCATGCGCCGGTGGCGCGCCGACGCCAATCCCGCCACTGCCAGCGGCTGCAAGGCCGCGATCAATGCCGCGGTGCCCACGGGCATGCCGGTGGCGATCGCCCCGACGATCCCCCCGATATAGCCCACGATCGCCAACAGGCCGGTCAATGCGTGGCGCCAAAGAACCCGCGCGGCACCGCCAGCGGCCACCGTGTCCGTCAGGGCCCTCCGCACCTGCGGCAGCGCCGCCAGCACCAGGGCGGCCACCAGAAAACGCCACGCCTGAATGGTGAAAATCGGCGCGGCCTGATCCACCGACAACCGGGCGCCGACGAAACCCGAACTCCAGGTGATCACCAGCCCGGCCTCAAGGGCGATGGCGCCGGATACGGCGGCAAAGTGGCGTCGACCAACCATGAACAAACCTTCTCAAGCGTGGCGGGAACCGTCTGTGCTCCAGCCTCGCCGTTTGCTATGCTTCAGTATAGATGGCATGATCGAAAGCTGTTGTTCAGGATTTTTGAAGATGACACGCACCATCGACCCGGAACTGCTGCGCTGTTTCCGCAGCGTCGCCCGGCTTGGCCGGTTCAAGGCCGCGGCCGACCATCTGGGCCGCAGTCAGGCGTCGGTCAGCATGCAGATCAGGCGGCTTGAGGATCTGGTTGGCGCCCGGCTCTTGGATCGCGACAACCGCCATGTGGCGCTGACGCCGGCGGGCGACGCCCTGCTGGTCGATGCCGAGGCGCTGCTGGCACTCAACGATCGCATCCTGCGCCGGCTGGATCGTGGCGGCCGCCAAGGGCCGCTGATCCGTCTGGGCCTGCCCGATGAATACGCCGCCGACGTCATCCGCGATGCGCTGGCGATGGTGATCGCCGACCATCCCGGCACCGAGTTATCGGTTGAGACAGCACCCAGCGGTACATTGGCCGAGGCCTTCGCCGGTGGTCGCCTGGATATGGCGGTGATCGTGGCTCCCCATGTGTCTGGCGACGGCGCCGCCGCCCGGATCGATCCGGTCTGGGCCGGCGCCCGGCATCTGCCGGCGACGCCTCCGGATGATATCGACGGAGCGGCCAGGGAAAGTGGGCGCGCGGACGCCACGCCGCTGCCGCTGGCGCTGTATGATACCGGCTGCCCCTATCGACAGGCGGCGGCCCGGGCTCTGGCCGCGATGGGCCGGCTCTGGCGGCCGGTTCTGGTCAGCCCGTCAAACGCCGCTGTCAATGCCTGCATCGAAACCGGCATGGCCATCGGTGTGATCGATCGTCGGCGCCTGACCCCTGCCCTGCGCGAGATCGGCACCGATTGGCACCTGCCGCCCCTGCCCACCCATGGCCTGCATCTTCACCGCGCCGCCCAGGCGCGTGGCCCTGCCTTCGACACCCTGGAGGCAGGCCTTCGCCATGCCTTCGCCCGCATGGGGCGCATCTGACCGGCGCCCGATGCCGATCACGACCGGCGGGTCAGCCCGGCGCCCCGGTCGCGATCAGCCGGAACGGATAGGCCACCACCCGCGACACGCCATACACCCGGATGTCGCGGATCTCCACCTGATATTGCACGCCTGACTGCACACCGTCGAGCTTCCAGTACAGGACGTTGGGCAGGCCGAATCCTTCATAATCCTGCCTCACGTCGCGAACCGGCAGCGCCCGACCATCCGGCCCCGTCACCCGGATCACCGCCCGGTCGAAATCGACCACGCCACGGCCATTGTCGCCATGCGGGCCGCGATCGGCCAGAATACTGACCGACAGCGCCACCTTGTCCGAGGGGAACAAGTGCCGTGGATAGTCGCCGAATGGATAGGCGATCACCGCGGTGCCCAGTTGGCTGATGTCCTGACGGGGGCCGACGACACGGATGGCATCGGCCGAGAACAGCTGAACGTCCGGCCGACCTGGCGGTCTGCCGATCACCCGGCCATAGGAGATCGTGTCCAGCGCCGGCATCAGCAGCCAGCGCCGGTGTCCAAGCCCGGCCACCTCCTCATCGATCAACCACAGGTCGATGCCCGATGGCACGACATGTTGCGCATAGCCGCCACTCTGGGAGTGCTGCCCCAGATTGCTGGTTCGCGCACCCTCGGCGCCGGCCTCGGTCCAGCACAGCGCGTCGGAGGTGGGCTGATGGGTCAACGCGGCATTGGCCGCCATGATCAGGGCGGCCGCCGTCGTCGACGCATCATCGGCCGGCTCATACCGCACCGGTGGCAACCGGTGCAGGGCGCGGACGTGGTTCACCTGTTCAAGCACGCGCTGTCGTTCCGCCGCCTTCAGTAGGCCTGGATCGCAGCGTCCCAGATCGGGCAGCCGGTCATACAATGCCGATACCGGCACCCGGCCTCGGGGAAACCGCATCGGATCCACTGCCACCGGCGGCAGATACACCAGATCCGGATGGACAACGCCGTCCAGGGCGACGATGACATCGTCGGCATCGTCGACAGGCTTCGGGACCGAGGCTGCCGCGATGACATCACGATCATCCTCACCGCCGGCACAGCCGGCCAGTATGCCCACCAGCGCCAGTGCGCACAGCACGCCCAGTCTCGACAGTGTGGTCTTCCGGTGCCGCACCATCCGCCCTCGCTGCCACCTCGTTCACCAGCCACCATCATACCGTATTGTGGAGACAGGGACACCATATCGGTGCGCCACATGGCCTTGGGGGCTGCCAGGCGAGGCGCTGCCAGATCGGGTGCTGTCGGCGCCGCAGCCTCTTCTGCCAGCGCTTGCCGGTCATGCTGCTGCGCGGTATCCCTGTCTGAACAGACAGGCCTTCAATGGAGCCCGCCCCGCCATGACCACCGAAATCGCCGCCGCCGCCGACACCACCGACAGCCGCAATGTCGGCGTCGCCAGCATCGAGCAGATCGAAGGATTGAGCGGGCTTGAGATGCTTCAGCGCCTGATCTCAGGCGCCCTGCCCCGGCCCCCGATCGGTGCCACGCTGAATTTCGATCCCGAAGCGGTCGAACATGGCCGCGCGGTGTTCGCGGGCACGCCGCTGGTCGACCACTACAACCCGATCGGCACGGTTCATGGCGGCTGGATCGCCGCCATGCTCGACAGCGCGCTGGGTTGCGCCGTGCACAGCACGCTCGCCGCCGGCAGCGCCTATACCACCGTCGAGATCAAGGTGAACTATCTGCGCGCGGTCACCGCCCAGACCGGCCGCATGCGCGCCGAGGGCAAGGTGATCCATGTCGGCCGCAGCTTCGCCACCGCCGAGGCGACCCTGACCGATGCGGCGGGCAAGCTCTATGCCCATGCCACCACCACCTGCGCCATCTTCCCGCTGGCGCGCCGCGCCGCCGCGGCCGCCAGGGCCGCGGCGGACTGACCGGTCCGTCACCCGGTCAACCGGTGCCTCACCACGACAGACGCAGGCCCGCCGTCAGGCGGTGATCGTCGCCGGTCTCGTCGATGCTGCCGGCATAGGCGGCGCCGATCGTCACCCCGGCCGCCACATCCACCGCCACCTCGGCGCCGAAGCGGCCGGTGGTGCGGCCCTGCGACACGCCGTTCACCTTGAACCGGTTCGCCGGATCATCGGCGAAACTGGCCATCAGGCTGTTGTCGCGGTCGAGCAGTTCCTGGCCGATGCCCAGGGTGAAGCTGGGCCGGACCACGACGTCACCGGCAGCGGCATCGCCGAAGCTCGCGCCGAAGCGCAACCCGGCAAAGGCTTCCAGCCCCTGCACCGTCGCACCCTCCACCCGCAGCGAGGCGGCACCCGCGCCGGTCTCGGTCACGTCATCGCTGCGCTGATGATCGAAGGTCAGCCGCAGCATCGGCGTCACTGTCCAGGCCGGCGCACCGGCCGCGGCCTCCGGCGTGCCCGGCTTTGCCCCAGGCACGACGATATCGGTCGACACCCCGACGCTGGCGGTGATCTGGTCGGTATCGAAGCTGCCGGATGCCGTCCGGCCGATGCCGCTGATGCTGCGGCTGGCATCGGAACTGGCGCGGGTGAAGGCCACCGCCGCATCCAGCATCACCGGCCCCGCCGGCACCGCGCCATAGGCGCCGACATGCCAGCCGGTGGTGTCGATGTCGGCATCGCGGTCGCGGGCCGACATCCGGCCGTCGGTGACACCGGCCGCAAGCCCCAGACGGGCATCCTCGCCCACCGCGAAGTCGATGCCGACGGCGGTGCCGGTGCTGCGCCAGCGGACATCGCCCACCGCATCCTCGCCGCTGGTCCGGCCGGCATTGCCGAAGCCGGTGATCCAGGCGCCGCGATGGCCGGCGCGACCGGCCTGGGCCGCGCCATCGACAAAGGCCCGGCCGGTGCTGCGCAGATACCGCCAATGGCCGGCATATTCGGTGCCGGCCAGATCGCCCAGCGCCGCCGCGACACCGGCATCATCCAAAGCGGCAAGCTGGGTCAGCAGCACATCGCGGTCGCCGGTCGCCGTCAGGGCCTGGGCCTCAAGCACGCCGGCAACGCCACGGGCGGTTTCGGTTTCGGCCAGCGCCCGGAAACCGTTGGCGGTATCGACCAGCCGGAGCGAGATCACGTCACCCTCGATCAGCACCCCACCCAGCAGACCGGCGCGATCGGTCTCCACCCGGTCGAAACCGCCGGTCACGCCACCTGCGGCGGTCAACAACTCGGCGCTGGCATAGCGCGGGGTCGATCCGTCGAACGAGGTCAGCGCCAGGGTGCCGCCCTGGATATCAGCGGCACCGCCCACCACCAGCCGGTCGGTCAGCGCGCCGCCGGCGCCGTCATCGGCGTATTCCATCACCAATGTGCCGGTGCCGGTCTGGGTATAGTCAGCCGTGACGGTCAGCGTGCCGATCGAATTGCCCGGCGCCACCGTGCCGGCATTGATCAGTTCGCCGGTGATCCGGCCAGTGCCCGACAGCGTGCCGGCACCACCGACGCTCAACCGGTCACCGGTATAATGACCGTTCAGGGCCACACCGCCGCCGGTGATATCGAATGCCGCTGCCAGCAGATCACCATCGAGGCGCCAGGTGCCGGCGTCGGTCTTGTCGATCAGGCCGAAGCCCTGAAGATCGTGTTCGAACCGGCCGGCGCCACTGAACCGGGCCACACTGTCCTGTCGCAGCCGCGCCTGTTCCAGCGTGTTGTTGGTGCCGGCCAGAATGTCACCACCGATCGCGGCGCCGGCCTCCACGATCAGATCGCGCGTGCCGGCGCCATCCGCGAAGACCACCGCCCTGCCAGCCTCGTCCGCCGCCACCGTGCCGCCGATATCGGCAAAATTACTATCCCCGCCCTGGAAGACCACGCCGCCATCGATCGTGCCGCGATTGACCAGGGTCAGCTCTGACGCCACGCCATCCCCTTCGCCATCCGGGGCTTCGCGCAGCACCACACCGGTCTCGCCCGATATCTCGCCCTGATTGTCGACCGTCACCACATCACCGCCGACCGCCAGCCCGATCGCGGCGCCGGCGATCACACCGCCATTGGCGACATCGACGCGCCCGCCCTGAATGGCGAGGCCGATATCGCCACCGCCGATCAGCGCCCCGGCGGCGTTCGACACCGACACGATATCGGCCGCGAGGCTGGCGCCGGTGCCGCCTTCGCTTGCGATCGTGCCGCCATTGCCGAGCAGGATATCGGCCGCCACGAGGTCGACCGCCGGTCCGTCTTCCGCCGCGATCGTGCTAGAATTGGCAACCGCGACCGCGCCCTCGACATCAGCACCCAGCGCGGCGCCATTGCCATGAGCCAGGATCAGGCCGTCATTGGCGATGACCGTCTCCAGTTCCGCCGGGCCGGTTACGGTGTCGACGTCACCGATCGACACCGCACCGGCGCCGCTGTCGATCACGCCGGTATTGACGATCAGCCCGCCACTGCCGGCCAGGACCGCCACCCCGTCGTCGTCGTCACCATCAAATGTGGGATCGGTCGAGGAAATCCGCCCGGCATTGGTCAGCGAGGTCACCCCCGCCAGGATCATTGCCGGCCCCGCGGCTTCGATAACACCACCCTCCGCATTGTCGACCAAGGCGTCGCCTTCGACGATGATCGCGACCGCGCCGGTCGACCGGATGGTCCCGGCATTGACGATCAGTGCCTCTCCCTTCAGGTCGATCGTATCGCCTTGGGCGGTGATCTCGGCCCCGGCAGCGTTATCCACAAGAGTAGCGTCACCCTCGACGGCGATGGCGACCTGATCGCCCCTTATCAAACCGCCGGCGTTGACGATGCCGACATCGTCACCTCTGGCCGAGATCCCAACCGCGCCGGCAATCTCTCCGCCCGCGTGGTTGGTCACCGTGCCGCCAGTCGCAGAGATCGCCGTACCGCCGGCCGAGATGGTGCCGGCATTGTCGATGGCGATCATGCCGTCGGCAGCGACGCCGGCCACGGCCCCGGTGATGATGCCGGCGTTCACGATGCTTGTGGTGCCTGTCGCCACACTCACGATGCCCGCGCCGGCCGCGCCTTCGATCCGGCCGGTATTGACGATCCCGGCCGTCCCGCCCTGAATGATCAGGCCCATCTCGCCGCCACTGATGATGCCGGCATTGTCGATCGCGGCACGGTCGACGCCATAGAGCAGCGCGCCGGTATCGCCCGACACCACACCGCCATGGTCGTTCACCAATCTCACGGCGCCGCCGGTCAGATCCACGGCCACCGGATCCCGGTCGTCGTCATCCTCGCGGCCGGCGGTGATGACGCCCTGATTGTGGACGGTCATCACATCGGCGGCGCCGAAGACGCCGGTTTCTCCGCCAAGGATCACGCCGGTGTTCTCGACCAGTCCCGACGCGCCGGCGACCACCTCCACGCCGGTCTCGAACACGCTCTGGATCAGGCCCTCATTGCCGACCCGGACGATATCGGCCTCGACCGCGACCGCATTGCCATAGCCGGCGTGGATTTCACCGGCGCTGTCATTGGTGATCTCGACCTCGTCGGCGGTGAAGACCGCGATCCCGTAGGCGCCTTCGATCCGGCCGTCATTCTCGATCAGCACGTCCTCGGCATCGGTGATCAGCACCCCGATATCCAGGCCACCAAGCCCGCTGTCATCCTGGATGCCGGATCTGATAAAGCCGTCATTGATCAGTTCGACATCGCCGCCGGTCACGTCGATGCCGATGCTGCTCCCGTCGATCACCCCGCCAAGGCGATTGATGATCCGGGTCTCGTCGCTGTCAAAAACCGACAGTATCGGCTGTGAAATCCTACTGTCCGGAGCCAGGAACGCGCCGGCATTGTCGATCTCGACCGCAGCTCCCGCCAGGACAGTGCCGTTGCCGCCCGTCACCACGCCGGTGTCGCGATTGACCAGTCGGATGGTGCCGTCGCCGCCATCCCCGTCCAGCCCGCCGATGACGCCGGCATTGTCGATCAACGCGCCCTGGTCCGACAGGACACGCAGCCCCTGATCGTCGCCGACGACCAGCCCGGTCGCCCTGTTCACCACCACCACCTGATCGCCGCGCGCCAGCAGACCAAGCGCGTCACGGGCCGCACCATCCTGATCGTCAGCCGGCCGGGCGCCGGCGATGGCGCCGTCATTGACCACCGTGACGGCACGGCCATCCACAACCGCGCCGCGACCGGTGCCGATGATGAGGCCGGTCTGGCCGTTCTCCAGCAACGCATCATCATCGGCGGTCATCTTCAGGCCGACATGGCTGGACGAGGTGATGCGCCCCTGATTGTCGACGCTGGTCTCGCCACCGCGCAGCACGGCGGCACGGCCGCCGATGCCACCGATCAGAGCGTCCGTGCGATTGACCAGCCGCGCGGCCTCTCCGGTGATCCGCACACCCGGGCCACCCGCGCCCAGCACAGTGCCGGCATTGTCCACCGACAGGGTGCCGGTGGCATCGTCGCCGCCCAGCACCACGCCGCGACGGCCCAGGATCACCGCGCCGGCGCTGTTCTCCACCCTGTCGCCGGCCATCCGCACGCCGTCGCCTTCCGACAGAACCAAGCCGTCATTCGCGAAGGTCCAGCCCTGATCGCGGCCAAGCACGGCCGGCCGGCCGGTTTCGACCAGCCGGGCCTTGCCCACGGCCAGACGCACGGTGGTTGGAAGGTCCGACAGACGTTCCAGGCGCAGCGTCGTGTCGCCATCATCGGCCGGCACCTCGGCCGCATGGGCCGGGCGTTCCGCCGGTGCTGCCGCCCATACCATCACCGTCGCGGCAGCACCGGCGAGCAGCCGGCGATGCAGGGCGGTCAGGCGCGCCACAGCGGCACCATCGGTGGTGGCACGGGTTCTGAGACGCTGCATCTGGATGTTTCCTTGGTCTGCGGGGACACTCCGACACACCCGGTGCGCGGGGGCCGGTCGTGGAGACAGGCCCGACCATGACCCGTGGCAATCAGAACCGGAAGTCACCAATCATGCACAGATCAACCCGGGTTTACGCAAGGCTTACGGCAGATCCGGTCGCGGGCATGCGCGCGCCGCCCGGGGCTCGACGCCGGCGCCCGGCTGCGGCATTCTGGGCCACGGTTTCATTTCCGCGGTTCCCGATGCCGATCTGGAGGAAGATGCCCGCCCCTGCGCCGAGGCCGCTGGCAACATGGCTGCGCCGCCAGTTACATCCCGTGCTTCACCGCCTGTGGCGGGTTCTGCGCGCGGTTCTGCTGACCGTGCTCGCGGTATGGGCGGCGATGCTGGTCGCCTATCGCTGGGTCGATCCGCCGGCAACCCCGCTGATGCTGATCCGCCTGATCGATGAAGGCCGGATCGATTATCGCCCGCGCGGTCTGGACGAGATCGCGCGCAGCCTGCCGCAATCGGCCATCGCTGCCGAGGACAATAATTTCTGCAACCACAGCGCGGTCGACTGGCCGGCGGTGCGGGTGGCGATCGACGACTGGCGCGGGGGCAAGGCCCTGCGCGGCGCCAGCACGATCAGCATGCAGACCGCTCGAAATCTGTTCCTGTGGCCGGGCGGCGGGTTCCTGCGCAAGGCGCTTGAAGTGCCGCTGGCCTATGCGATCGAACTGGCCTGGCCGAAATGGCGGATCATCGAGCTTTATGTGAACGTGGCCGAATGGGGGCCGGGTCTTTACGGCGCGGAGGCAGCGGCCCAGACCCATTTCGACAAGCCCGCCGCCGCCCTCACATCCCGAGAGGCGGCACTGCTGGCCGCCGTGCTGCCCAATCCGCGCCGCTGGTCGGCGGGCGAGCCAACCCGCTACATCCAGGGCCGCGCCAACACCATCGCCCGGCGCGTGGGGCAGTTGGGGCCGGCAACCGCCTGCACGGCGCCGCCAGCCTGAATTGAAAACCCGCCGCCAGCCCGCCCCGCCTTATGCCTGCATCAATGCCATCATTCGCTCAGGCGTGAACGGCATGTCGCGGATCCGCTTGCCGGTCAACTGAAAGATGGCGTTGGCGACGGCGGCACCCGTCATCGGCACCCCGATCTCGCCCGCCCCTGAGGGGGCCGCGTCCGACGGAACGATGCGGATGGCGATCTCGGGCACCTCGTTCATGCGGATCGGCTCATAATCATAGAAGTTGTTCTGCTCGATCATCCCGCCGGCGATGGTGATGCGTTCTTTCAGCAGGCCCGACAAGCCGAACACGATGCCGCCTTCGGTCTGCGCCTCAAGATTCTTCGGGTGGATCGCAAGGCCGGCGTCGACCGCGGCCCAGAAGCGGTGCACGCGGATCCGGCCGGATGACCGGTCGAGCGAAATCTCGGCGACGCCGGCCCCGAATGTGGTCTTGTAGCCGGCGAAGGCCAGCCCGTGGGCGCGGCCCTGCGGCGCCCGGCCGAAGCCGGACATGGCCACCACCGCATCGAGAACCGCGCGCCCGCGCGGGCTGCCGGCCAGAAGCCGCTGGCGGAACCCGACCGGGCCCTCCCCGGCGGCCTCGGCCAATTCGTCGATGAAGGCTTCGCGGACGAAACAGTTCACCCCCCAGCCGATCCCCCGCCAGGCCGACACCCGCGCGCGCCGCTCGGATATGACATGCTCGGCCAGAAAATCCGGGATGTCATAATCGTGGCTCTCGGTGCCTTCCATCACCAGGAGGTCGCGGTTATTGGCCGACGCCCAGCGCGGCGGTGCCGCGAAGGCCAGGATGGACGGGCTGGCGACGCGATGGCGCAGGGCCACGACCCGCCCGTCGCCATCGAGCGCCGCCTCAAGCCTGTGGGCGGTCGCGGGCCGCAGCCAGCCGTTCTTGACGTCATCCTCGCGCGTCCACATCAGCTTGACCGGTCGTTTGACCGCCTTGGACAGCAGCAGCGCGTCGCGCAGAACATCGCGGGCAAAGAATGTCCGGCGCCCGAATCCGCCACCCATCTGCATGGCGTGAAAGCGGATGCGGTCGGGCGTCGTCGCCAATGTCTGGGCGGCGGCGGCGATGGACAGCGTCTGGCTCTGGGTGCCAAGCCACACTTCGGCGCCCCGGCCATCGGGATCGACGGCGGCAACCGCGGCCAGCGGTTCCATCTGCGCGTGATAGACATGCTCGGTCGTGTAGACCGCCTCGACCACCCGCACACCCTCGGCACCGAGCCCGGCCGCCACGTCACCCCGGGTTTCCCAGGCGGTGCCAGACCGGGCGGGATCGCGAACGGCGGCGACCTCCGCCGCCAGATCGGCCGCGCTGTCGGCATCGCGGAACGGCGAGGTCGTCGTCCATGTGACATCGAGCAGATCGCGGGCCTGAAGGGCTGTCTCCCAGCGCGTCGCGACCACCGCCACCGCACCAGGCAGCGTTATGATCTCGATCACCCCCGGCACGCGTCGCGCGGCGGCATCGTCGACCGTCGCCGGCGCTTCCCCCTCCACCGGCGCATGCAGCAGGGCGGCATAGCCCATCTCGGGCAGGCGGACATCGATCGAATAGACCGTCTCGCCCCGGGTCTTGGCCGGAATATCGCGCCGGCCCGGATCGGTGCCGATCAGGCGATAGGCGGCACGCGGTTTCAGATCGGCATCGGTGATCGCGGGCACGTCGGTCACGAGCCGCGGCAGGGCCGCGATCTGCCCGAAGCTGAGGCGGCGATTGCCGGGCCGGTATACGACCGCGCCGGCCTCGGTGGCCAGTTCGGCCGGCGCCAGATCCCAGGCCGCCGCGGCCGAATGGATCAGGATCCGCCGCGCGCCGGCGCCGGCACGCCGCATGACGTCGAAATAACCCTCGACCGAGGAACTGCCTGCCGTGAACAGGATGCCCCCGGTCCTGGGATTGCCATAGATCGCCGAATTGTCCTGATCGACCTGGGCCACGCGGACCCGGGACCAGTCGGCATCGAGTTCCTCGGCCAGGATCATCGGCAGCGATGTCATGACCCCTTGCCCCATTTCGGTCGCGGCGAAACGGATCGTGACCGCGTCATCCGGCGCGATGCTGACCCAGGCATTGACCGGCGCCGGGGTGACGGTCGGGCCCTGCGCCTGCGCGCCCTGTCGGAACACCCGGATCGCGCCATCGGCCAGAACGGCGAAGGTCAGGGCGCCGGTGCCGCGAAGGAAGCCACGGCGCGTCATGCTGGCGGTGATGGTCATGGGGTCAGCCCTCCTCTGCCGCGCGTTCGATGGCTTTCACGATCCGCAGATAGGTGCCGCACCGGCACAGATTGGCCGACATCGTATCGACGATCTCCGCGCGCGCCGGCCGCGGATTGGTGCTGAGCAGGGCTGCCGCCTGCATGATCTGTCCGGACTGGCAATAACCGCATTGCGGCACCTGTTCGGCGATCCAGGCGCGTTGCAGCGCATGCTCGCCCGTGGGCGACAGGCCCTCGATCGTGGTCACGGCACGGCCTGTGGCCGCGTCCAGCGGCACCTGGCAGGCAAAGGCCGCCTCGCCGTCGAGGTGAACCGTGCAGGCGCCGCAAACGCCCGCACCGCAGCCGTATTTGGTGCCGGTCAGGCCCAGATGTTCCCTCAGAATCCAGAGCAGAGGTGTCTGCGGGTCGGCATCGATGTCGACGCCACGTCCATTGACGGTCAGGCCAGCCATTGATCAGTCCTCAGGATGATGCGGTCAGACGGCGCCGGCCATGCGCCGGCGCCGGACCGGACGTTTTCCCTGAGACATGATGGAACGGTTGAGATTGTTCGATAATATGCTCAGTTCTTATCGATCTGATTAGAACAGGTTTACAATGAAACGTCCCAACCTTGCCGAACTGGAGGTCTTCGCCGCTGTGGCGGATGCGCGGAGTTTCCGCAAGGCCGCGGCGGAGCGGGGCGTCTCGGCCTCGGCGCTCAGTCAGTCGATCCGGAACCTTGAGGAACGTCTTGGCGTGCGGCTTTTGAACCGCACCACCCGCAGCGTGGCCCCGACCGACGCCGGCGAGCAGCTTCTGCGCCGGCTGCGCGTGGCCCTGCGCGACGTCGCGGAGGCCGTCGACGACATCGAAGGCTTCCGGCACCGGCCAGCCGGCACCATCCGCATCAACGCACCCAACCCGGCCATCGACTTTGTCCTGCAGCCTCTGGCCAAAGCCTTTCTCGATGCCTGTCCGGATGTGGCGCTGGAACTGATCAGCGACGCCGCCAAGGTCGATATCGTCGATGGCGGCTTCGATGCCGGCGTGCGATTCGGCGAGGAACTGGCGCGCGACATGATCGCCATCCCGCTGGGCCCGCCCTTGCGCTATGTGGTGGTGGGCGCGCCCAGCTATCTGCGCGTGAACGGCACGCCCGCCACGCCCGACGACCTGACCGGCCACAACTGCATCCGCCAGCGCTTCCCTGGCGGAACGCTATTCCACTGGCGGTTCGAAAAGGCGGGGCGCGCCGTCGCCATAGCACCCGAGGGCCGGCTGACGGTCAGCAGCGCACACCATGTGATGCGGGCGGCGCAGGACGGGATCGGCCTCGGCTGGGTGCTCGACGGCTACGCACGTCCCTTCCTGGAGGCGGGCACGGTCGTGCAGGTGCTCGACGACTGGTCGCCCCGCATTCCGGAATGGTATCTGTACTATCCCAGCCGGCGGCAGATGCCGCTCGCCATGCGCGCCTTCCTGGACTTCATCGCCAGCCGGCGGAGCAGCCTTCATGTCCCTGCCGCACCGCCGCCGGCACGATGATAGCGGCGCGTGCCGTCAGGCGACGCCGTGGTCGCGGAACCAGGCCAGACAGCGCGCCCAGCCATCGGCCGCCGCCTCGGGCCGGAAGCTTGGCCGGTAATCGGCATTGAAGGCATGGGGGGTGTCGGGATAGACCACGATCTCCGAAGACGCGGCGGCGGGTGTGCCGGCGGCGGCCAGGGCCTGACGCATCTGCTCCACCGTCTCGACCGGAATCCCGCTATCGGCGCCGCCATACAGGCCCAGCACCGGCCCCGACAGGTCGCCCGCCACATCCACAGGCTGGCGCGGGGTCAGATCGGATGCCGCACCGACCAGCCGGCCATACCAGGCCACCCCGGCCTTCACCGCATCGTTATGGGCGGTATACAGCCAGGTGATGCGCCCGCCCCAGCAGAAGCCGGTGATGCCCAGCTTCGTCGGGTCGCCGCCAAGCGTCGACCCGGCATGGGCCGCGATCGCGTCCAGATCGGCCATCACCTGGGCATCCGGCACCTTCGACACCACGGTTGAGATGATCGTCTGAACGTTCGGCAGCGTCGCCACGTCGCCCTGCCGGGCGAAGGGATCGAAGCTCACCGCCAGAAAGCCCTGATGGGCCAGCCGTCGGCAGACATCGGCGATGTGTTCATGCAGACCGAAGATCTCAGGCGCCACCAGCACCGTCGGCAACATGGTGCCGCCGGCCGGCCGGGCCGAATAACAGGGCACGTCGAAGCCCGCGACCGGCAGCGTGAACCGGCCTTCGTCCAGCCCGGTCGCGTCGGTGGTGACGCGGGTTTCCGCCCGCACCGGCAGGGCCGCCACGGCGAAACCCATGCCCATGGCGCCACCCACGGCCAGCGATCCCAGGGTGAAGCCGCGCCGGGTGACGGTCACAGGTGGCACCAGACTTGCCAGATCCGAATCGTGATCAGTCATCTTCCAAGGCCTCCGGTTCGGGATGCGACCGGCGGTCATCGCCGCTCGCTCCCTTAGCCAGATGGGCGCGCCTGCGGCTGCAACCATCGCCGGTGGCGAAACGGTGCATGCACGCAGACGAGCCAATGCCCTCACCCCATGCAGATCAGGCGGTTCAGTCCAGCAGGTCGGGCTGTTCCTTCACGATCCGGGCATAGAGCGGCTGGAACTGGAACCAGCCGGCCTGGGCGGAGCCGACCACGGAATAGGACTGTCGCGCCGAGTCGTCCGAGATGACCTTGGGCGTGCCGGCAGCTTCCGCCATCAACTGCACCTGACAGCAGCGCTCCATGGCGACATACCACCACACCGCCTCGTCGACGCTGCCGCCCACCGTCAGCAGACCGTGATTCTGCAGGATAGCGGCCTTGTTGTTGCCAAGGGCGTTGGCGATACGGTCGCCTTCGTCCAGTTCCACCACCACGCCGCCGAAATCGTCGAACAGCGCGTGATCGTTCCAGAACGCGCAGCTATCCTGGGTGATCGCGTCCAGCGGCCGGCCGAGTGTCGACCACGCCCGGCCATAGACACCATGGCTGTGGGCCGCGGCCATCACGTCGGGGCGCGCCTTGTGGATGCGCGAATGGATGGCGAAAGCCGCCGCATTGCAGATCGCGTCGCCATCCACGACATTGCCGTCTTCATCCACCCGGATCAGGTTCGACACTTTGATCTGGCTGAAATGCACCCCGAACGGGTTGGTCCAGAAGGTGGTTGGATGTTCGGGGTCGCGCACGGTGATATGGCCGGCAACCCCTTCATCCAGATTGAAGCGGGAAAAGATCCGGAAGCCCGCGGCCAGCCTCTGCTTGGCATGCAGGCGGGCATCCTCCACCCGCTCGAAGCGGGGCGCGCGCGGCAGGTTGCCATAGCGCGCGGCGGCGCCGCTCATCGGTGCGGGCTCGGTGGCCGGGCGTCTGGCCTCGCTCGCCGGCGCCATCATTGGTGTCTGCTGAACGGTCATCACGCAACCTCCTCCATCGCGGCCTTGTAGACCGACTGCCTGGGTGCTGCGAACACCCGGCGCAGCATCGGCTCGAACGCCTCCAGCGGCATGCAATCGGCCGCCGCATCGAAGGCCGGCGCGTCATAGACCTCGCAGAACCGGGCCGTGCGGTCGAAATTCGGATGGCCCCGGAACTGTTCCCGGATGTCGCGGTCCAGGCCGATATGGTGGAAGAAATAATAGCCCTGGAACAGCCCGTGCTTCTCGACCATCCAGTGATTGTCGGGCGACACGAACGGCTTCACGATCGCCGCCGCCACATCCGGATGGTTATAGCTGCCCAGCGTATCGCCGATATCGTGCAGCAGGGCGCAAACCACGTATTCCTCGTCCTCGCCCGCCTGATGGGCCAGCGTCGCGGTCAGCAGCGAATGATGCAGGCGGTCGATGGGGAAGCCGCCGAAATCGCCATCCAGCAGCTTCAGATGCGCCATTACCCGGTCGGGCAGGGCGCGGGCATAGGCGCGGAAGCTGGTGGCGATACGGGCCCAGTCTTCGGCGGTGCCCTCCTGCATGCGGCTGAAGCCGGCGCGGGCGGCCGGATCGTCATGTCCTCGGATCGCGTTCATCGCGGAAATCGTCCTCCCTCGGGTGCGGCAGCGGCGCCCCCACGGGGCGGTCGCGTTCGTCATTCTCGGCCGGCAACACATTCGGTGCCTTGCCCGGAAGCCGGTTCCGGGACAAACATGGTACTGTCAGGCCGATGGACGGTCTGTCTTCGATGCGACAGTCACCCGCCACCGCGCCCCCCTCATCCCGTCGAGTTCGTCATGCCCGCGCCGCCACCGTCCGATCAGGCACCCGTCGATGCCGGCATTCAGTTGACCGGGTTGCCCGAGGATGCCGCCCGTCTGCTGGCGGCGGCGGGAACCCGGCGTCGTCTGGGCGATGGTCAGTTGATCCATGCCAAGGGCGACGAGGCCGACGCCCTGTTCGGAATCGTGTCCGGCGCCGTGCGCATCGCATCCGCCGGCAATGACGGTCGCGAGTTGATCATTGCGGTGCTTGAACCGGGTGAGTGGTTCGGCGAGATCGCCCTGATCGATGGCGGCCGCCGCACCCATGATGCCGTCACCCTGGGCGAGACCGAGTTGCTGGTGGTGCCCAAGCCGGCCTTCCACCGGCTGCTGGCCGACCATGCCACGCTGTCGCACCAGCTTCTGGTGCTGCTGTGCCGGCGGTTGCGCATGACCTTTTCGGCGCTGGAAGACGAAGCCTTCCTGCCGCTGGACCGGCGGCTGGCCAAGCGGCTGCTGGCCCTGGCCGATGCCTATGGCGAGCCCGACGGCGCCGCCACCCGCATCGCCCTGCATCTGCCGCAGGAAGAACTGGGCCACATGCTTGGCGCCTCGCGCCAGACCATCAACCGCCTGCTCGGCACCTGGGCGCGTGACGGGTTGATCATCCGCGCCTATGGCCGGATCACCCTCACCGACCGTGCCGCGCTGACCAGGATCGCATGCGCATGACGACGATGCCCCGTGGCACGCACAATGGACCGGCCGGTGCCGGACAGCCGCACCAGATGCGGATCTGCTTCATCGGCGACAGTTTCGTGGCCGGTGCCGGCGACAGCGCCTGCCTGGGCTGGGTGGGGCGGGTGGCCGCCGCCGCCCGCGGCCGGGGGCTGGACCTCACCGCCTATAATCTGGGGGTGCGCCGCGACACCACCCGCGACATCGCCGAACGCTGGATCGCCGAGTCCCGCACCCGGTTGCCTGACGGCATCGATGGCCGGCTGGTGTTCTCGTTCGGGGTCAATGACCGCACCGACGCCGCCACACCGTTCGGCACCCGTATCGCCATGGCCGAAAGCCTCGCCAATGCCGAGGCGATCCTCAGGGTGGCCAGTGCCCGGCGCCCGGTGCTGATGATCGGCCCGCCGCCGATCGCCGCGGGCGAGGCCGACACCAATCTGCGCATCCGCGCGCTGTCGGATGCGCTGGCACCGGTCTGCCATCATCTGGACGTGCCCTGGCTGCCGGTTTTCGATGCGCTGGCGGCCGATCCGGTGTGGATGGCCGAGGTTGCGGCGGGTGATGGCGCCCATCCCGATGCCGCAGGCTATGGCCGCTTCGCCGGTCTGGTCGAGGCCTGGCCGGTCTGGCGGCACTGGACCGGCCAGGCCTGATATCACCCGTATCAGGCAGCGCCGGTCGCCGCCGGCGTGCGCGCCATGTCCGGCGTGTAGGCCATGTCCGGCGTGCGGGCAACCTCGGCCAGCAGCCAGTCGCGGAACGCCGCCACCACCGGCCGGCGCAGGGCGGTTTCGGTGGCGACCAGATAATAGCCCCAGCCATCATCGGCCTCGATCGCCGGAAACAGCGACACCAGCCGCCCGGCCGCGACCGCATCGGCCACCAGGAACGGCCGGCCGATGGCGATGCCCTGGCCGGCCTCCGCCGCCTCGATCACCGCGGTGCTTTCACTGAACACCGGCCCCGTCAGCGGGCGCGCATCCATGGCCGCCGCCGCCACACGGGTCGTTGGCACGCAGGTCGTGGGCACCCTGGCCGCGCGCAGCCAGCAGCCCCAGTCATCCAGTTCGGCGAAATGCAGCCGGGTTTCGTCCAGAAGATCGGCCGGAACCAGATCGGGCCGGGCATGCAGGCGCGCCGCCACATCCGGCGCCGCCACCGGCATCAACCGCTGGCGGCCAAGCGGCACCACCACCAGCCCGCGCCAGACGCCGCGCCCCCAGCGCAGCGCGATATCGGCCTCGCCCCGCGCCAGATCGACGTGGTGGCGCTGCGAATCCAGCCGCACCGCCACATCCGGCCGTGCCTTCAGAAAGCCACCGATCCTTGGTGCCAGCCACAGGCTGGCAAAGCTCGGCGGCACACCCACGGTCAGCACGTCGGGTGCCGTGCGCGCCAGCGCGCGTTCATAGGCATGGGCCAGCCGGTCCAGCGCCTGTTGTGCCGCCTCGGCCAGATCGGCGCCGACGGGGGTCAGCCGCACGGCGCGGGCCGACCGGTCGAACAGCTTCAGGCCCAGCCGGTCCTCCAGGGTCTTCACCTGCTGGCTGACGGCGCCGGGCGTCAGGCCAAGCTCGTTCGCCGCCGCCGCCATGCCGCCGGTGCGTGCCGCCGCCGAGAAGGCCCGCAAAGCGTTCAGCGGCAGGCGCGCAATGGTGCGCGCGCGCGCCACCTCCAGCCCCGACAGGTCATGGCGGGCGCCGGCAGGGTCGGGCTCATCGGGCAGCGGATCGATCAGGCGCTCGGACATGGCCCAAGCTTAAGCGGCCAAGGAGGCGCGGTCCAGCCGCGCCCCCGGCCTTGCCGGTTCAGCCGACGGCATCGCAGCGCGGACACAGATCGCGCGGCGCCACCAGCACCGCCACCGGCTGGCGGCAGCGTCGGCAGACCGGGCGGGTCGACCGCTCCAGACCCACCACCCGCGGCTGACCGTCTCCCGCGTCGCGGTGCACGGTCAGGGTCGCCACCCCCAGCAACAGCCGCAGCTCGGCCGTGGTCAGATCGGCCGCCATCGCCCCGGGCAGGTGCAGGGTCAGCGCCGCATGGTCCAGCCGGCCGATCTGCCCGGCACGGCGGGCCGGTTCCGCCGCGGCCCTGACGGTGGCGCGCAGGCCGTCGAGATGACGATTGGCCAGGATCGAGCCCGGGTCCAGCCAAAGCGGGTCCACCGCCGGCCACAGCCGCTCATGGACGCTGCCGGCGCCATCCCCCCAGCGGGCGCGCCATGCCTCTTCGGCGGCAAAGGGCAGGATCGGCGCGATCCAGGCGACCAGATGGTTGAACACCCGCGCCAGCACCGCCGCCACCGCCCGCCGGCGCGGACTGGTTGCCGCGTCGCAATACAACACATCCTTGCGCACCGCGAACCAGCCGGCCGATAGATCATCCGTGCAGAACCGCACCAGCCGGTCCAGCATCGCCGCCGGATCGGTCGCGTCCAGATCGTCGCGCAACGCCCCGTCGATCTCGGCCAGCCGCGACAGCAGCAGCCTCTCAGGCCGCTCCAACCGGTCCGCCGGCGGCACGAGCCCCGCCGGGGCGGCGGCCAGATTGCCCAGCATCCAGCGCAGGGTGTTGCGGATACGACGTAGGGTTTCTGCATGCAACCGCATGGTCTCAGGGGCGAAGCGCACATCGCGCGCGGTATCCGATGCAGCCACCCACAGCCGCAGCACATCGGCGCCCCATGCATCGGCCGCATCCAGTGGCGACACGCCGTTGCCGGCCGATTTCGACATCTTGCGCCCGGCATCGTCCAGCACGAAGCCATGGGTGCGCAGGGCGCGGAACGGCGCATGGCCGCGGGTGGCCACCGCCTCGATCAGCGACGACTGAAACCAGCCGCGATGCTGGTCCGACCCTTCCGAGCACAGATCGGCGATCGTGCCCAGCCCGAAGCGGCCCTCGACCACCCAGCCATGGGTGCAGCCGCTTTCGAACCACACATCCAGCACGTCATCCACCCGCAGCCAATCGGCCGGATCATGGCCTCCCTCCGGCAGATCGGCGCCCAGCACCTCGGCCGGATCGGCCGCGAACCATGCCTCGGCACCGCCGGCCAGGATCAGATCGCGGCTGCGGGCCAGCACCGCCGGGTCATCCAGAACCGCGCCGGTCCGTCGGTGCACGAACAGGGCGATCGGCGCGCCCCAGGCACGCTGGCGGCTGATGCACCAGTCGGGGCGGCCATCCAGCATCGCCAGCATCCGGTTGCGGGTTTCGGGCGGCAGGAAGGCGACCCGTTCCAGAGCCGCGCGGGCGCGGGCACGCAGATCGTCGTCGATCGCCAGATACCATTGGTCGGTCGCCCGCCAGACCAGCGGCGCGCCCGACCGCCAGCTATGGGCCGCGTCGTGCACGCCCTGGCCCAGATGCGCCACCCGGCCCAGATCGGTCAGGGCCCGGATCACCCGATCGTCGGCATCGCCCGGCAGGCCCCGCTCGTCAATCACCACCGCGCCGCCGAAGGCCGGCAGCCCGGCGCAATAGTGCCCGTCTGCCTCCATGATAACGTCCACGGGCAGGTCATGGCCCAGGCCCAGCCGGTGATCATCCGGCCCCAGCCCAGGCGCCACATGCACAAATCCGGTGCCGGCGGTGGTCTCGACGAAACCGGCGGTCAGCAGCGGCACGGTCGGGCCATAGCCCAGCGCCGCCAGCGGGTGGCGCAGCACCGCGCCGGCCAGGGCCGCACCGGTCAGTGTCATCAGCGGCAGGCCTGCCGCAAGCCCGGTCTGCGCCACCACCGCATCTGCAACCGCCGCCGCGACCAGCACCCGCGAGCCATCGGACAGGGGCAGCAGGTGGTAATCGGCATCGGCCGCCGCCGCCACCGCCCGGTTGGCGGGCAGGGTCCAGGGCGTGGTGGTCCAGACCAGCAGATCGGCGCCCGCCAGATCCGGGCAGCCTTCATGGGCCGCCACCGCCATCCGGAAGGTCAGCGACCGGTATGGGGCGGGCTTGTACACCACCTCGGCATCGGCCAGCGCGGTTGCCTCGGGCACCGACCACAGCACCGGGCGCCTTGCCCGGAACACCCGGCCATCGGCCAGCAGCCGGTGCAGCTCGGCGACCATCGCCGCCTCGGCCTCGGCGCTCATGGTCAGATAGGGATGATCCCAGTCGGCCAGCACCCCCAGGCGGCGGAAGCCATCCGCCTGGCGTGCCACCCAGTGTTCGGCGCGGGCGCGGCAGGCGGCACGGAATGCCGCCGGGTCGATGTCGCGGCGCTGGCGGCCCTGGCCACGCATCTCATCTTCCACCGCCCATTCGATCGGCAGGCCATGGCAGTCCCAGCCCGGCACCAGCACCGCATCATAGCCGGCCATCCGGCGGGCACGGACCAGCATGTCCTTGAACAGCTTGTCGACCGCATGGCCCATATGGATGTCGCCATTGGCATAGGGCGGGCCGTCATGCAGCACCCAGCGCGGCCGGCCGGCGCAGGCATCATGCACCCGGCGATGCAGCGCCCTTGTCTGCCAGTCGGCGACCAGCGCGGCCTCGGCCACAGGGTCGCGGCGGGCGGGAAACGCGGTTTCGGGCAGCAGCACCGGTGCTGCGGCACCATGATTGGTGCCGTGGCTGGCGGCATGATTGTCGAGGGTGGTATCGAGGGTATCGGTCATTGTCGGTCTTCCGGATCGTGCCGCCCCATCCGGGCGGCGCGACAGCGGCGATCAGCCGCGGCCGGGAAACCGGATGGTCAGGCGGTGCCTGTCAGATTTTGCCGGCGCAAAATGGGCGCGCCGGTCCCGGCCTCCGCAGAGACCGGGCGGCAAATTCGGGCAATCGATACCGATACCGATACGCGTGAGGCGATATCAGGGCGACAGGTCATGGCGGCACGAGCCGGCATCCGGGCGCGGAAGGACGTGTGGATATCGGTGATCATGACGGCCCTCCTTCTCCCTGATGGCGCGCATCGACCGGATGTCGCGCGATGAAACGAACCGGGCAAGCCTGCGGGATGGCGGGCTTGCCCGTCAACAGTTTTGATCCCGCCGCAGGTCAGCGGGCGCGGATCCCGGCCAGAACGTCCTGCACCGCCCGGTCGAGCTGGTCGATGGTGTTGGTCAGGGCATCCGTGCCGCCCAGCACGGCATCGGCGGCATCACCGGTGCGATCGGCGGCGCGGCCGACCTCGCTTGCCCGTTCCGAGACCCGGTCGGTGGCGGTGGCGGCTTCCTGAACATTGCGGGCGATCTCGGCGGTGGCCGCACTCTGCTGCTCGATCGCCGATGCGATGGTCAGGGCGATCTCGTGCATCTCGCGGATGCTGACGGTCACCCGGTCGATGGCGGACCCCATATCGGCGGCGGCGCCCTCGATCTCGCCCAACTGGCCGGAAATATTCGCGGTCGCCCGCGCGGTCTGGTCGGCCAGCGCCTTCACCTCCGACGCCACCACCGCGAAGCCCTTGCCGGCTTCGCCGGCGCGTGCCGCCTCGATGGTGGCATTCAGGGCCAGAAGATTGGTCTGGCCGGCAATGTCGCCGATCAGCGACACCACCTGACCGATCACCCGCCCGGTCTCGGCCAGCCGTTTCGCCTGGCCGTCGGCGGTGGCGGCTTCGTCCACCGCCCGGTCGGCGGCACCACGCGCGCGGGCGACCTGACTGCCGATTTCGCCGATCGACGCGGTCAATTGCTCGGCCGCCGCCGACACGGTCTGGACATTGGCGGCGGCCGCGCGGGATTCCCGATCCACCGCCCGGGCACCGTCGATCGAACTGGCCGACATCTGGCCCATCTCACCCGATGTGTCACGCATGCGACCAGCCGCAGCCACCAGATCACGCAGCATCCGGCCGGTATCCTGCTCGAAGGCATCGGCGATACGCTGGCGCTCGGCGGCAAGCTCGGCCTCGTGCTGCGCATGGCGACGCTCCGCCTCGGCATCCATCTCGTCGGCCCGTGCCAGCCCGTCGCGGAACACCACCACGGCCCGGGCCATGGCACCGATCTCGTCGCCACGCGCTGTCGCCGGAACTTCGACCCGCCGGTCACCATCGGCCAGCCGGCCCATAACCCCGGTCAGGCCCCGGATCGGCCGCGCCACCGCATGCCCCATCCAGAACAGCGCCAGCCCGGCCGCGGTCACGATCGCCATCAGGCCGATCAGAAGCCGTTGCTCCACCGCCCAGGCCTCGGCGAAGACCGCGGCCTCGGGTACGGTCACCAGCACGGTCCAGCGCGCGGCGGTGCCATCCCGATCGTGTTCGCCCAGATCCACCGGCAATGCCCGGACCATCACCGGTCCGGCAGGGCCCGCGACCGCGGCGCCATCCAGCCGGCGCTCGACCGGCCCGTCGCTCGCGGCCGTCAAGATCTCGCGAAGCGCCGGCTCCGTGGCCGGACCGCCCCGGCGTGCGTCATCGGGATGCACCACCCAGATGCCATCGGCCGACAGAAGGGTCACCTGCCCGGCACCGAAGGGCTGTGCCGCGCCGATCCGTGCCTGAAGATCATCCAGCCCCAGATCGACAGTGGCCACCCCCACCGCCCGGCCGTCCTTGAACACCGGCGCCGCGGCGGTGGTCATCAGCACCGCGCGCCCGGCCACCGGATAGAGATAGGGTTCGGTCACCAGGCTGCGCCCGGCCCGCATCGGCGCGCCGTACCAGGCATCAGCCGCCTCGTCCATGATCAGCGGCTCCACCGCGACCCCGCCCTCGGCCGTGCGCGACATATAGGGCACGAACCGGCCATCGGCATCGCCAAGCGGGGTGCCCTTGAAATCGGCATCGCGGCCGTCGGGCAGGCCCGGCTGCCAGCCCAGCCCGCCACCGACGATGCCCGCTTCCGCCGCGATCACACCATGCAGGGCCGCCGCCAGCGCCGCGCGATCGGTGATGCCGGCGGCGACCATACCCGTCTGGCCGGCGGCCATGGTCTCGGCCAGGGCGACCGCCCGGCCGATCTCGGCCGTCACCACCGCCGCCTGTCGGGCGGCGGTCTCGGCCAGGATATGGCCGGCGCTGCGTTCCGCCGCCGCCTCTTGTGTGCGCAGCACATAGCCGGCCGCGATGCCGAAGCCGGCGATCAGGATCCCGCTCCCCAGAACCAGAATCCGCACCCGCAGCGATTTGAATATGCCCCGTCCAGCCATCTCGACCTCCACGCCCCATCCATGTGTCCGCTCTATCACACGGGCGGTGACGCGCCGATGACAGCCGCGCGGCGGTTTCGATGCACAGGAACCGCTCCCCCCGAATACGGCTGCGTCTCACCCCCAGAAATCCTGGATGGACCGGCGGCGGTGGATCGGCGAGGCTGACGGCATGCCCCCGCCAGACTTGCCCGGACCCCGCCCCCGATGCCCGATACCGCCCCCCTTCCCTATACCGCCCCTCGGCCCGACCAGCCCGCGCCGCCCCGCCATGGCCGTGCGTGCCTCATCCGGCCGTTGACCGATACCGATGCCCCGCCGCTGATCGACCGGATCACCGGGGCAGCCGGCGCAGCCGGCGCCAGACGTCTGATGCTGTGGACGGATACCCGCTTCACCCAGGCCCATGCCTTCTATGAGGCGCTGGGCTTCCTCCGGGCGCCCGGCACCCGCGCGCTCGACGATATCAGCCGGTCGGTGGAATACCGGTATGACCTGCCGCTCTCTCCGGCAGGGCAGTCATGACCGCCGCTGCCGACGGCCCCACCGGAACCGTGCGCGATCAGCGCGCCGTCGCGGCGATGCTGCTGGCGGTGGCGATGCTGTCGTCGATGGACGTGGTGATGAAGCTGCTGGGTGGCAGCCATGGTGTCGGCCAGATGGTGCTGATGAAGTCGCTGGCGTCCCTGCCCTGGATCGCCGTCTGGTGGCTGATCAGGCCGCAAGCCGCCGTGTGGCGGGTGCGCCGGCCCGCGATCCATCTGTTGCGCGGGGTCTTGCTGGCCATCGCCGGCTTCGGCTTCTTCCACGCCTTCACCCTGCTGCCGCTGGCCGAAGCCTATGCGATCCTGTTCACGGCGCCGATCGCGGCGGTGCTGCTGGCCTGGGGGCTGATGGGTGAACGGCCGGGGCGCGGCACCGGCATCGCCCTGGCGGCGGGCTTCGCCGGGGTGCTGGTGGTGGCGGCGCCGGGGTTGATGGTCCAGGGGCTTGACGGCCCGGCGCTGGGCTATCTGTCCGCCGCAATCGGCACGATCGGCTATGCCGGCATGGTGGTCACCACCCGCACCCTGGCGCCCTCGGAAGGGCTTGGGGCGCTGTCGCTCAGCGCCAATCTGGTGGCGGGGCTGGTGGCCCTGCCCTTCGCCCTGATCGACTGGTCGCCGCTCTCAGCGCTGCAGACTGGTGGCTATCTGCTGGTCTCAGGGCTCAGCGTTGCCGGAATCGGGCTGATTTCCTGGGCTCTGTCGCGGGTGGAGGTCCACCGCGTGGCCCCGCTGGAATACACCGCCTTCGCCTGGGCGCTGGCCTATGACTGGCTGGTCTGGCGGGTGACGCCACAGGCGACCTCGCTGGCCGGCGCGGCCCTGATCGTCGCCGCCTGTCTGTGGCTGGAACACCGCCGCGCCATCGAGGCACGCCGGCGGCGGGGTTGATGGTGCAGGGTTGATGGTGCGGGGTTGATGGTCACCATCAACCCCACCATCAATGCCGGACAGCCTGCATCTTCAACTGCGCCTTCAGCACCTTGCCTGTGGCCGTGGCCGGCAGCATGTCCAGGATCACGAACTCGGCCGGGCGCTTATAGGGCGCCAGCCGGTCCGCCACCCAGGCCGTCAGATCCTGCGCCGTCAACCGGCGGCCGGGCACCGGCTGCACGAAGGCCACCACCTCTTCATTGCCGGGCACGCTGCGCCCGACCACGGCCGATTGCGCCACATCCGGATGGGCGTTCAGCACCGCTTCCACCTCGGGCGGATAGACGTTGAAGCCGGAGCGGATGATCAGCTCCTTCGACCGGCCGGCGATATAGATCAACCCCCGCTCGATGCGTGCCAGATCGCCGGTATCGAACCAGCCGCCCGGCCGCATCACCTCGGCGGTCAGGTCAGGGGCGCGGTAATAGCCCTTCATCACACCGACACTGCGCACCCACAGCCGGCCGACCGCGCCGTCGGGCAGGTCGCGGTCCTGATCGTCGACCACCTTCACCGCCATGCCCGGCAGGGCCCGGCCGACCGTGTCGTCGGTGGCCGGCTCATGCGGTGTGGTCTGCGATACGGCCGATGTGGTCTCGGTCAGGCCATAGCCGTTATGCAGGGCGGTGCCCATCAGGCGTTCGGCGGCGGCCTTCACGGCAGGGTCCAGCGGCGATCCGCCGGCCGAGCAATAGCGCAGCCGTGGCCGGGCAATGCGATCGATGCCGCGCGATTTCAGCACCGCCAGCATCCGCTGATACATGGCGGGCACGCCCTGAAACATGGTGACGCCTTCATCGGCCAGGGCCGCGAACACGGCATCCGGGTCGAAGCGCGGCGCCAGACGCAGAGTGGCTGCCCGCATCAGCGAGCCGGTCATCACCGATGACAGGCCGAAGATATGCGACATCGGCAGCACCGCGTAGACCACGTCATCGGCGGTGATGTGCCGGCCCCGGCCCGAGGTTTCGGCCACCCGCAGCAGATTGGCATGGGTGATCATGACACCCTTGGGCGCGCCGGTGGTGCCGGTGGTATAGACCAGCGCCGCCACCTGCGCCGCCGGGTCGTCCTCCACCGGCTCGGGCACCACAGTCTCTGCCAGCGGCGACAGCATCGCCATGCCGAACACGCCCAGATCCACTGGCGCGGCGCCGGCACGATCGGCATGGGCCCGCGCCTCGGCCGAGACCGCCGTGGTGTACAGGATGCGGCGGGCGCCGGCATGGTCGGCAATCCGGTCCACTTCCGCCGCGGTCAGCCTCGCGTTCAGCGGGATCGCCCAGACATCGCGCCGGCTGGCGGCCAGCAACGCCCCGATCAGCGCCGGGGCGTTCTCGCACACGATCAGCAGCCGGTCGCCGGGGCGGATGCCCCAGGCATCGAAGTGCTTCGCCAGCTCGGCGCTGCCCGTCATCATGGCGCTGAAGCTGATACGCCCGCCGTCGTGAATGATCGCGGGCTTATGGGGATGGGCCGCCGCCGCCGCCGCCATCACCTCATGCAGGCGCCGATAGCGGCTGATGTCGCCGACATGATCCTGGAAGGCCGGTGGCTGGGGGGCCGTCGTGATGGTGGTCGACATCACGCCTTCGCCTCCCGGATCATGTTGCGGGCGATCACGATCTGCTGGATCTGGCTGGTGCCCTCATACAGCCGGAACAGCCGGACATCGCGATAAAACCGCTCGACCCCGTAATCGGCGATATAGCCGGCGCCGCCCAGGATCTGCACCGCCCGGTCCGCCACCCGGCCGACCATTTCCGATGCGAACAGCTTGGCGCAGGATGCCAGCATGTTCACATCCTCGCCGGCATCGCGCCTGCGGGCGGCGTCCTCCACCATGCAGCGCGCGGCATAGGCCTCGGTGCGGCTGTCGGCGAGCATCGCCTGGATCAACTGGAATTCCGCGATCGGCTGGCCGAACTGGCGGCGGTCGATGGCATAGGCCAGCGCATCATGGATCAGCCGTTCGGCCACCCCCACGCACACGGCCGATATGTGCAGCCGGCCGCGGTCCAGCACCTTCATCGCGGTCTTGAAGCCCACGCCTTCAACCCCGCCGATGATCGCATCCGCCGGCACGCGGCAGTCTTCAAGGATGACATCGGCGGTATGGGCGCCGCGCTGGCCCATCTTGCGATCGGTCTTCGCCACCGTCAGCCCCGGCGTGCCCCGCTCGACGATGAAGGCCGAAATCCCGCCGGCGCCACGGATCTCAGGATTGGTGCGCGCCATGACCGTGAAGATGCCGGCTTCCGGCGCATTGGTGATGAAGCGCTTGGTGCCGTTCAGCACATAGCTGTCGCCGTCGCGGCGCGCCGAGGCGCGCAGGCTGCCCGCATCCGATCCGGCCTCGGGCTCGGTCAGGCAGAACGAGCCGATCACCTCGCCCGCCGCCAGCTTCGGCAACCACTGCGCCTTCTGTTCGGGCGTGCCGTCCATCACGATCCCCTGGGCGCCGATGCCGTTATTGGTGCCGATCAGCGACCGGAAGGCCGGTGAGGTCCAGCCCAGTTCGAAGGCCACCCGCACCTCTTCCGACATGGCGAGGCCCAGCCCGCCGAACTCTTCAGGAATCGACAGCCCGAACAGGCCCAGCTCCCGCATCTCGACCACAACCGACTGCGGGATCTCGTCGTCATCGGCGACCTGCTGTTCCAGCGGCACCAGCCGCTCGCGCACGAAGCGGCGCACCGTGCCGATCAACTGGTCCAGGGTCTCGGGGTCGAGGCCGGGGGTTTGGGCAACCATGCGGGCGTGTCCTCAAGCGGGGGGTGAATCCGGCCCGGTCCAGGCCGGGAGCGGTCCTGTGGTCGATGACGCCGATGACCGGCCGCGTCGCCCGCGGGCGGAGGGGGGTGCAGCCTGCCATCGGCTTCATCGCCGAAGACGATAGAGGGCGGATGGTGCGGTGGTCAAACTTGCGGAACTCACGTCCGCCGTGCGGAATATGCCTCCCCTCAAGTTACAATCGGGCTTATTATTGATTTCTTAACCCTGCTCTATTCCATCCCTGGGCAATCCGCCGCTATTTCATGTCGCATCAAGGTTGCGATTGACAATCCATGGCCAACAGCGATTTGCTCCGGATCTTGGTATTCCCCATCGCGCTCCGCATGACCCGAAGAAGGCACCGATGAATATTTTTGCCGCCACCAGCCTGCGCGTCCGATTGATCCTGGGCTTTTCTGCGGTTCTTGTTCTGCTGATGGCACTGACCGCCTTCAGTATCGTCCAGGTCAATGCGATCGACGAGACGCTGGACCGGATCAACACCCAGAACAGCGTCAAGCAACGCCACGCCATCAATTTTCGTGGCAGCGTCCATGACCGGGCGATTGCCGTCCGCGATCTGGTGCTGCTGACTGATGATACGGCGCTGCGCGCCGTTGAACAGGACATCCGGCGGCTCGAAACCTTTTATGCCGATGCGGCGCGCAAGCTGGACCAGATGATCGCCACCAGCACCGGCGTCACGCCCGAAGACCGGCAGATGCTGGCGGCGATCAAGGCGGTCGAGGCCCGGGTCATGCCGGTGGTGACCAGGATCATCACCACGCGACGCGGCGGCGATGTCGACACGGCCCGCCAGTTGCTGATCGAACAGGCCCGACCCGGCTTCGTCGAGTGGCTGGCCCGCATCAATCAGTTCATCGATCTTCAGGAAACCAAGAACCAGGTCGAGGGCCAGCGCGCCGGCGATGCCGCGCGGGGCTTTCAGTCGCTGATGCTGACCGCGGGCGCCCTGGCCGTGCTTCTGGGGCTGATCTTCGGGGCGTGGTGCATTGCCGCACTGCGGCCGCTCCGGCGCCTGACCCGTGCGGTTCTGGCGTTGAGCCGGGGCGACCTGACGGTCACCGTGCCGGCCGTCGCCAGCCGCGACGAGATCGGCGACATCACCGGCGCGGTCGAGGTGTTCAAGGCCAATGCGGTGGATGCCGCAGGCTTCCGGACGGCACAGGCGGCGGCGGAGCGCGAGGCCCAGGCCGCGAAGCGCCGCGAGATGGCGGCGCTGGCCCAGACATTCGAGGACCAGGTTCGCGGCGTCATCAACGGCCTTGCCAGATCGGCCACCGAGGTGCGTGCCTCGGCCCAGACGCTCAGCACCACGGCGATCGATACCGAACGCCGGGCGGGCGTGGTGGTCCAGGCCGCCGATCAGGCGACCGGCAATGTCGAGACCGTCGCCGCCGCGACCAACCAGCTCGCGGCCTCCAGCGCCGAGATCGGCCAGCGGATCGACGAAAGCGCCACCAAGGCGCGCCGGGCCGCCGATCAGGCCGACGGCACCAATGTCATCGTCGACGGGTTGCTGCAGAAGGCCGACCGCATCGGTGATGTCGTGAAACTGATTTCCACCATCGCCGCCCAGACCAATCTTCTGGCGCTGAACGCCACCATCGAGGCCGCGCGTGCCGGCGATGCCGGGCGCGGCTTTGCGGTGGTGGCCGGCGAGGTGAAGTCGCTCGCCGACCAGACCGCCCATGCCACCGGCGAGATCGCCGGCCAGATCGGCGACATCCAGACCACGACCCGCGAGGCGGTCGACGCCATTGAGGCGATCGCCCGCTCGATCCGCGAGGTCAACGACATCGCCGCCGCCATCGCCGCCGCGGTCGAGGAACAGAACGCCGCCCTGTCGGAAATCACCCGCAACATCAGTCAGGCATCCGCCGGCACCGGCGCGGTGTCGTCGGAAATCGGCGGTGTCAGTCAGGCGGCTGCAAAGACCGGCAGTGCCTCGACCGAGCTGCTTAAGGCGTCGGAAGGCCTGTCGCGTCAGGCAGAGGCGCTGACCACCCAGGTCGACCGCTTCCTGGCCGGCATCCGCACCGCCTGACCAGCGGCCCCGCTCACCCGGATAGCGGTCGGAGAGGATCATCCCTCGCCGATCGCGTCCAGGGTCAACGGGTCCATCACGCCACCGCACCAGCGATCCAGCGCCTGCCGGAACACCAGCCGGTCGCCATGGATAAGCGCGCCCGCATGGGCGAACAGCGTCATGCAGGAGCGGAACTTCAGATCATCGGGACTGCCGAAGATGGCATGCAGCGAGGGCGCATCCGCCGCCAGCACCGCCTGGGTTGCCGCCACCAGCCGCGCACCCAGCACCGGATCGGCCAGATAGGCGCGCGCCTCGCCCAGCCCGCTCAACCCGTATTGCCGCGCGGTCGGCGACCGGCCCAGCACCCGCAACTGCGGGAAGATGAACCACATCCAGTGCCGGCGTTTGCGCCCGCAGCGCAATTCCGCCAGCGCCTCGTCGAAGACCCCGGCCTGCGCGGCCTTGAAGCGGGCCAGATCGAAGGGATCGCCGGTGGTCGTCATCCGCCGTCTCCCCGATGGGCATCCTGCGAAAGCTTGCCTGAAGCTGAAGACGTTATGACATCTGTCATGACATACAGGAGACCCTCATGATCGAATTGAAGGTTTGCAAGTTTGGCAACGCTCTTGGGGTCGTGCTGCCCGAAGAGGTTATCGCGCGCCTGAACACGCAGGAGGGCGCACCTCTCTATCTGACTGAAGCGCCAGACGGCGGCTATCATCTTGTGCCCTATGATCCTGCGTTCGAGAAAAAAATCGCCACGACAGAAGACATCATGCACCGCTACCGCGACACCCTGCACCGTCTCGCAAAATGATGGCGCCGGCCCGGAACGCCCGGATCCGAGCGGCTGCGGCAAGCGCGATCAAACACCATCGCGGGTGATCCGGCCATCATCGCAGCCGGCGGGCCGCCGCGATCGGCGGGCCGCAATGAACGATGGGCTGATGGGCCGGCACGACGGGGAGACCGCCGCCGATGACACCGGTGGACAAAGCACTCTGGTTCATCGACGGCCATTTCGCCGAGCCGATCGATCTGGACCAGATCGCGGCGGTTGCCGGCGTCTCGCGGTTTCATCTCTGCCGGTGTTTCGCCGCCGCCACCGGCGGTACGGTCATGCGCCGGCTGCGACATGTCCGGCTGCACGCCGCGGCACGGATGCTGGCCGACGGCGCGCCCGATATCCTCACCGTCGCCATCGATTGCGGCTATGGCTCACATGCCGCCTTCACCCACGCCTTCCGCAACCATTTCGGCATCCCGCCCGAGCGGTTCCGCGCCGATGCCCGCCTCCGACCCTCGGCCATCTCGCTTCAGGAGCCCTATCCGATGCAGCCCGTCATCCTTGAAGACCTCGCCGCCCCGCGGATCGAAACCGCCGGCCCGCTGGTCATCGCCGGCCTGTCCGACAGTTACGACGCCGGCAATGTCGCCACGATCCCGGCGCTCTGGCAGCGCCTCATGCAGGACTATGGCTGCCTGCCTGGCCAGATCGGCGGGATCAGCTACGGCATCTGTTACAATGGCGACGGCCAGGGCCGGTTCGACTATCTGGCCGGGATGCCGGTCGAGAGCGCCCACGACCTGCCGGCGGGTCTTCAGACGATCTGCCTGCCCGCGCGCCGCTATCTGGTGTTCGCCTGGCCGGGGCACATCTCGCAGATCCGCAATGTCGTGCACACCATCTGGAACAAGGCCCTGCCCGAGCGCGGCATCACCCCCGCCGCCGCCCCGGATTTCGAGCGCTATCCCGAGAGCTTCGACGGCCGCACCGGTGATGGCGGCTTCGAGATCTGGATTCCGCTGCCGGATTGAGCCGGCAGCGCCCCGGCCGTTCCCCGGCCCGGGTCTTCAAGACCCGGGCCGGGGCGCACCTCGACCGCGCGCGCATCCAGCGCCTCGCCGCAGGCCTTGCAGGCAAGCACCGGCTCGATGTCGTGTCCGCATGTCCGGTGGCGGTGGAGCATCGGCGGGCCGGCATCACCCGCGTAATGCACATTGCCCCAGTGCACGATGCCCATGATCACCGGATACAGATCCAGACCCTTCCGGGTCAGCCGGTATTCATGACGCGGCGGCCGGTCCTGATAGGCCACGCGCCGCAGAACCCCTTCATCGACCAGGGTTTTCAGCCGGTCGGTGATGATGGTGCGCGAGATTCCAAGCCGCTCCTGGAACGCCTCGAACCGGCGCACGCCAAGAAAGCAGTCCCTGAGCAGCATCAATGTCCAGCGGTCGCCGATCACCGCCACGGTGCGCGCCACGGAACAGGGCTGGTCCTTGAGGTCATCCCATTTCATGACCGGCAGTCTTTCATTGACGGCGCCCGGATTCAAGGCGAAGTTCGTACAGAAACTGGACGAACACAAGAAGGCCCTATCCGGCCCCGCACAGGAGGACGCGCCCATGACCGCCCCAACCATCACACCACCCGATACCTCACCGCCGACAACGAAGGGCGCCTGCCTGGTCATCGGCGCAGGCGCAGGCGTCGGCAGCGCCATCGCCCGCGCTTTCGCCGCCGATGGTTATGACGTCTGCGTCACGCGGCGGGCGCGCAATCTGGATCAGGTGGAAACGCTGGCCGACGAGATCCGCGCCACCGGCGGCCGTGCCCACGCCTTCGGTGTCGACGCCCGGTCGGAAGACGAGATGGTGGCGCTGGTCGACCGGATCGAGGCCGAAGTCGGGCCGCTGGAGGTGGTGGTGTTCAACATCGGCGCCAATGTGAATTTCGGCATCCGCGAAACCACGGCCCGGGTCTTCACCAAGGTCTGGGAAATGGCCTGCTTCGCGGGCTTCCTGGCCGGGCGGGAAGCGGCACGGGTGATGGTGCCGCGCGGCCGTGGCACCATCCTGTTCACCGGCGCCACCGCCAGTGTCCGTGGTCGCGACGGCTTCGCCGCCTTCGCCGCCGCCAAGCATGGCCTGCGCGCCGTGGCGCAGAGCATGGCCCGCGAGCTGGGGCCGCTTGGGGTTCACGTCGGCCATGTGGTGGTCGACGGCTCGATCGACGGTGTCTTCACGCGTGAGATGCGGCCTGATGTCGAGGATCTTCTGGCCCGCGACCAGATCCTGAAGCCTGAAGACATCGCCCGCAATTATGTGTGGCTGCATCATCAGCCGCGGTCGGCCTGGACCCATGAACTGGATCTGCGCCCCTGGTCCGAAACCTGGTGAGGAGACATCGATCATGACCCGGACCATTGATTTCATCTTCGATTTCGGCAGCCCCAACGCCTATCTGGCCTGGAAGGTTCTGCCCGGTATCGCGGACCGCACCGGCGCCACCATCAACCTGATTCCCTGCCTGCTGGGCGGCATTTTCAAGGCCACCGGCAATCAGGCGCCGATCACCGCGTTTGGTGGCGTGAAAGGCAAGCTGGAATACGAGGCGCTTGAAACCGACCGCTTCGTTCAGAAACACGGCCTGCATGCCTATCGTTTCAACCCGCATTTCCCGGTCATCACCCTGATCGCCATGCGCGGCATGATCGCGGCGCAACATGCCGGCGTCGGCGATGCCTATCTGGAGACGGTGCTGAAGGCGATGTGGGAAGACGGGCTGAAGATGGACGATCCGGCCGTGTTCGTGGCCGCCCTCGATGCCGCCGGCCTCGACGGTGACGCCCTGCTCGCCGCCACCCAGACCCCGGCCGTGAAGGCGGAACTGGCCGCCAACACCGAGGCCGCGGTCGCGCGCGGCGTCTTCGGCATCCCCACCTTCTTCGTCGGCGACGAGATGTTCTTCGGCAAGGAACGCCTGGGGCAGATCGAAGAGCTTCTGGCGGCCGGCTGAGCCGGCATCAATCGACCGGGTGACCGGCCAGTATCTCCGGCACCCGGGTGATGATCATGTCCAGAAAATGCGCGGCCGCCGTGCTCAACGAACGCCGGTCGGGAAAGATCGCATAGATCGATGCCGATGGCGGTTGCCAGTCCGGCAGCAACCTGACCAGCCGGCCGCTGCGGAAATCCTCGACGCAGGGGCCGGTCGGCACCGGGGCGACGCCGATGCCCTGGCGCACCGCCTCGATCAGCGCCGAGAGATGGGTCGTGCTGAAGCGGGGTTCGAAGTCGACGACCCGGGTTTCAGCGCCCCGCTGAAGGGTCCAGCGCCATTTGCGCGCCACGGGGCCGAAGCCCAGGCAATCGAGCCGGGCCAGATCGCCAGGATCGGTGACCGGCCCCGCGGCCGCCATCACGTCGGGATGCGCCGCCAGCGTATACGGGCTGACCAGTATCCGCCGCGCCACCACATCCAGATCCGGCAGCGGACTGAAAGCGCCATAGATCACCAGATCGGCCGAGACCTGACGCGGATCGACGATCGCGGCGGTTTCCTCCAGATGCAGGCGGACGCGCGGCGCCTTGACGGCGAATTCCGCGACCAGACGCTCGATCATCAGCGTGCCCAGAAGCGGCGGGCAGATCACATGCAGCGTGCCGCTGGGGGCCGCCCCCGCGCGCTCCGCCATCTCGAACAGCTTGTTCGTTTCATGCACAGCCCGCGCGCATTGGGCATAGCAGTCCCGGCCGAAGCTGGTCAGCACGAAGCGGCGCGCATCGCGATGAAACAACGGCACGCCGAGGCGCTGCCTGGGCGGTGATGCCGATGCCATCACCCTGATCGGCCAGTCGGCCGGGGCCTATACCATCGCGCTGATGCTGACCATGCCGGACGTCCGGCCGCTGTTCGCGCGCGCCGTGATGATGAGCGCACCGCTGGGGCTGACCATGCCCAGAACGGCCGACATGGCGGCCGTGGCCGGCCGCTTCGTGGCCGCTCTGGGCGTGGCGCCGGGTGATCGCGCGGCGGTTTGCGATCTGCCGGTCGCGCGCATTCTTGCCGCACAGCTCGATCTGGTGCGTGCGGCCGCCATGACCCCGGGCAATATCGCGCCGCCCTTTGGACCGGTGATCGACGACGACCTCGTCATCGGCGATCCGGTGGCGATCATGCGGGCGGGTGGCGCCGGCGCGCAGGATCTGATGCTTGGCACCACCCGCGAGGAGATGGCCGCGTTCTATGTCGACACCCGGCCCTGGCCGGCGCCGCACCGCAGGTGGTCGAGGCTGCGTTCGCCCGCCGCTTCGGTGCCGGTGCGGCAGATGCTCTGAAGGCCGCCGCCGCGCATCGGGCGCCGGCAAGCCCCCTCGCCCTGCTCGGCGATCTGGAAGGCGATCTTCTGTTCACCACGCCCGCCCGCGCTGCCGCCCGCGCCCATAGCGATCATGGCGGACGCGCCTATCTCTACAGCTTCGACTGGCAATCCCCCCGGCCCGATATCGGCGCCTGCCATTGCCTGGATCTGCCGTTCCTGTTCGGTATCTGGGACGTGATGAAAAGGGCACCGATTATGGCGGGTGCCGCCACGGCCGAGATCGCGCATCTGGGTCACATCTTCCGCATGGTCGGCGGCATCGCGCCGCTTCTGGTTCTGCCGTTGTTTCTGAACATCCTGCCGCGTGCGGTGCCGGAACCGGCGCAGCGCCAGGCAGGGTCGGTCGGCGCGCTGTTTCACGGCCCGCTCGCCATGCGCACCATGCTGCTCTGGAGCTTTGCGTTCCTTAATCTTCCTGGTCGCCTATACCCTGGTCTTCTGGATTCCGACCCTGCTCGTCGACCTCGGCTTTCCGCCGCGGATGGCACCTCTTGGCGCCGCCGCCTTCGGGATGGGCGGCCTGATCGGCAATGTCGTGATCATGACCCTTGTCGGCCGCGTCGGGATCAACCGCCTGCTGATGGTCTCGACGGCCCTCGCCGTGGTTCTGGTCCTGATCCTCAATCAGATGACCATCCAGAGCGGCCTGACCTTCCTGCTGATCGGCGGCCTGGGCGCCGGGCTGATCACCGGCTGCGTCGGACAGGCGGCGCTGGCGGTCTCGCAATATGGCGGTCTCGCAATATGGCGGTGATCCGCGCATCACCGGCGTCGGCTGGTCTTCGGCCGTCGGGCGGATCGGCGCGATCGTGGGCCCCGCCGCCGGCGGCATGTTGCTCGCCATGGGCTATCGGGCGCAGGAGGTCATCGTGACGGCGCTTCCGCCGGCGGCCGTCGCCATTCTGATCCTGGTCGTGATCAGGGTCCGACGCCGACCCTGCCGCCCGGTTCGATATCGGATCGGCCCGATATCAGACCGGCGGCCGGCTGCGGATCACCGTGCGGATGGCAAAGCTCGACTGGATGCGGGCAACGCCGGGCATGCGCGACAGCACCTCCTTGTGGATACGCTCATAGGCCGCGGCATCGTCGGTCTCCACCCGCAGCAGATAATCCGACAGCCCGGTCATCAGATAGCATTCGCGCACCTCCGGGCAGCGGCGCACCGCCATCTCGAACCGGTTCAGCACCTCTTCGGTCTGGCGCTCCAGGGTGATCTGCACGATCACCACCGTCGGTTCCTCGTCGGCCGGCACGTCGATCAGCGCGGTATAGCCGCGGATCACGCCCGATGTCTCCAGCAGCCGCAGCCGTCTCAGACAGGCCGATTGCGACAGGCCCACCGCCTCGGCCAGCCGCGCATTGCTCATCCGCCCGTCCTTGCGCAGCAACCGCACCATGCGTTCGTCGATCTGGTCCAGCCGCATTGCCATGATATGCGAAGCCCTTCGCAGAAGATCGTGCAGAGGGTTCTATCCTCGCTGATCCTGCCAGGGAATGGCCAAGACAATCGGTGCGGCCCGACCGGCCATATCAGCCGCGGTTGCCAGATCAGCCGCGATTGCCAGATCAGCCGCGATTGATCGAGACGCCGCCCTCCACCAGCATCGCCGTGCCCGTGGTGAAGCTTGAGGCATCGCTGGCGAGATAAAGTGCTGCGCGGGCGATCTCGACCGGCGCCGCCAGACGTTTCAGCGCATGCAGCCCCTCGACGAACCCGCGCGCCTCGGCCGTCGCCGTGGCGGCACGCCCCATCTCGGTGTCGGTGCCGCCGGGCAGCAGTGCATTGGCCCGGATGCCCTTGGCGCCGAACTCGGCGGCAATCACCTTCACCAGGCCGATCATGCCGGCCTTTGCCGCCGCATAAGCGCCCATGCCGGGAAAGCCCACCGTGTGGCCCACGAAGCTGGACGTCATGATCAGCGAGCCGCCGCCACGGGCGAGCATGGCCGGAATCTGGGCGCGCGCGCCAAGGAAGGCCGCGGTCAGATTGGTGTCGATGACCATGTGCCAGTCATCGTCACCAAGCGCCGGCACCGGCAGGTTCGGGCCGGTGGCACCGGCATTGTTGAAGGCGATGTCCAGCCCGCCGAAGCGGCTGGTCGCCATCGCCACCGCAGCCACGGCCAGCGCCGGATCGCGCACATCGCCGGCGATGGCGACCGCGTCGCCGCCGGCAGCACCGATCTCGTCGACCAGCCGGTCGAGTTCCAGCCGGCGACGCGCCACCACCACCAGCCGTGCACCTTCGGCCGCGAACAGCCGCGCCGCCTCATATCCGATTCCGGCACTGGCGCCGGTGATGATCGCCACTTTTCCGTCGAGAGTCCGCATTGGATGATCCTGTTGCCGGCCCCGCCCGATCCCGGTCGCGGCCCCGTTGATAAGGGGCCCCACGATCGTCTGCCCGGCGCCCTTCGGCCATCCGCTGGCGGCCATCATATTCGCCGGATCTGCCGGATAAATCGGACATGAAATTTTCTGCCGTTTTCTTCGCAGAAAATTGTGTTCAGGACTTTAAATCCGATGATCCTGCGGCAGATCGGCAAGACAATCGGCGATCATTGTCCATACGCTGTATCGAGCGCCGCCCCCGGCCGTGCCACCCGCCGACCGAAAGTCCTGAACCGATGAATGTGCGTGTTCAAGCCGCCCTGCCCGACCGGGATGCCCGCCTGCACACCCCCTGTGCGGCCGGCGACGCCACTGCCGCCGCTCGCGCGGGCGGCCTGCTGACCGTCGATCTTGCGGCGCTGCGCCACAATTACCAGACCCTCCGGGCGATGCTGAACGGCCGGGCCTGCGCCGCCGTGGTCAAGGCCGATGCCTATGGTCTGGGGGCCGCGGAAACCGCGCCGGTGTTCTACGACGCCGGGTGCCGGCATTTCTTTGTCGCCCATCTCGACGAGGGCCTGGCGCTGCGCGATACCCTGCCCGATGACAGCGCGATCATGGTGCTGAACGGGCTGATGCCCGGCGCCGAGGCCGATTGTGCCGCGGCGGGGCTGGTGCCGGTGCTGAACTGTCTGGAACAGGTGGCCGGCTGGTCGGCTCATGCCCACAGGCTGGGCCGCCGCCTGCCGGCCTTCATCCAGATCGACACCGGCATGTCGCGCATGGGCCTGCCCGAAGCCGACCTCGCCCGTCTGGCCGCCGCCCCCGACCGGCTGGACGGCATCGTCATCGAGGCGGTGATGAGCCATCTGGCCTGCGCCGATGAACCCGATCATCCGGCCAACGCGGAACAGCTCGCGAATTTCCGCGCCCGCCGCGCCTGGTTGCCCGATGCGCCGGCCTCCTTCGCCAATTCGTCGGGCATCTTCCTGGGCCCCGACTATCATTTCGACATCGCCCGCCCCGGTGCGGCGCTTTATGGCCTGAACCCCCAGCCGCATCTGGACAATCCGATGCGACCGGTGGTGCGGCTTCAGGCCAAGGTGGTGCAGCTTCGCGACATCGCCCCCGGTGCCCATGTCGGCTATGGCTGGCGCTTCCGCGCCGAGCGGCCGACACGGATCGCCACCGTGGCGGTCGGCTATGCCGATGGCTGGCTGCGCAGCCTCAGCGACCATGGCGCGGTGTGGATGGATGGCATCCGCCTGCCGATCGCCGGCCGGGTGTCGATGGACAGCATCACGGTGGATGTCACCGCCATCGCGCCCGACCGCATCCGCCCCGGCAGTCTGGTCGACCTGATCGGTCCCGATCAGCCGGCCGATGCGGTGGCGGCGATGGCCGGCACCATCGGCTATGAGGTGCTGACCAGCCTGGGCGGGCGCTATCACCGCCGCTATCTGGCAGGCTGACGGTCTTCCCCTCACGTCCGCGCCGTCCACGCCCCCTCCCACGATCCCCGCATTCCTTCTTCCAGGGTGCTGCCGGTGTTGCCGGCGCCGCCACGAACCAAGACTGGGCAATCACGTGAAGATCATCATTCTCGGAAGCGGCGTTCTGGGTGTCACCTCGGCCTATTATCTGGCGCGCAACGGCCATGAGGTGACGGTGGTCGACCGCCAGCCGGCGGCGGCGATGGAGACCAGCTTCGGCAATGCCGGCGAGGTGTCGCCCGGCTATTCCTCGCCCTGGGCCGGCCCCGGCGTGCCGATGAAGGCGGTCAAATGGCTGACCATGGAACATGGGCCGCTGAAGATCCGCCCCAAGCTGGACCCCAATCAGTGGCTGTGGATCGCCCGGATGCTGGCCAACTGCAACAGCCGCAGTTATGCCGTCAACAAGGCGCGCATGGTGCGCATCGCCGAATACAGCCGCGACTGCCTGAAGGATCTGCGCGCCGAAATCGGCATCAGCTATGACGAGCGCGCCCTGGGCACGCTCCAACTGTTCCGCAAGCAGTACCAGCTTGACGGTATCGCCGGCGACATCAAGGTGCTGCAGGAAACCGGCGTGCCTTACGAGGTGCTGGACCCGGCCGGCTGCATCGCGGTGGAACCCGCCCTGGCGCGGGTGCGCGACAAGATCGTGGGCGGCCTGCGCCTGCCCGGCGACGAGACCGGCGACTGCCATATCTTCACCCAGAACCTGGCCGCCGAGGCCGTGAAGCTGGGCGTCACCTTCCTCTACGACACCACCATCAAGACACTGGATGCCGGCGGCGACCGGATCACCGGCGTCGCCACCAGCCGGGGCGTGCTGACCGCCGACCATTATGTGGTGGCGCTGGGCAGCTATTCGCCGCGGCTGCTGAAGCAGGTGGGCATATCCGCGCCGGTCTATCCGGTGAAGGGCTATTCGCTGACCATCCCGATCACCAACAGCCAGATGGCGCCGGTGTCGACGGTGATGGACGAAACCTACAAGATCGCCATCACCCGCCTGGGCGACCGCATCCGGGTCGGCGGCACCGCCGAGCTTGCCGGCTTCGATCTCACCCTGCGCGATGGCCGGCGCCAGACGCTGGAGCATTCGGTCACCGATATCTTCCCGGATGGCGGCGACGTGGCGGCGGCCAGCTTCTGGTGCGGCCTGCGCCCGATGACGCCCGACGGCACCCCGATCATCGGCCCCACCCGCTATCGCAACCTGCATCTGAACACCGGCCACGGCACGCTGGGCTGGACCATGGCCTGCGGGTCCGGCCGGGTGCTGGCCGATATGCTCTCAGGCCGCGCGCCCGATATCGACACCAGCGATCTGGGCATCAGCCGCTACGCCGCCTGAACCGCCATCCGCCATCGACTGTCCGGCCTGGTTCCGATCCACCTCCGGTCCGGCACGAGAACGCCCCCGCCGCATGATCCGCGACGGGGGCGTTTTCGCATCATTGATCCGCGTCAGGCGACCTTCACCTCTTCGATGAAGCGGGCGACATCGCCCTTCAGCACATCGGCGCGCTGGGCCAGGCTGCCACCGGCGGTGAGCACCTGGCGGCCGGCAACGCCGGTGCGGCTGGCCTCGGCCGAGACCTTGACCACGGTTTCGGCCACGTCCCGGGTGCCATTGGCGGCCTCGGAAATGCTGCGCGAGATTTCGGCCGCCGCCGCCGCCTGCTCCTCCACCGCAGACGCGATGGTGGTGGCGATGGCATCCACCTCCGACACCCGGCGGCCGATGCCGCCGATCGCCTCGACCGCCGCATCGGTTTCCGACTGCACATTGCGGATCTGGGCGGCAATCTCGTCGGTGGCCTGCGCGGTCTGGCGGGCGAGGTTCTTCACCTCGGCCGCGACCACCGCGAAACCCTTGCCGGCCTCACCCGCCCGCGCCGCCTCGATGGTCGCGTTCAGCGCCAGCATGTTGGTCTGGGCGGCGATGCCGTTGATCAGGTCGACCACCCGGCCGATCCGCTCGGCCGCATCGACCAGCCCGTGGACCGTGCCGGCAGTGGCTTCCGCCTCGCGCACCGCCAGCGCGGTGATCCGGGCGCTTTCGGTCACCTGCCGGCCGATTTCGCGGATCGAACTGGTCAACTCGTCGGTGGCGGCGGCAACCGTCTGGACATTGGCCGAGGTCTGTTCGGTCGCGGCCGAGGCCGAACCGGCATGGGCATTGGTCTGTTCGGCGATCCGGGTCATTTCGCCGGCGGTCGCCTCAAGCTCCGTGGCGGCATTGGCCACCTGATCGACCAGTTCGCCGATCTCGGCATCGAAGCCGCGCACCAGCCGTTCCACCCGGGCCGCGCGGGCATCGCGGGCCGCCTGATCGGCATCATGTTCGGCCTGAAGCCGCCGACGCTCAAGGGCGTTGTCGCGGAACACCTCCAGCGCGCGGGCCATCTCGCCAAGTTCGTTGCGGCGGTCGGTGCCCCGGATCTCGACATCGGTGTCGCCATCGGCCAGCCGGCGCATCGCTCCGGTCAGCCCACGCAGGGCGTATGACAGGCTGCGCGCGTTCAGCGTGCCCGAACCGGCGACCAGCAGCGCCAGAAACCCGGCCCACAACGCGTTCTGGCGGATGGCCGCCGTCATCTCGCCGCGCATGTCGTCGACATAGACGCCGGACCCAATCACCCAGCCCCATTCCGGAATCTGGCGCACGAAGGACAACTTCTCGACCGGCGCCTCCTTGCCGGGGCGGGGCCACATATACGACACGAAGCCGGCCTTGTCGGGGCCGGATGCCGCCCGCACCATGTCGCGGAAGATCAGGGCGCCGGTCGGATCCTTGAAACCGCTCATGTCCTGGCCGTTCAGCGCCGGGGTGATCGGGTGCATCACCATCTGGTGGTCTGTGGTGTTGACCCAGACATATTCGCTGTCGCTGAACCGCATCGCCGCCAGTGCCCGCAGGGCCGCCGCCTTGGCCTGATCCACCGTCCCCGGTGTGCTCCGCCGCAGTTCAGCCTCGACGATCGATGCCGCGGCCTCGACCTGCGACCGCACCGCCGCCTGTTTGTCGGCCAGCATCTCGGCCCGCTGGTCGAAGGCGGTGATCATCGCCAGCGTGCCCAGACCCAAGACCGACAGGCCCACAATGACCGCCAGTCTAAGACCGATGGTCGCATTCCTGACGCGGGGAAGAGTGATCGCCATGTCTGCCAGCTTTCCCAATCTGCCGGTCCGGTGCACCCGATGGTGCCGGCCGGTCTGTTCTTGATAGGCGCAGCGTCGACACAAGGGGCGGTCGATCGTCGGACCGGTTCCCTCTGCATCACGCAGGTGTTCCCAACTGAAGCGTAATGCGGCGCAGGTGACGATTCCTTGATCTGGGCCAAACCGTGGCGGCCCGGGGCATCAATCGGCTGCGACCGAATGTCGCAATCCAATGGAACAGGCCAGCTTGTGCGCTTCCCCACGTCAGGCGGCGGCGGCGACATCGTATCCTGATCGGGCCGCAACACCGGCTCGCCAGAGCCCCATCCCATCCGGCCAATGCGCCGCCCGCTCGACGAGGACGAGATCGATGAAACTGACCACCAGGATCGGCGCCGCCTGCGCCCTTGCCCTGACCTTGGCCGCCGGCATCGCCGCCTATGGTCCCGATGCCCGGGCCCAGACCGATGTCATCGAGCAACGCCAGGACGGCTTCCAGGCGATCCGCAAGCAGCTTGGCGCGGTGAAATCGACCGTGGAAAGCGGCGGTCCGGCCGATGCGGTGGTAGCACCCGCCGAGGCGATCGCCGCCTATGCCGCCCGCATTCCGGGCCTGTTCCCGCAAGGCTCCGAAACCGGCGGCGACACCAAGGCGCTGGCCACGGTCTGGTCCGACCGCACCGGTTTTGAAGCTCATGCGAGCGATCTGGAAACCAAGGCGCTGGCGCTGGCCGAGGCTGGCCGGAGCGGTGATATGGCGGCGGTCGGCGCGGCCTTCGGCGCGGTGGGCAAAAGCTGCGGCGCCTGCCATCAGGATTATCGCGGCAAATAAGGCCGATCCGTTCCGCGAACGACAAAGCCGGCGGCATCACCCGATGCCGCCGGCTTCGTGTCTTCGGGTCCGGCTTCTCAACCGGGATCAGCCGGGGCCGAACACCAGGATCGCCGCCACCACGGCCACGCCCACGGCCAGCGCCAGAATGGCCAAAGTGGTCGATCCCTGCCGGTGGGGCAGTGGTGCCACCTCCACCGGCGAGACCCAGGGTTTGCGGCCGGTGATCATCGGCCAGACCAGATTCTGGCGGCGGATCACCCAGTACAGCAGCACCGCCAGCACATGCAGGCCGATCACCCAGGGCAGGACCGCCCCGATCAGCCGGTGAAGGCCGGTCAACGTGATCCGGGTGTCATAGGACAGCATCTCGCCAAGCGGCCCCACGAACAGGATGTCGTCGTCGGTGAACAGGCCCAGCACGGCCTGAACGCCCAGCAGGCCCAGCATGATCAGCACCATCCAGCCGCCGGCCGCATTATGGCCGGCTTCGGGCGGGGCGGTCGGATGGTCGCGCAATTCGCGCAGATGCAGCGCCACCGCAGTCGGTCCGCGCACGAAATCCCGGAACCGGGCATGGCGGCCACCGATCACCCCCCAGATCAGCCGGAACACCACCAGCGCCAGGATCGACAGGCCGAACCAGACATGCAGCCAGCGCGGCCCCTCTCCGGTCAGCCAGGCGCCGATCACGGTCAGGGCCAGCAGCCAGTGAAACAGCCGGGTCGGCAGATCCCAGACCATGGCGCCGCGTGGGCGGAGCGGGGCGTCGGACATGGTGTTGGCTCTCCTGAAGGATGGCTGGTCTGAAGACGTGGTGCTGACCGGGCGTGGCCGTTGCATCGGCGTAACGATGCCGTCCACCGCCCCGGCCCGCAAGCCCGCATGCGCGCTGCCCCTCCGTTCCGGCCGCGCGCGCCGTGACCATTGCCACGCCAGGGTCACAGCCGCGGCCGGCACCGATGGTTGTCCAGGCCGACGGCCACCATACATCAGGGACCGTATCCGTGCCGCAGGGTGCGGGTATCCGCCACCGACACCACAGAAAGGTTCCCCGATGAAGATCCTGATGGTTCTCACCTCGCATGACACCCTCGGCGACACGGGGAAGAAGACCGGGTTCTGGCTGGAGGAATTTGCCGCACCGTTCTACACCTTCCGGGATGCTGGCGCCGAGGTGGTTCTGGCCTCACCCAAGGGCGGGTTGCCGCCGCTCGACCCGAAAAGCGACGATCCCGATGCGCAGACCGAGGCCACGCGCCGCTTCAAGGCCGACGAGGCCGCCCGTGCCCTGCTTTCGGCCACGCGCAAGCTGTCCGAGGTCAAAGCGGGTGACTTCGACGCCGTGTTCTATCCGGGTGGCCATGGCCCACTGTGGGATCTTGCCGACGACCCGCAGTCGATCGCGCTGATCGAGGGCTTCACCGCCGCCGACAAGCCGATCGCCGCCGTCTGCCACGCCCCGGCGGTGTTCCGCCATGTCCGCAGCAGCACCGGCGAACCGCTGCTTTCGGGCCGCAAGGTCACCGGCTTCAGCAACAGCGAGGAAGAGGCCGTCGGGCTGACCGGCGTCGTGCCCTTCCTGGTCGAGGATATGCTGGTGGCGACCGGCGGACGCTATGAGCGCGCCGCCGCCGACTGGCACCCTTATGTGGTGGTCGATGCCAAACTGGTCACCGGCCAGAACCCGGCATCCTCGGCGCCGGCCGCCGATGCGCTTCTGGCCTTGCTGCGCGCGGCCTGAGCCGACGGAACAGCAGCCACAAGGGCCGCGCGCACCCGCGCGCCCCGGAGATGGGCCCCGCAAAAAAGCCCCGCCCCGACAGCACGGGGCGAGGCCTTCATCATCCGGCCAATCCGACCGTCACACAACGCGTCAGCGCCGCCGCCGGGTGGTGCCGGTCAGGAGGGCCTGACGGGGAACACGCCATTCATGCAGATGCACATGTTCAGTGTCAGGAACGGCTGGCGATTCTCATGTGCATGGCCCTCGCCCGACGGGGCCAGGGTCGTGTCGTCCAACTCCACCAGCGGCGGCGCGCTTGCCGGCACCGGCGCATAGGCGGCGGCGCTGATGGTGCGGCCAAGCATGGTGCTGCTCGTCGGCGTCAGCGTGCCACCCGTGCCCACGGTCTGCGCCAGCGCGATCGCGGTGTGGGTGTGGACCGGCAATTGCGAGAGGGTGAGGGTGACGGTTTCGGCGCCGAAGTTCTCGGCAATGGTGCGCGGTGTCAGCCCGGGGCCGTTGCCGCTCGCCATCGGAGCCCGCCCTTGAAGATTGGGCAAATTGTAATAATTCTGGCCCAGATTGCCGCCATAGAGGGTGCTGATAACGGCGGCCAAAGCCTGGTTCTGCTGAACCGAGACCTGCTGGCCAGCGCAATAGGCCCAGTCCTGCGGAGCGAACGCGAAGGCGAAGGCGCGGATTTCGCCATAGAACGGATCTGCCATGATCGCCTCCCTGTTAAGGCCGGGTGGGGTAACTGCCCTTGAGGGCAATGATGAAGTTGATCACCAGCGACGGCATCACATTGTAATGTTGCTGGTTCGCGCCTTCGGACCCGATCATCTCCTCAGCCATCGGGCCGGTATTGCTCGTCGGAGTGCTCACTGGGGCCGTGGTGTTGAAGATGCCGGAAAAGGTCGGATACGATGGCGTCGGAACATTGATGCCCAGCATCAGCCCCTCTGGCGCCTCGGATGTGGACGACTGGGACACCGCCCTCATCGCGTGGCTGTGGGCCGGCATGGTCGCCTCGGTCAGCGTGACCGTCTCGGTTCCGAACTTCTGGCCGCGCGGGTGGTTGATCGGCATGCCCGGCTGCTGGCCCGCATGCACCGCCAACCGGCCACGCAGATCAGGCAGCGCGAAGTTGGTCACGCCGTCACCGCCATAGGTTGTCCCCAGCAACGAAAATAATGCCTCGTTGCCTGCAACGGTCAACACCTGCCCCCCGCACAACGCCCAGTCCTCCGGGGCATAGGGGCCGGCAAACATTCTGATTTCGCCAAGAAAGCCATCCATTGTGGATTATCCTGCTCCATGAAGATCACGCGGCCGGCCCCATCTTCCGGGGGCGCGGCCCGAAGGAATCCGCCGCCTCACGACCGCGGCGGCCACAGGCCAGTGACCGCAATGCAGTAATAGACGGCCAGGCTCGGCTGTTCATTGGCATGCGCGCCACCGCCACCCGTCGCCGTCACGGCCTCTGGCCGCAAGTCAACCAGAGAGCCGGGGCCACTCGGTGCCGTCACATAAATCTCCGGACCATCCGTCGACCCAGTCACGATGGTATTCGCCAGCGCATTGGTCATGCCGGTCGTGCTGGTCGGCAACGGCAGCGTCGCCTCGGAACTCAGCGCCCGCACGCCATGGATGTGCGGTGGGATGGTCGCGGTGGTCAGGGTGACCATCTGGCTACCACCAGCCGCGCCCAGATTATAGGAAACGGCGTTGTGAGTGCCCTCGCCAATGGGCACGCGCCCCCGCAGGTCTGGTAGATTGAAGTTTTGCCCCAGTGTGCCACCATAGGTGACCCCCAGAAGGGCCGCGAGCGCCTGATATTGGGCAACCTGAAGTTGCTGTCCCTCACACGGCAACCAGCCATTCGGGGCGAACCCAAATGGAAAAATGCGGATTTCTCCGATAAACGGATCCATCTTCGGCTCATCCTCACGGAGTGGACGTTATTGTCATCGTTACTTGGTTACTTGTGGCGACTCATGTCACCTGAACATTCATCACACGCCGCGCTCCATCAATCTTTGTCAATCGATGCACATGTGGGCGCATAACATACAATCGCCACCATCCAATGATGAACATGAGCCGTAAAATTCACAAACTAAAAATGGCGTGTACCTGTAAAGACACGTCTTTATTTGGATACACAAAGCCGCAAAGCAAATGGCTTGCGCCATGCTCTGTCGCGACTCCGGACATCCACAGATCGCAATCCATGCACCTCAATCAAAGGCAGACAAGCAGTCAGGACGACCTATCGACAGCATCCGCCCCTAAAGCAAACCGATGCAGATCGCCGCATGGTGTTCTCCGGATCATCAGGATCCTATGCCTAGGCTCTCAGAGTCAGTTTCAAACCCCGTTTCGGTCATTGTGGAAGCCTGTTCCACTGTCAGGGCCGGTTTTTTCCACTCCCGCGCTGTCTGGCCCATAGCCTTGTAAGAACGATTACCACCCTTAGCAGCCTGCATCTCAATCATCGTGCACCTTACCCAATCGCAAATTGGCATTCCTGTGCCAAGGCTACAACACTGCGCGGGTGACCGCAAAGCAGGTTCCTTGTAATCCTCGACGTTTTCAACCAAACAGGGTGAAACCTCCCAGCCCCGTCAACCGGCTGCGCGGCACATCCAGTGTCAGGTCATCAGGCGCCCCCGCGATCCACATGCCGGCCATTGCATCACCCGCCGGAATAGCCGACCCTGCGCCAACAGCCGTCACCCTGGCCATCACCAACGCTCCATGCCGGATCCGATCCCCATGACCGTCGTCTTCCGCAGCCCCGACCAGTTGACCGCCGCCGATTTCGAAGCCGCGATCGACAGTCCTTTCGAGGTTCCGGGTCCATCACCCGATCTGCCGCTTGAACGCCTGATCCTGCGGCAGGTGGTCCGGCAAGATCCGGTCGAGCCCTCCACGCGCGAACGCTTCAGCCTTTTCCTGCACGGCAGCCGCACAGACGTGGCGATCGATGGCCAGATCGTCGGTCTGGTTCACGAGGTGCTGGGCGCGATGCGTTTGTTCATGGTGCCGATCGGCCGCAATGCCGATGGCACCGTACGCTATCAGATCGTGTTCAGTTGACCGTCTGACAGGTCGGTTTCGCCGGTATAGTGGCCCCAGGTCATGAAGACATAGGGGCCGTGCAGCTTGCGGTCGGTGAAGCCCAGCCGCCGATACAGCCGGCGGGCCGGGTTGTTGCTCTCCACATGCAGGCTGACGCAGCGCCCGGTTTGGTCGGCCTCGTCCATCAGCACGCGGATCATCGCCGTGCCCCAGCCCCGGCCGATATGCTCTGGGCTCAGAACGATATCGACCAGCCGGATTTCGTCAGGGCCGTGGTCGATATACAACCGGCCGACCGGGGCACCATGCAGCGTGACGATCAGAAACGCGGTCGTCAGGTAATGGGTGGTGTAATGATGGTCCTGAAGCCGGAACTGGTCGGCGAGAAAGGCGCGCCGGGCTTCTTCGGGCCAATCGGTTGCGTTGGCCAGTTCCGCCCAGCGGAACGAGATATACAGATCGCGCAGAAAATCAGTATCGTCGGCGCCGCGCGGCCGCACCGCCAGCCCCTGGGCGGACAGGGCCTCGGGCATCCGGAACGGCAGGTTCTGGTGGTCGGGGGCGGTGATATCGTCGGTCATCGATCCGGAACCTGACGCTGAAAGCGGCGCCGGCGGGCGGCGCCGGATGGCGGGCGATCAGCCCTGCACGCGCACCAGATCGTGTTCGGCCATGCGATCCAGCAGCTCGATCAGATCGGCTTCGATCTGTGCAGCGTCGCCCTCATAATCGGCAATCAGCGCATCGCGCAGCGCGGCCACGCCCTGTGGCGCGTCCAGCCGGGTCCAGATGTCCGAGCCGATCTCGTCCAGGCCGTAATAATTGCCCAGATCGATATGCATCAGCACAACTTCGCCATCGATCTCGGCGATCATCAGGTCGTCATTACGGGTGATGGTGTCAGCGAGCGTGATCGCCATGCGCGTGATTATCCTTAAAGAGAGGCGTTACACCAACCACCGGTCGGCCGACCATGCGCCGGCCTCGTGCCCGGTTGACCATCAGTGACCATACGGCGCTTTATATATGCGCAACCCGGCCGGCAACGTCACCCTATTTCATGACAGTGATCACAGGTCGGGGTCGGGGAGACGGGCATCATGCACACACAACCATCCACAGAACACGACCCGCTATCCATCAGGCGGCGCAGCATGCTGCGCCTGATGGGCGCGGGGATGGTCAGCGCCGGGCTGATGACCGGCCTGGCCGGTCTTGGCGCCGGCCGGCCGGCCTGGGCGGCCAATAGCGGCCCGGCGCCGCTCGACCGGCCGGACGGGGCGGCGGCGCTGGCACGGCTGATGGCGGGCAATCTCCGCTGGGCCGAAGGCCGGCCGCAGGCGCGCGACCCGATCCCCCGCCGCGCCGAACAGGCCGTGGCGCAATATCCGATCGCGGCGGTGCTGTCCTGCGCCGACAGCCGCGTTGCGCCGGAACTTGCCTTCGATCAGGGATCGGGTGAGATCTTTGCCGTGCGTCTGGCGGGCAATTTCGCCAATGACGACGGCATCGCCAGCCTTGAATATGCGGTCGCGGTGCTGGGCGTGCCGTTGCTGATGGTGCTGGGCCATTCGGGCTGCGGGGCGGTGTCGGCCACCATCGACGTCATCCGCAATGGGACCGTGCTGCCGGGGCAACTGCCCGGTCTGGTCGATGCCATGCGCCCGGGCATCGAGCCGGTGGTGACGCAGTCCGCCGGCACCCTGTCGCCCGCCGCGCTGCTGGCAGACGCCACCATCGCCAATGTCAACCATACGCTTCGCGATCTGCGCGGCACCAGCCCGGTGCTCTCGCGCGCCATCGCCGAGGGCCGTGTCGCCACCGCCGGCGCTGTCTATGATATCGCAAGTGGTAAAGTAACGCTGATCTGATCAGTTAAGGGGTAGACGGCAGGAGGCAGGGTCGCGACACGGCATCGCGGCCCTGCCGGCTTGACATGCGCCGCATCATGTAACATGAATAGATACATGATATGGCGCGGCCTTGCGCCCAAGCCACCGGAGACAGCCGATGCCCCCTGACGAGATCGATTTCCTGCGATCCTTTTCCGATCCGGCCGCGATCGCACATTACACCGACGGGCCGCGCCGCTTCCTGCCCGGCTTTGCCGACATGCACCGCATGGCCTGTGTGCTGCTCGCCGAGGTTGCGCCATCCGACGCGCGGGTGCTGGTTCTGGGTGCCGGCGGCGGCCTGGAATTGAAGGCCTTCGCCGACGCCCAGCCGGGCTGGCGCTTCGACGGCGTCGATCCGGCGGCCCCGATGCTGGCGCTTGCCCGCCAGACCCTGGGGGCGCTCAATCCCCGCGTGGAGCTTCATCACGGCTATATCGACGACGCGCCCGGCGGCCCGTTCGATGCCGCCACCTGCCTGTTGACCCTGCACTTTCTGGCATCGGACGAGCGCCGGCGCACCCTCGCCCAGATCCACCGGCGCCTGAAGCCGGGCGCGCCCTTCGTGGCGGTCCATTCCAGCTTTCCGCAGGGGCCGGATGAACGGCCGCTATGGCTGTCGCGTTATGCCGCCTTCGCGGCCGCCTCGGGCGTCGATCCCGATCAGGCCCGCGCCGCCCATGCCGCGGTCGCAAAACACCTGCCGCTGCTGTCGCCAGAGCAGGATGAAGCCCTGTTGCGGGATGCCGGGTTTTCCGGGGTCAGCCCGTTCTTCGCCGCCTTCACCTGGCGCGGCTGGGTCGCCTATGCCTGACCGGCGCCCGCCCGCGCTGGGCGGCGATCAGTACAGGCCGTCCTTGTAATTCTTGTCCAGGCTCTTCTTCAGCAGGCCCTGCACACCCGGCACCGACAACGCGGCATTGGTCAACATGCCGCCAAGGCCCTTGTTCTTGTTCAGCTTCATGTGCTGCGCGAACAGTGCCGTCGGCTTGATATCGTCGGGCGGACTGCCGGCCGGCCACAAGCGTGCCCGCGTCAGGCCTGGGCTGTCATAGAGCGTGATTGCCGGATCGTCGATGCAGACCGCAAGCGCCGGCATCTTGCCCTGCACCGTGAACGGCGCGCGCGCGGCCTCGTCGTCGGATATCCGCGCGCGTCCCGACAGCCGCGCCACATGGGTCGATCCCGGCACCAGCAGCAGCGCCGCCACCTGCGGCTGGGTGATGATGTTGCGGAAGCTGTCGATGCGCCGGTTTCCCGGCCGGTCGGCGAACCACAGCCCGGCGCCGTCCAGCCGCACCATCGCCCCCGCCGGATCGCCCTTGGGGCTCAGATCGGCGCGGCCGCCGGCATCCATCGTGCCCAGGCCCATGAAGCGGCTGCACGCGACGACCGATCCGATATCCGCGGGCGGCGTGGCGTCGGGCACCGCCTGCCAGAAATCCGACCGGATCAGCGCCTTTCCGCAATGGCCATAGCATTCCTCGACCGCGATGCGGATCTCGTGGTCATCGGCCTGCGTGACCCGGCCATTGACCCGCAGCATTTCGCGGATGCCGACCAGAGGGAACATCAGCCCGGCGCCGTCGCCGACGCGGATGGCTGTGGCGTCGTCCAGCAGGGCCACGGGAAGCCGCACCTCCCGCCGGTCGGCGGCGGCAAAGCCGGTGGCCCCACCCGCCAGCGTCGCGGTGATGCCCCGCGCCACCGTTCCGAAGGCCGCAAGGGCGATCGGCGCGGCACCGATCCAGCGCAACGCGCCGGCATCGAGATGATCGATGACCTTCAGCATCATCGGCGCAGGCGCCGTGCCGATGATGGCTTCCAGCTCGGCTTCGGCTTTGATGGTCCTGGTCATGTGGCGATACCCGCGGCTGTCTTCAGGTGGTCCGATGGGCTGTGACATCCCACCATCCCCCTGTTGCCCCTCAGGTTAGCGGCTTTACCGGCTGTCGACATTGGGCAAGACTGTCAAAGGATTTGGCAATTCTGCCAATCCGCTGGATACCGGCCATGCCCATTCTGACCGAACTGTGCTCAGCCGATTTCGGCGATCCCGATACGGTGCCCCGGCCGGTGGTGGCCTATGGGGTCATCAGCGAGACGCCGGGGATCGAGCTTGACCATCATCGCCACCGCAAGGCGCAGCTTCTGCTTCCCTTGCGCGGGGTTCTGACCTGTCAGGTCGATCAGGGGCTGTGGCTGGTGCCGCCGCATTGCGCGATCTGGATTCCCGGCGGGGCGATGCATGCCATCAAATCGTCGGGGCCGATCGAAGGCTATAACGCCTTCATCGAACCCGCCGCTGCCAGCGGCCTGCCCACGGCCCCGTGCACGGTTTCTGTGACGCTATTGTTACGTGAACTTCTGGTGCGTATCGCCGGATTTCCGGCGCCCTATCACGAGCCGGGGCCGGCCGCCCATCTGGTCACGGTGCTGCTGGACGAAATCGCCGCAGCACCGGTTGAACACCTGAACCTGCCGATGCCGACCGATGAACGGCTGCGGCGGATCGCCCGGATGATGCTGGGCGCGCCGGCCGAACGCGGCAGCATGAAAAGCTGGGCAAGGCAGGCGGGCCTTGGCGAACGCACGCTTGCCCGCCTTCTGCTGCGCGAGACCGGGATGAGCTTCGGCCGCTGGCGCCAGCAACTGGCAATCGTGCTTGCCCTGCAATGGCTGGCCCAGGGCGCCACCGTTCAGCAGGTGGCGGCCGATCTCGGCTATGAGAGTGCCGGCAGCTTCGTCACCATGTTCCGCAAGGCGCTCGGCACCTCGCCGGCCCGCTATATGGCAAGACAGCAGGCGGTACCGGTGGTGGCCTGAGCGGCCCGCCTCAGCGCCATTTCAGGCTGTCGAGATAGGCGCAGAACATGTCGGCGACCGCATCGGCATAGCTGTCGATCTCGTCCCCGCTGCGCGGCGTTTCTGAAAAGCGCCGCCCCACCTCGCTCAATGTCGTTCTGATCAGATCGGCCGCGAGGTCGCGTGTGGCCTCGGGATGCCCCGGCAGCACCTCGCGCATGAAGTCCTGAAACATGCGCTCTGCCCCCTCTTTCGCGCGCCGCGCCTCAGGGGCATCGCGATAGAGCGGGGCCGCGTCGCCAAGCGCGATCCGTACAGCAGCTTCCTCGCATTCCGACCGGATGAAGGCCCGCACCAGAACCCGCAACCGGTCCAGCGGCGGCCGGTCGGCATCGTCCAGAATCCGGCGCATCATCCGGCTGGTCTGGCTCCATTCGTCGCTCTGCAGGCGGAACAGGATCGCCGCCTTGTTCGGAAAATACTGATAGAGCGAGCCGATGCTGACCCCGGCCCGTTCGGCAACCCTGGCCGTGGTGAAGCGCCGGGCGCCCTCCCTGGTCAAAACCTGAACAGCCGCATCCAGAATCGCCGCGACAAGATCGGCCGAGCGCGCCTGTTTGGGCTGCTTTCGCGAGGAAATCCGGGCAGTTGGACGATCGGCCACGGCGTGCTCCGGCAATGCGAATAGGAAACGCGAATAATTGCTCGTATTTTAAATCAACACAGCACGTCATCCAATCGGAAACTGGACCCATTATATGATCACTCTGACAAAACCGCCATTGTCGCCGCTTCTTGACCGCCTGTTCGTGGAAGCTGAACAGTCCTGGGAAAGCCCTGGCTTCCGCGATTACTGGTCCATTCTGTCAGATGCGGAAAAGAAGCGCCTGATGGGCAGCACGTCCGGGTATCGTGATTTCTACGGGCGCCTCAAGGATCTGCCGCTCGCCGTCTCACGAGAGACCGGCAGGTTGCTCTATATGCTCGCCCGCAGTGCCGGCGCCCGCAGCATCGTCGAGTTCGGAACCTCGTTCGGCATTTCGACCCTGCATCTTGCGGCGGCGCTCAGGGACAATGGCGGCGGCCACCTCATCACCACGGAGTTCGAGCCGTCGAAGGTGGCACGCGCCCGCGACAATCTGACGGCGGCCGGCCTGATCGACCTGGTCGAGATCAGAGAGGGCGATGCGCTCGAAACCCTCGCCGGCGATCTTCCGGCAAGCATCGATCTGCTTCTGCTCGACGGCGCCAAGGGCCTTTATGCCGACATCCTCGGCCTGCTGGAAAACCGCCTGAGGCCGGGCGCCCTGATCGTCGCCGACAACACCGATTTCAGCCCCGCCTATCGTGACCGCGTGGGCTCGCCCGCGCATGGCTACATATCGTTGCCGCTTGGCCATGACGTCACGCTGTCGATGCGGTCCGCATAAGGCGTCCGGCACGCCCGGCACAGAATCCCCTGGAGACGGAACCATGTCGCAGCAGATCCGGACCGCCATCGTCACCGGCGCATCCAGAGGCATCGGGGCCGCGCTGGCCCGGCGCCTCGCGGTGGACGGCTTTCAGACCGTCATCAATTACGCCACCAGCGCCGCCGAGGCAGAGCAGGTGGCGGCCGCCATCGAGGCCGCAGGTGGCCGGGCACGCGCGGTTCGCGCCGATGTCGCCGACCCGGCGGCGGTAAAGGCTTTGTTCGATCAGGCCGAAGCCGAGTACGGGCCGGTCGACGTGCTGGTGAACAATGCCGGCATCGCCAAAGCGGCACCGCTGGCCGAGGTGACCGATGCCGATTTCCAGCGCCTGATCGCGGTCAACCTCACCGGCACGTTCAACGGTATGCGCGAGGCCGCCCGCCGGCTGCGGGATGGCGGGCGGATCATCAATCTGTCGACCAGCATCATCGGCGCCTATCTGCCCGCCCATGGCATCTATGTGGCGACCAAGGCGGCGGTCGAGGGGATGACCCATGTTCTGGCCAAGGAACTCGGGCCCCGTGGCATCACCGTCAATGCCGTCGCCCCCGGCCCGGTGGCAACCGAGTTGTTCTTCGCCGGCCGATCCGAAGCCCTCATCCAGCGGGTGATCGGCGATATCCCGCTCGGCCGGCTCGGCCAGCCCGACGACATCGCCCGCATCGTCTCGTTCCTGGCCGGCCCCGAAAGCGGCTGGGTGAACGGCCAGATCATCCGGGCCAATGGCGGCCGTAACTGACCGTCCACGCCGCGCGCCGCGGCCGCTTATCCGAAATCATCGATCATCGATCCGCCTCGGAGGCTCTATCCGTGACATCCCTGTCGACCCGCGACGGGGCCGCGCCCGATCCGGCGCAGCCCCGGCTTCTGCGGCTGGTTGCGGTTCTGTTCATCGCCTATCTCTGTGTCGCCATGCCTCTGCCGGTGGTGCCGGTCTATCTGACCGGCCAGCTCGGGCTCGGCAATGTCTGGGCCGGGCTCGGGGTCGGCGCCGCCTTTCTCGCCACCATCGTCACCCGTGGCCATGCCGGCCATCTGTCGGACCGTCGCGGCGCCAAGGTCGCGGTCACGCGCGGCCTGGTCTTCTATGCGGCGGGCGGGCTGATTTCGCTTGCAGCAGGGCTGGCCTTTCACACGCCGGCTGCGGCCATGGCCACCCTGCTGGTCGGCCGGCTGGTTCTGGGCCTCGGCGAAAGCCTGGTCGGCGTCGGCGTCGTCGCCTGGGGCATCGGTCTGGTCGGGCCCGCGCGATCGGGCAGGGTGCTGGCCCTGATCGGTGCCGCGATCTATGGCGCGCTCGCGGTCGGCGCGCCGCTCGGCCTTGTCCTGCTGGACCGGATCGGCTTTGCCGGCACCATGGCGGCAAGCGCGCTGCTGCCATGCCTCGGATTGCTGGCGATATGGCCGATGGCTGGTGTTGCCCCCCAGCCCGATGCCGTCCGCCCGTCCTTCCTGAGCGTGATCGGCCAGATCCGGTGGCACGGGCTGGTCGTCTGCCTGCAGGGCATCGGCTTCGCCGCGATCGGGGCGTTCTTCGTGCTCTACTTCCACGACCGGGGCTGGGGCCATGCCGGGCTGGGCTTCACCGCATTCGGCGGCGGCTTCGTTCTGGTCCGCCTGCTCTTCGGTCATCTCCCCGACCGTCTGGGCGGCCTGCGGGTCGCGATCATCTCTCTGGCTGTCGAGGCGGCCGGCCAGTTCCTGATCTGGGGTGTGCCCGATCCGCTGGCAGCCATGGCCGGCGCCTTCATGACCGGTCTCGGCTGCTCGATGATCTTTCCGGCGATGGGTCGCGATGTCGTGCAGCGCGTGGCACCGCATCTGCGCGGCACCGCCCTTGGCGGGTTCACCGCCTTTCAGGATCTGGCCTACGGCCTGACCGGCCCGGTGGCGGGCTTTCTGGCCGACCGGGCCGGCTATGACAGCGTCTTCCTGATCGGCGGCACCGCCGCAGCGGCGGCATTCGTGATCGCGGTCTGTCTGCATCGCCGCCAGATCCAGGCGAACGCGACCGTCACGCCGGCATGAGGGCTCTGATCCGTTCAGCATCCTCGGGCGTCGCCGGATGATAGACGACCATGTTCAGATCGGTCCGGCCATCGACCCCGAAGGCGGAGTATTCAAAGGCGATCGGCCCCGCGACCGGGTGGCGCATATGCTTGACCACATCCCCATGAGGCCCTCGCACATCGTTGTCGCGCCACAGCGCCCCGAATGTGGGACTGAGCCGGCAAAGCTCGTCCACAAGCGGGTCCACCTCCGCCGCGGCGCCGGCACGGGCCACATCCGCCCGGAAGGCGCCAACCACGAAACGGGCCACGCCCTCCCAATCGGGCTGCGCCGCACGCGTCCGCGGGTCCAGAAAGATGATCCGCAGGATGTTGCGCTCATCGGGCGGCAGCGCCCCGTAATCGGTCAGCATCAGGCTCGCCGCCCGGTTCCACGCAACCACGTCCCATATCGCGGTCCTGATCACGGCCGGGCTCGGGTCCAGGGCATCGAGCACACGTTGCAGCCGTGGCGTGACGTCGTCGTTCTTGCGATAGCGCACCTCGGGCGGCCGCCCCAGGGCCAGCAGGAACAGATGCTCCCGCTCGGCCTCGGTCAGCAGCAGCGCGCGGGCGATCCGGTCGAGCACGTCGGCCGAGGGCGCGCCGCCGCGCCCCTGTTCAAGCCAGGTGTACCAGGTGGGGCTGATATTGGCGCGCCCGGCAACTTCCTCGCGGCGCAGGCCGGGCGTTCGGCGGCGTTCCGCGGGAAAGCCAAGAGCCACCGGATCCAGGCGCGCGCGGCGACCTCTCAGATACGCCCCCAGCAGGGTCTCGGTGGCAGAGTGTCCGCTCATCCTGTTAACACCATTACTAGGATAATCTCTCAACTTTACCAGGATAATGCGCCGGAGCAGATTTGTCCCGAGCGACGCATCGCAACACTGGAGAAAACATTCATGCGTGTATTCGTAACCGGTGCCACCGGCAATATCGGCACGGCCGTGGTCGACGATCTGATCGCCGCCGGCCATCAGGTGCTCGGCCTGTGCCGCGCCGAGGCGAAGGCCGCGGCTCTGGCCGCCGCCGGGGCCGAGATCTGTCGCGGATCGCTTCAGGATGTCGAGAGCCTGAACCAGGCGGTCGCCCGCGCCGACGCGGTCATCCATCTGGCCTTCAACCATGATTTCTCGGCATTCGCGGCGAACTGCGAGGACGACCGCCGGGTGATCCTGGCGCTTGGCGCGGCGCTGGCCGGTACCGGCCGGCCGCTCGTCGTGACCTCCGGCACCCCCATCGCCAACACCGTGCCCGGCGAACCCGCCCGGGAAGGCAATGCCATCCACGGCGCCGCGGTGCACCCCCGTGCCGCGTCGGAAGAAGCGGCGGCCGTCATCGCCGCCGCCGGGGTCAATGTGTCGGTGGTGCGGCTGCCGCAGGTTCACGATCCGGTCACCCAGGGTCTGATCACCCCGATGATCGCGATCTATCGCGAAAAGGGCGTCTGCGCCTATATCGGCGACGGGCTCAACCGCTGGCCGGCGGCACACCGTCTCGACGTGGCCCGGCTCTATCGCCTCGTGGTCGAACGCGCCGAACCGGGCGCTGCCTATCATGCGGTCGCGGAACCGGGCGTGCCCCTGCGCGATATCGCCCGGACCATCGGTCAGCGCCTGAACCTGCCGGTCACCGCCATCGACCCGCAGGAAGCACAGGGCTTCTTCGGCTGGCTCGCCATGTTTGCCGGCCACGACATGCCCGCCTCCAGCGCGATCACACGGGAAAAACTCGGCTGGCAGCCGACCGGCCCCAGCCTGCTCGCCGATCTGGAGCGGCTGCGGATCGCCTGATGCCCGCGGCGCTGACCCGACCCGACGCCCGCGGCGCTAACCCGAAATAGTGTCCCGTGACACTATTTCGATCTGCCAAAAGTGTAACACAGGCTATGACAGGGGCAGAACACCCGCCGATACAGGGGGAGACTGTCCCAATGATTGCCAGCCAGATCGCGCTCGTCTATGGCGCCTATCTTGTCGCCATCGCAAGCCCGGGGCCCAGCAATATGGCGATCATGACGACGGCCATGCGCGACGGCCGCCGCCCTGCCCTTGCCCTTGCGGCCGGTGTGATCACCGGATCGATGGTCTGGGCGGTGCTGGCGGCGACGGGTATTTCCGCGATGCTGGCGGCCTGGGCCCAGGCATTGTTCGTCATCAAGATCATGGGCGGGTTGTATCTGCTCTATCTGGCGGTGCGCGCCGGCCGCTCCGCGCTGCGGCCGGCATCGGCCATCGCCATCGCAGGCCCTGGCCGGCCGGTGGCGGCGTATCGCCGGCTCTATCGTCAGGGCGTGTTGATGCATCTCGGCAACCCGAAGGCGGTGCTCGCCTGGATCGCGATCATGTCGCTGGGGCTGCGCGGCGATGCCCCGGCCGGCCTTCTGCCGGCGATCATCGGCGGCTGCGGCCTGCTGGGCATACTGGTCTTCGGCGGCTACGCAGTGCTGTTTTCGACCGCGCCGATGATTGCCCTCTATGGCCGTTTGCGGCGCGGAATCGAGGGCGGGTTGTGCGCCCTGTTCGCCGCCGCCGGCCTGACGCTGATCACATCGGACAGGTAACCATCCCATGAGCATGACGCTTCACATGGTCGATGTCTTCGGCATGGATGCCATCTCGGGCAATCCGCTGGCGGTGGTCACCGGTGCCGGTGATCTTGCCACCGACGCGATGCTGCGCCTCACGCGCTGGTTCAACCTGTCGGAGACGGCGTTTCTGCTGCCCCCACAGCATCCCGACGCCGATTACCGGGTCCGGATCTTCACCCTGGATCGGGAGATGCCCTTCGCCGGGCATCCGACGCTCGGCACCTGTCACGTCTGGCTTGAATGCGGCGGTGTTCCAAAACACGCATCCGGGATCGTCCAGGAATGCGGGGCGGGGCTGGTCGGTATCCGGCGCGAGGCCGACCGGCTGTGTTTCGCGGCCCCGCCCCTGCTCCGCGCCGGCGCGCCATCGGCCGATGAGCTGATCGAGGCGCAGCGGTTCCTGGGGATCGACGCCCGCGACATCGTCGACGCCGCCTGGGTGGATAATGGCCCCGGCTGGCTCGGTATCCGGCTGGCCTCGGCCGACAGGGTTCTGTCGCTCAAACCGGCGCGCCACTGGCCGCGACGGATCGACATCGGCGTGATCGGCCCCCATGCGGCCGGCGGCGACACCGCCTTCGAGGTCCGCGCCTTCTTCAGCGACCATCTGGAGGCGATCGTGGAAGACCCGGTCACCGGCAGCCTCAACGCCTCGCTGGCGCAATGGCTGTTCGCGGCCGGCGTGGCCACGGCCGATTACCGCGCCGCCCAGGGTACCTGCCTCGGCCGCAAGGGCCGCGTCCACGCCAGCCGCGACAGCGCCGGCCGGATCTGGATCGGTGGTCGGACCCGCACCCATGCAACCGGCCGACTGCATGACCTTGTCGATGGCCGAGGGCAAATATCGGCCGCGTCACCAATGTCATCACCGCCATCAACGGGTCACTGACACGTAACCTTTCTCTGCCAGGATGCCCCCGAACCCGGATGTCCGGGGGCTCTTGTGTGGAGTGACATGATGAAGACTGTCTACCGGCTCTTGGCCGCATCGGCGATGTCGATGGCGTTCACCTTTGGCGCCCATGCCCAGGATGCCAATACGCTCGGCCCCTCGGGCGACGGCGTCGACAATGCGCTCATCCAGGCCGTGGCGTGGAAGCAGACGGCGGCAGAATACCGGGCGCTGTATCACCAGGGCTTCAATGTCGCCCGCATGCATGTGCAGGCAGCACTCGCCAACCGGAAAGATGGCGACAAGCCTCTTGCCGTGCTTGCCGACATGGACGACACCATTCTTCTGCCGCTGGAGTATTGGGGTCACCTGGTGGCGCACAATACCGATTATTTCGACGATGCGGTCTGGGATCGCTGGATTCCGACCAATGGTGTGGTCGCAGCCCCGGGCGCCAAGGATTTTCTCGATTTCTGCGCCAAGAACGGCGTCGAGGTCTATTACGTCACCAGCCGGGAACAGGGTGAGAAGACCTATGATTATGCCATGGGTCACCTCAAGCATCTGAACTATCCATTCGCCGACGACGATCACCTCACTGTGCTGCGCGACACCTCCAACAAGGAGAAGAAGCAGAACGAAATTATGGAGACGTTCGACGTCGTGGTCTTCCTTGGCGACAACCTGAACGACTTCCGCCGCAAATACTATCTCAAGGGCGATGTCGACGGCCGCATCGCGCAGATGGAAGCCGACCGGGATCTCTTCGGCACACAGTACATCCTGTTCCCGAACCCGACCGATGGCCACTGGCTGGCCGCCATCTTCGGCGAAAGCGAGCCGCCGGCAACCGACGCCAACCGCCTGAAAATGAAGGAAGCGGCCACGAAGACGGCCTGGGACGGCAAGTAAGCGTTGGCCTGAACGGTCATCCGACGGCCCGATCATCACAAACGGCTGCGGCGATCTCGTCGCAGCCGTTCTTGTTTGCCGGCGGTGGGAAGAACCCGTGCCGAGAAAGACGCGGATGGTGTCCTGCACCCCGTCTGAATTCTCAACCAAATCGGCCGCGAGCATGAGCGAATATTAGTACGATGAGGTCCAGGCGATCGACCGCCCGCTCGACGGAGCGGATCAGGAGGCCCTGCGGGCCTCGTCGACCTGAGGGCACTTTCCGAGGAAAAGGGCACGCGCGCGGAGTTCACGCGCCGCCTGCAGGCGATACGCGACCGTCATGCGCGGAAGGAGCGGTTGATCGAACGGCTGGCGGCGTTGGGATAGCGCCGCACGGCTTCCGGCGCGTCATCCCTGGCCGATGTCACGCCCGGCGAAGCGATCCCCGACATGACGGCCGTCGAAGCGCTCCCGTGCGGTCCTGAATGCCGCGGCATTGTCGATGACCCAGGTCCACAGCGGCATCATCCCGACCAGCAGCCCCCGCCCCAGCGCGGTCAGTGTGTAATCCACACGCGGCGGCACCTCACCATGATCGTGCCGGACGATCAGGCCGTCGCGTTCCAACTGGCGCAGGGATCGGGTCAGCATCCGCTGGGTGACGCCGTCAAGTCGCCGCGCGAGCTCGGCATGGCGCAACGTTCCCGACGCCCCCAGCGCATGGACGATGCCGAGCGACCATCGGTTGCCGGCATGGGCCAGCACCTCGCGCTTCAACCCGCCATCCTCAGCGCTCAACGCCTCGCACGCGGCCTGCGCGCGGGCCATCGCGTCGTCGAAGCTGGTATCGTCGATCGGTATCACGCGTGTGCCTTCTTTTCCGTCGGGAGCCACCGTCTCATCTGATGGCCACGGTCCATCATCTGATGGTCACGGTCCAACGGAGATAGTGATGCTGAACACCGACACCAATCCCGGCGCCACCCTTGTCATCGGCGCGGGCGAGCTTGGCATGGCCGTGATCCGCGCATTCTGCGACCGCGGTTGGGCGGACCGGGGATCTTTGAGCGTTCTCCTGCGCCCGGCCTCCGATGATCCGGCGATAAAGCGGAGAGACGCCCTGGAGCGCATGGGCCTGAATGTGGTCCATGCCGACATCGCCGAGGAAACGGAAGCGGGACTCGCCGTAGTTTTCAGGCGCTTTTCGACCGTCATCTGCTGCACCGGCTTCGTCGGCGGGCCGGGCACGCAGCGCAAGATCACCGCCGCCGTGCTGAAGGCCGGCGTCGAGCGGTACGTCCCCTGGCAGTTTGGCGTCGATTACGACAGTGTCGGCCGTGGCAGCGGACAGGCGGTGTTCGACGAGCAATCCGACGTGCGCGACATGCTGCGGGCGCAGTCGGCCACCGGCTGGGTGATCGTGTCCACCGGCATGTTCACCAGCTTCCTGTTCGAGCCGGCTTTCGGTGTGGTCGATTTTGAAACCGCCAGGGTCCATGCGCTCGGCCGCTGGGAAAACCGCCTGACGGTGACCACCCCGGACGATATCGGCCGATTGACCGCCGCCATCCTCGCCCATGAACCACGCCTGACGAACGCGGTGGTTTTCGTGGCCGGCGACACCGTCTCCTACGCCCAGCTCGCCGACATGGTGGAGCACCACCTTGGCCGCCCTGTTCAGCGCATCCTGTGGGACATAGACCGGCTGCGATCAGAGGTCGCACAACACCCCGACGACACCCTGCGAAAATATCACCTGGCCTTCGCGCGCGACACCGGCGTGGCCTGGGACAAGGCCCACAGCTTCAACGCCGCAAACGGCATCGCGGTGACCGACGTGCCGGCCTGGCTTCGGCGGCGGTAGGGCGTATTTCCTGACGCGACGTGCGACATACCCAGAACTCAGCAGCCGAACGCACCCCCATCTACGCTCAATAGTTCGGCCGATGCCGAAACATTCCGCCCCCAATTGCCGCTAAACAGAAGGACGACGCCTCTCAGGAAAAAGACGGGAACACGATGGACCGCAAGACAAATATGGCGACAGAACTGGCGCTGCTTCTGGCCCTGTCGACGCTTTGGGGGGCGTCTTATACCTTCATCAAGATCGGCGTTGAAACCATTCCGCCGGTAACGCTGATCGCGGCCAGAACGCTCATTGCCGGGGCGGTGCTCGTCGCCGTCCTCCGTCTGCGCGGGTTGACGCTGCCCACCGACAGAAAGGTCTGGGGGCGCTTCCTGTTTCAGGCCTGCCTCAACAGTGTCGTGCCGTTCACGCTGATCGCATGGGCCGAACAAACGACCGATGCCGGCCTTGCGACGATCCTCAATTCCACCTCGCCGATCTTCGCATTCCTGCTGACGGCGCTGATCACGCGCCACGAGGCCATCACCGGCCGCAAGCTGTTCGGCGTTGCGGCCGGGCTGATCGGAATATGCATGATCGTCGGTATCGAAGCGCTCGGCGGCGTCGGGCATGAGCTCTGGGCGCAACTCGCCATCGTCGCCGCCACGATCTGCTATGCCGGCGCTGCGATCTTCGGCCGGAACTTCAAGGGCCTCGATCCGATGATGCCGGCTGCCGGCTCGATGATCTGCGGCGCGGCGATCCTCATTCCGGTCAGTCTCGTTGTCGATCGACCGTGGACCTTGGCTCCCAGCGCCGATTCCGCCCTCGCGCTCCTGGCTCTTGCGGTTTTCTCGACGGCGCTGGCCTTCGTGATCTATTTCCGGCTGGTGCAAACGCTTGGCTCCGTCGGCACGACAGCGCAAGCCTATCTCCGGGTTCCGATCGGCGTTGCGATCGGCGTCCTGTTCCTTGGGGAAACGCTTTCGTCGACGGCATGGATGGGGCTGGCCTGCGTTGTGGCCGGCGTGATCGCCATGACGATTCCTGCTCGAAAGCGGGGATGATGAGCACGCATGTCATGGCTCGCCCATATCGTCGTAACGATCTTCCGCACGTGGCCGGATCGATGGCGTCAGCGCCGCGATCTCTGTGACATGACCGATGACCAGCTTCGCGATCTCGGGATCAGCAGGCGCGACGCGATGCGGGAAGGTCGCCGACCCTTCTGGCGATGACCTGTCGCAAAACAGGAAGTCGCTTGCTGCCGTCGCTCGTCTTCCAGATGCATCGGGCTGTCGCGTAGAAGCGGCGGTTTCCGGCAATGCATGGTGGGCGGGGGCAACCGGCGGCCGGTGGCGGAGGGAGTGGGATTCGAACCCACGATACGTTTTACCGTATACACACTTTCCAGGCGTGCGCCTTCGACCGCTCGGCCATCCCTCCGGCTCGGTGCGCGGTCGATTGATGCGGCGGGATGCGTGCGGTGGGCGCATTTCCCGGTCGACCGGCGGCGCGCATTATAGCTGGGCTGGGGCCAAGCGCAACCATCCATCTGTGGTAACGACACGGATTTGCGGCGGGTCGGCGGCAGGGCGGTGAGGGCGGGGCGGTGACGGCGAGGCAGCATGCGGGAAGATGCAGACAGGGTGCATGTTGCATGGCGCGGGTGATGGTCTAAGCTATCCGCCGCACCCGTCAATCGGAGAGATCCGTCCGCATGCCGGTCCGCCGCCTGTTCGCCAGCCTGTTTATCCTTGCAGCCCTTGTCCTGATCGGCCTTGAAGCCATCGATTGGTGGTATCAGGGTACATGGGAGATGATCCCGCTCTCGGCGCTCTGGGCCGCGATCGATCGCGGCAGCCTGATCGGCCTTCAGGCCGCCATCGAGAGCACACTGTGGCCGGGGCTGTGGCCGCCGGTGCGCTGGGCGCTGAACCTGCCGCTCTGGGGCTGGGCGGGGGCGCTGGGGCTGGTGTTGCTGGCAGGGAGTGGCGGGCGCGGCGATACCGAGCGCCGCCGGCGGTTCAGCCGGCGGCGATAGCCTGAAGCCCACACACCACGATGATGCGCGTCAGCCGTCGATCTTCAGCGCCGCGATGAAGGCCGATTGCGGAATCTCGACATTGCCATAGGTCCGCATCCGCTTCTTGCCTTCCTTCTGCTTGTCGAGCAGCTTGCGCTTGCGGCTGACGTCGCCGCCATAGCACTTGGCCAGCACGTCCTTGCGCAGTGCCTTCACCGTCTCGCGCGCCACCACCCGGCCGCCGATCGCCGCCTGTACCGCGATCTGGAACATCTGGCGGGGGATCAGATCCTTCAGCCGTTCGCAGATCACCCGGCCGCGGGTTTCCGACATCGCGCGGTGAACGATGATCGCCAGCGCATCCACCGGCTCCTTGTTGACCAGGATCGAGAGCTTCACGAGGTCGCTCTCCTCATAGCCCTGAAGCTGATAGTCGAAGCTGGCATAGCCGCGGCTGACCGATTTCAGCCGGTCATAGAAATCGAACACCACCTCGGCCAGCGGCAGTTCATAAACCACCATCGCCCGGCCGCCGACATAGGTCAGCTCCTTCTGACGGCCGCGCTTTTCCTCGCACAGCTTCAGCACCGCACCCAGATGGTCGTCGGGCACCATGATGGTGGCGTTGATCATCGGCTCTTCGATATGGTCGATCTGCACCGGGTCGGGCATGTCGGCCGGGTTGTGCATCTCCATGATCGAGCCGTCGGTCTTGTAGATCTTATAGACCACGCTCGGCGCCGTGGTGATCAGGTCCAGGTTGAATTCGCGTTCCAGACGCTCCTGGATGATCTCAAGATGCAGCAGGCCCAGGAAACCGCAGCGGAAGCCCAGCCCCAGCGCGGTCGAGGTCTCGGCCTCGAAATGCAGGGCGGCATCGTTCAGGCGCAGCTTGCCCAGGCTGTCGCGCAGATGCTCGTAATCGCTCGCATCCACCGGGAACAGCGAGCAGAACACCACCGGCACGGTCGGCTTGAAGCCGGGCAGCGCCGCCGCCGCCAGACGGTCTTCCTCGGTGATGGTGTCGCCGACCTGCGCGTCGGCAATGTCCTTGATGCCGGCGGTGATGAAGCCGATCGAGCCGCAGCCCAGCTCGTCGACCATCAGCGGCTTGGGTGTGAACACGCCCACCCGGTCGACCGGATGGGTGCGCTTGCTGGCCATGAAGCGGACCTTCACGCCCCGGCGCAGCGTGCCGTCCTTCACCCGCACCAGAATGACCACGCCCAGATAGGGGTCATACCAGCTATCGATCACCAGCGCCTTCAACGGCGCCGCAGGGTCGCCGGCGGGCGCCGGCAGGCGGTGGATCAGCGCTTCCAGCACGTCCTCGATGCCCATGCCGGTCTTGGCCGAAATCGGGATCGCCTGGCTGGCATCCAGGCCGATCACATCCTCGATCTGCTGCTTGATCCGCTCAGGCTCGGCCGCCGGCAGGTCGACCTTGTTCAGCACCGGCACGATCTCGTGGTCGTTATCGATTGCCAGATAGGCGTTGGCGAGCGTCTGCGCCTCGACACCCTGGCTGGCGTCGACCAGCAGCAGCGAGCCTTCACAGGCCGACAGCGAGCGGCTGACCTCATACGAGAAATCGACATGGCCGGGGGTGTCGATCAGGTTCAGCTCATAGGTCTTGCCGTTCTTGGCATTATAGGTCAGGCGCACGGTCTGAGCCTTGATCGTGATGCCGCGCTCGCGCTCGATATCCATCGAGTCGAGGATCTGTTGCTTCATCTCGCGGTCCTGAAGACCACCCAGCCGTTCGATCAGGCGGTCGGCGAGCGTCGACTTGCCGTGGTCGATATGGGCGATGATCGAGAAGTTGCGGATGTTCGCGAGATCGGTCATGGACATCCCGAAGAGCTGGCCCGAAAAGCCGGGCGGCACAGGTGTTTGAGGCTGCCCGGAACATAAGGCGCCCGCACGGTGCTGGCAACCGCGATCAGGCGGCGGTGGCCGCCGCCGGTGCCGGCACCGGCCCAGGAACCGGCCCAGGAACCGGAACGGAAGCCGGGGCGACAGCCGCAGCCGGTTCCGGCAAGGTCACGATGTCGGCGGCGGGCCGCAGGGGCCTGGTGGTGGTGGTCACATCACCCCGGGCCGCATGGCCGGTGACCGCATAGAGCTGCATGGGTTCCGACTTGCCGGCCAGCCAGGTCGGCGCCAGCCGTTCCAGCAGGAACCCGTCGCCTGCCCGCATCACCACTTCGTCCGACACCACCAGATCGCGGCCATGCTGCTTGCAGGCGGCCTCGATCCGGCTGGCGGTGTTGACGGTATCGCCGATCACGGTGTGTTCAAGCCGCTCAGGGGTGCCGATATTGCCGACCAGCGCGGGGCCGACATGCACGCCGATATCCTGGGCCAGCGGCACTTCGCCCGCGGCCGCGCGGCGGGCATTCAGCCGGTCCAGCGCCTCACGCATGGCAAGGGCGGTTTCCAGCGCCCGGCGGGCCGGGTTCACATCCGGCTCGGCCGAACCGAAGGTCACCATGATCGCGTCGCCGATGAATTTATCCAGCGTGCCGCCATGGGCGAAGACCACCGCCACCATTTCCGCATGATAGCTGCGCAACAGGTCCAGAACGTCGGCGGGTGGCATCTGGGCCGACAACCGGGTGAAGCCGCGGATGTCGGCGAACAGGATCGCGACCTCGCGGACCACGCCGCCGGGCCGGAAGAAATCATCGCCGCCCTCGGCGATCCGGGCGGCCACCGCCGGCGAGAAATAGCGCCGCAACTGATCCGAGGCATGTTGCAGGCGCACGGCCTGCACCGCCATGCCGCGCGCGACCCGGGTCATCACCGCCAGCAGCAGCGCCACGGTCAACACGATCACGATATCGGCCGTCACCAGCCGTGGGGCCACGCCCAGACCGGTCATCGCCGCCAGCGGATCGGTGGTGATGGCCGTGCGCGGATCGTTGAGAATCGCGCCGGCGAGCACCCCATAGATGATGGTGAAGGCGCCGGCGATCACCAGCGGATATGCCGGCCGGAACGCCAGGGCGTTGACCACCATCACCATCAGCACGCCGACCGTCATCCGGGTCTGCAGAAAGAATTGCGGCCCCACCACCTGATCGGCGCCGGTGCCGATATACCAGATCACCGGCAGACCGCTCAGCACCAGCACATCCAGCACCGCCGCCAGATAGCCGGTCATCTGCGGACAACCGTGGCGATCCAGGCGGATCAGCAGCAGCAGCGTGCCGAGCGCGGCACCGCCGCACAGCGCCGCCACCATCACCAGCTCACGCACCGAGTGATACAGCAGCACATGCAGCGCGAACACGATTGCAAGCATACCCAGCCGCGCGACCAGCGCAAAGCGCACGCCGCGCTTCTCGCGCGCGAGAAGCAGTTGATCGACTTCGGACATGCGCCGGAACGCCTTTGCCGGGCGGTGCAGAACGGAAAACAGCGGCTTGAACCAACTGGCGGAGGTGACTGGCATATGGGGGCCGGCACGGCAGGCATCAATCCCGCCATCGCGCCGCACATGGCCGATGCATGACGGGTTCATGACGTTATACGAGACCGCCGCCGGTTTCCGATGCGTGAAAAACGCAAGGGTGAGGCCCTGATCCACAGAGCCTCACCCTTGGCGTCCGTCCGGCCATTGATGGCCATTGCCGATGCTTAGCTGCGCAGCGCCGCCCCGGTCGCCTTGGTCACCGCCGCCACGATCCGGTCCGACACCGCCTGGATCTCGGCATCGGTCAGCGTGCGGTCAGCCGGCTGGAGCGTGACCGAGACCGCCAGCGACACCTTGCCGGCGCCAAGCCGTTCGCCCGCGAAGCGGTCGAACACCGCAACATCGCTGATCAGCTTGCGGTCGGCGCCCCGCACCGCCTTGACCAGCTGGTCGGCGGCAACCCCCTCGTCAACCACGAAGGCGAAGTCGCGCTCGACAGCCTGGAAATCGTGCAGCACCAGCGCCGGCCGCGCCCGGCCGGGCTTGCGCTTCGGCTCGGGCAGCGCGTCCAGGTCCAGCTCGAACCCAACCGCCGCGCCCTTGATGTCATGGGCGTCCAGGATCAGCGGATGCAGCTCGCCAAAGGCGCCCAGCGTCAGCTTGGGCCCCAGCCGGATCACGGCAGACCGGCCGGGATGGTAGTGAGCCGGCGCCTGCCCCTGCACCACCTGCACCTTGTCGGCATCCAGCCCGGCGGCAGCCAGCGCCGCCAGGATATCGGCCTTGGCGTCGAACACATCCACCGCGCGCGGCCGCTCGGCCCAGTTGCGCGGGCCGGTGCGGCCGGTGCGCAGACCACAGGCCATGGTCCGCTGATCGTCGGGTGCGACACCGCGCCAGCCCGGCCCCACTTCGAACCAGCGGCTGTCGGTCTCGCCGCGTGCCGCGGCGCGCCCCGCCGCCATCACCAGCGAGGCCAGCGGCGTCGGCCGCATCACCGCCAGATCGGCCGAAATCGGGTTCAACAGGAACAGGGCATCATCGCCGCCACCGAAACGGCGGGCATCGGCTTCGGTCAGGAAGGAATAGTTCACGGTCTCGGTCAGGCCGCGCGCCGCCAGATCGCGCCGCACCCAGCCGGCGCGCAGACGCCGGCCCGACGCGGCGGTGCGGGTCACGACATCGGTGCGCGGCAGCGGCAGCGCCGGCACGCTGTCATAGCCGGTGATGCGCAGCACCTCCTCGACCAGATCGGCCTCGCCTTCCACATCCTGGCGCCAGCCCGGCACGGTCACCTGCCAGACATCACCAGCGCTGCGGTCGACGGCGAAGCCCAGCTTGTCCAGAATCGCCGCCTGCTGGTCCGTGGCCACGGTGATACCGCCAAGCGAGGTCACCCGCGCCGGGCGATAGCCGATCACCCGATCGAAAGCCGGCACGGTGCCGGCCAGCCGGATCTCGCTTGCCGTGCCGCCGGCCAGGGTCAGGATCATCGCGGTCGCGATCTCGGTGCCGGGCAGCACCGATGCCGGGTCGACCCAGCGCTCGAACCGATAACGGGCGTCGCTCAGGATGCTCAGCGCGCGGCCGGTTTCCGCCACCCGCTTCGGGTCGAACCAGGCGCATTCCAGCAGCACGTCGGTCGTGGTCTCGTCCACGCCCGACAGCGCGCCGCCCATGATGCCGCCCAGGCTCTGCACGCCGGCGTCATCGGCGATCACCACGTCGCGGCCGGCGGCGAGCGTATAGCTGCGCTCGTCCAGCGCCGCCAGGGTCTCGCCTTCCGCGGCGGCGCGGATCACCAGATTGCCGGCCAGCTTGTTCGCATCGAAGACATGCAGCGGCCGGCCCAGATCCTGCGACACGTAATTGGTGATATCCACCAGCACCGAAATCGGCCGCAGACCCACCGCCATCAGCCGGCGCACCATCCAGTCGGGCGACGCGCCATTGGTGACGCCGCGGATCAGCCGGCCGGCGAAGACCGGGCAGCCATCGCCATCCTCGATCCGGATATCGACCGGACAGGGGAAGGCGCCGGGCACCGGATCGACCGTCAGCGGCTTCAGGGCGCCAAGGCCGGCGGCGGCGAGGTCGCGGGCAACGCCGCGCACGCCCAGGCAGTCGCCGCGATTGGGGGTGATCGCGATCTCGATGACCGGATCGTCCAGGCCCATCAGCGATGCGAAGGGCACGCCCACCGGTGCGTCGGCCGGCATCTCGATGATGCCGTCATGCTCGTCCGACAGGCCCATCTCGCGCATCGACACCAGCATGCCGTTGCTCTCGACGCCGCGGATCTTCGACGGCTTCAGCACCAGACCGGTGCCAGGCACCGTCAGGCCCGAGCGCGCGAACACCGCCTTCATGCCGGTGCGGGCGTTGGGCGCGCCGCAGACAACCTGCTGCGGCTCACCGTCGCCCGTGTCAACCCGGCAGACGCGCAGCTTGTCGGCATCGGGGTGGGGTTCGGCCGATATCACATGGGCGACCGTGAACGGCGCCAGCGCCGCGCCACGATCGGTGATCTCTTCCACCTCCAGGCCGACCGCGGTCAGCGCCAGCGCGATCCGGTCCAGATCGGCATCGGTGTCGAGATGGTCCTTCAACCAGGACAGGGTGAATTTCATCGCGGGGTGCCCCTCTGAATTAGCGCGTCAGCCCGCCGGCAAGCGTCGGCAGATCGGCGGCGGCGAAGCCGTAATGCTTCAGCCAGCGCGGATCGCTGTCGAAGAAGGTGCGCAGATCCGGCACCCCGTATTTCAGCATCGCGATGCGCTCGATCCCCATGCCGAAGGCGAAGCCCTGATACTCCGCCGGATCGATGCCGGCCATGGTCAGCACCTTGGGATGCACCATGCCGCAGCCCAGGATTTCCAGCCAGTCGCCGAAATTGCCGATCTTCAGCTCGCCGCCGCCGCGCCCGCAGCCGATATCCATCTCGGCCGAGGGTTCCGTGAACGGGAAATAGCTGGGGCGGAAGCGCACCGGCAGATCGTCGACCTCGAAGAACGCCTTGGCGAACTCGATCAGGCAGCCCTTCAGATGCGCCATGGTGATGCCGCGATCGATCACCAGCCCTTCGACCTGATGGAACATCGGGGTATGGGTCATGTCGCTGTCGCTGCGATAGGTCCGCCCCGGCGCGATGATCCGATAAGGCGGGCGCCCGCCCTCCATGGTCCGGATCTGTACCGGCGAGGTATGGGTGCGCAGCACCAGATTGGCACCGTCATCGGCCGTGCCGCGCACATAGAAGGTATCGTGCATCTGCCGCGCGGGATGCTCCGGCGGAATATTCAGCGCGGTGAAGTTGTAATAATCGGTCTCGATCTGCGGACCTTCGGCGACCTGGAAGCCCATATCGGCAAAAATCGCGGTCAGCTCGTCGATCACCTGCGAGATCGGATGGATGCGGCCCTGCGGCTCGGGGCGCGCGGGCAGGGTCACATCGATCCGCTCGGCGGCCAGGCGCGCATCCAGTGCCGCCGCCTTCAGCCCGTCGCGGCGTGCATCCAGCTCGCCCTGCAGGGCGTCGCGCAACTGGTTCAATGCCTGCCCCGCCGCCTTGCGCGCCTCGGGCTCCAGGGCACCCAGGCCCTTCAGCATCTCGGTGATGCGGCCCTTGCGGCCGAAAGCCTGGACGCGCACCTCTTCCAGCGCGTCAAGATCGGCGGCAGCGGCGATGCGCGCGCCGATCTCGTCCTTCAGGCGGTCGATATCGGTCATGGATGCCTCGGAAGTCGTGGGTCTCTGGGCCAGGGGGGCGGCGGATGGGTCGCGGGCATGTTTGCCTCCGGCCGGCGGCAGCATGCGCGATGACCGGTTGCGGTTCAATGACACAGGCGCCGGTTCACGCCGTTCACGCCTGGGGCTGAACGCAAAACGAGGGGCCCCGCAGACGCGGGCCCCCTCGCTTCGATCGGCTGCGTGATGACCTGGAACCGGTCACCCGCGCCCGGACAATGGCGCCGGGCGGGGTTCTGGTCTCAGGCAGCGGCCTTGGCGAGAGCGCTCTGCGCCTGCTCGACAAGGCTCTTAAACGCCGCAGGCTCATTGACCGCCAGATCCGACAGCACCTTGCGGTCCATCTCGATCTCGGCGGCCTTCAGGCCGGCGATGAACTGGCTGTAGGTCACACCCAGTTCGCGGGCGCCTGCGTTGATCCGCTGAATCCACAGCGCGCGGAACTGGCGCTTGCGGACGCGGCGGTCGCGATAGGCGTATTGCAGGTTCTTGTCGACGCGCTGCTTCGCGGCGCGGATCGTCTTGGACGAGCGGCCGCGGGCGCCCTCGGCAAGCTTCAGAACCTTCTTGTGGCGTGCATGAGACGTCACGCCGCGCTTTACACGGGCCATCGTCAATTACTCCCGATGGAAATCATGGGGGCCGGCCGCATCACTGCGGGACCGGCTGCTCTCGTCGGAATTCGCTGCTGCCCGAATGATCAGGCGCCCGAATACTCAGGCATAGGGCAGGAACTGCTTCACAATCCGCGCATCGGCCGCCGTCAGGATCTGGGTCTTGCGGCTGTTGCGCTTCTGCTTCTGCGTCTTCGACGACATGCAGTGACGATGGAAGGCGCTGGAGTGACGGACCTTGCCGGACGCCGTCAGGCGGAACCGCTTCTTGGCGCCGCTCTTGGTCTTCATCTTTGGCATTTTGCTCTCCGTGGGGTCAGGTCGCGATGCCGATCGCGCCCGGATCCCTCAAGGAACGAAGGACCGGCCGGCGGCAAGGCGGAGCAGGGGTGGCGGACGGGCATGCCAGAAGCCACGGCCACCACGACACGTCGAACCGGTACAGAGACCGGTCCGGCCGCGTGATCGAAGCCGGCTTTATAGCGACGTGGCCGGCACTTGGCAAGCGCCACGGCGGCCGCATGCCAATCTTCCGGGCATGGGTCGCAAAAACACGCGCGGGCCGGCACCGGGGCCATCATGGTCCCGATGCCGGCGCAAGCCGGATGTCTCCGGAAAATCGGTCAGTTCATGCCTTCTCCGCGGTCTTCTCCGCAGTTTCGGCCTTCTCGCCCGGCTGGACGAGCGGTGCGAGCACCATGGTCATCTGACGACCTTCCAGGGTCGGGCGCTGTTCGATCTTGCCCAATTCGACAAGATCACCCGACACCCGCATCAGAACCCGCATGCCAAGATCCTGGTGAGTCACCTCACGACCACGGAAGCGCATGGTGATTTTCACCTTGTCGCCCTCGGTCAGGAACTTCACGGCATGCTTCATCTTGACGTTGTAGTCATTGTCGTCGATGTTCGGCCGGAACTTGAGTTCCTTGATCTCGATCGTCTTGTGCTTCTTCCGGGCTTCCTGTGCCTTCTTCTGCGACTCGTACTTGAACTTGCCGTAGTCGAGAAGTTTGCACACCGGAGGCTCGGCCGTCGCCGCAACCTCGACAAGATCCAGACCTGAGTCAGCAGCTCGGGTCAGGGCCTCGTCACGGGTGACGATTCCGATCATGGTGCCGTCGGCGTCGACCAGACGCACTTGCGGCACGCGGATGGCTTCATTGATGCGATGGGCGTCGCGATTCGCGTTCGGCGCCACCGGCATTGGTCTTCTAGCGATGGTCAGTCCCCTTTCGATTGCCGACCGGATGTATCCCGCGTGACCCGGGTGAGCCGTCGCTCCCCCCCTTCATCCGATGCGTCACCAGCAGGTGGCGGGCCACCGATGCGGATAACGGAAAACGGACTGCCGGGGGGAGGCAGGTCACGGGGTCTGGTGCGGGGTCGACGCGCACCGGCGCGTCGCCGATATGACAGAAGGATAGTCACGGTCGGATGTCGCGCAAGTCTTTCTTCGCGGACGACTTCCGACCATCACAGGTCAAGCAGGCGGCGGATCGCCTTCGAGACGTCGCTGACCGGCAGATCGGCAAGCCGATCGGCCCGCAGCCACGATGCCCGCGGCCCCCGTGGCCGGGTGAGGACCGGGTCGCTTTCCGCCGAGAACAGGCTGAGCGACGGGCAGCCGACCGCCGCGATCAGGTGCATCGGGCCGGTGTCGTTGCCCACGGCCACCGCCGCCCGCCGCGCAAGTGCCGCGATTTCGGCGAAGCTGGTCCGGCCTTCAAACGACATGGCCCGGGGCTCGGCCGCGGTCACGGCCCTGATCGCGTCGGCTTCCGCCCGCGTGCCTAACAAGATGGGGACGATCCCCTGATCTGCAAGCAGGCGCGCGGTTTCGGCGTATTGCTGTGGCGGCCAGCGCTTGCCGGGGCGGTGGGCGGCACCGCCCGGCACCAGCAGCGCGAAGCGCATCGGCAGGTCGAACGACGTCAGATCGGCCCGCAGGAACGACAGGTCCGGCGCCGGCACCCGTGGAATGCCGGCCATGGCCAGTTGTTCCGCCTGCCGCTCCACCGTGTGCATGTGGTCGCGGCCGGGGTTGGCATGGGGGTGGGAACAGCCCGGGGCGATGCCCGACCAGTCGGGCCGTGGCTTGCGGAACAGCCGGTAATAGCGGCTGCTGCGATCGCTGGTCTGAAGGTCATAGACGCGGTCGAAGCCGGCATCGTTCAGGCGCCGGCGCAAGCGCCCGATCGCGCCCAGTTGAAACAGGCGCGGCCGGTCGTCGATCCAGATCTCGTCGAACAGGCCGCTCGCCTCCAGCAGCCCGGCATAGGGTTTCGTCGTCAGCAGGGTGACGCGGCCCAGCGGATGCGCCAGCCGGATGGCCTTCATCGGCCCCAGCGCCAGGATCACGTCGCCAAAGGCCGAATGCTTGATCACCAGCACCCGCGCCGCCGGGTCGATGCCGGGCAGCGCCGGCAGCACCGGCTGGGCCACCGGCGTTTCAGGCCCGCTGGTCATGGTCATCGTCCGGCCGCCTCTTCGATCCGTGCTACGCCGGCGATCCGTGGTACGGCGGCACGTGTCAGCAGCGCCTCGTCATACACGGCCCGTGTTGCCGCCTGCATCCGCGCCAGGGTGAAGTGGCGGTCGACATGGGCGATCATGGCACGCGCGGCGCGCGCGCGCACCTCGCCGGGCATGTCCAGCGCCGCCGCCAGTGCCTGGGCCAGCGCACCGGCATCGCCCGGCGGCACCAGCGCGCCACCGACATTGCGCGCATCAACGGTTTCACGCGCACCGCCATGATCGGTGGCGATGATCCAGCGGCCCATCGCCTGGGCCTCCACCGGAATGCGGCCGAACGCTTCCGGCTCGGTGGCCGGCGACACCACCACATCGGCCAGCATATAGGCGGCCGGCATGTCGCGTTCGGCCTCGGCGATGCCCACCACATCCTGAAGCCCGCGGGCGCGGATCCCCTGCTCGATTTCGGCGCGATAGCTTGCGGTGCCGGGGGCCGCCCCCACCATGACGCATTGAATGTCGCGCCGGCCCAGCGCCGCCAGCGCGTCCAGCATCACCATATGCCCCTTCCAGCGGCTCAGCCGGCCGGGCATCAGCACCAGGGCGCGGGTCTCGTCCAACCGCCAGCGGCGGGCGAGCGCGATGATCCGGTCGGCCGGCACCGACGCCGGATGAAATCGGGCGATGTCCACACCGCGCGGAATGGTGCGGATCACCGCCGGGTCGACGTCATAAACCTGGCGCAGATGATCGGCGATGAAGCCTGAAATCGCGATCAGCGGCCGGCCGCGGGTCATCACCGCGTTATAGCGGCGCTTCAGCCAGCTCCCATGGCCATAGGTGCCGTGAAAGGTGGTGACGAAGGCGGCGCCCATGCGTGCTGCCGCCATCTCGGCGCTCCAGGCCGGCGCGCGTGACCGGGCATGGATGATGTCCACCCCTTCCGCCGCCGCCAGCGCCGCCAGCCGGGCGGCATTGGCGCGGATCGTCCAGGGACGCTTCGACGCCAGCGGCAGGGTGACATGCCGGCCGCCCAGCCGTTCGAGCTCCGCCACAAGCGGCCCGCCCTCCGAGGCCACGATCGCCCGCCAGCCCGACGCCACCAGCCCGGCCGCGATATCGACCGTCCCGCGTTCCACGCCTCCCGGCCCCAGTGCCGGCAGAACCTGCAGCACGGTCCGTGGCAATCGCCCCCCGCCGGGGATGCCGGCAATGGCTGGCGTTGCCGCGGGATCGGGCACCGTCATCGGACGGTCGTTTGGGATTGGGGCGCTCTTGCTGCTAGGATCGTCCGATTGCACCGGATCACAGTCTCCATGGGCTGGCCGGTGGCCGTCATCGCCCACCGCGCTCACAGACTACACGAGGCGGCCGGCCGGCAGAAGCATGGCATGACATCGCCTCACATGCGCGGCGCCGGCGCACATCCGCCGCCCACCCGTCACGCCGCCCGCCCGTCACACACCCAACGCCATCACGGAGGATAGCGTGCCCGACAGACTGCCCCCCGCCACCTGGCCCGCCACGCCGGCCGGCGCCGCGCCTCATCCCGCCGGCCAGGACGAGGGCCGCATCGATCGCGGCGACGGCGTCGCCCTGGCCTATCACCGCCATCTGCCCAAGATGTGGGCGCCCGGCCCCGGCATCGTCTTCCTGGGCGGTTTCCGCTCGGACATGACCGGCACCAAGGCCATGGCGCTCGACACGTTCTGCGCCCGCACCGGTCGGCCCTATCTGCGCTTCGACTATTCCGGCCACGGCGCGTCGGACGGCGCTTTCGAGGATGGCTGCATCAGCCGCTGGGTCGATGACGCGCTGGTGATGATCGACCGGCTGACCGACGGGCCGCTGGTGCTGGTGGGCTCCAGCATGGGCGGCTGGATCATGCTGCGCGTGGCGCTGGCCCGACCCGATCGGGTCAAGGCGGTGATCGGCATCGCCGCCGCCCCCGATTTCACCCAGCGCCTGATGTGGCCCGACATGACCGCCGACCAGCAGGCGGCCCTGCTCCGAGATGGCCGGATCGAGATCCCGTCGGCCTATGATCCCGAGCCCACCGTCATCACCCGGCGGCTGATCGAGGACGGCCGCGACAACCTGCTGCTCGATGGCCCGATCCGCTTCGACGGCCCGGTGCGCCTGCTTCACGGCCTCGACGACCCGGACGTGCCCTGGCGGCTGTCGCTGGATACGGCCCAGGCGCTGACCGCGCGCGATGTCCGGGTCGAGCTGGTCAAGGGCGGCGATCACCGCCTGTCGGAACCAGGCGACATCGCCATGCTGACCCGCACCATCGACGAGGTCGCCCGCCTGGTGGTGGAGGCCGACTGAGCGATGCCGCCGGCTTGAACGACGGCGCCGAGGGGTCAGAACCGGTAGCCGACGAAGAAGCCGACTTGCGGCTGCACCTTTTCCACGGTGATCGGGCTGTCGGCGGCATCGCCCATCAGATATCCCACCCCGGCATGGGTTCGGGTGAACCAGCGGTCCGAGATCCGCCAGGTCAGCGCCAGATCGAGGTCGGCGCGCTTGAAGCCGGCTTCGGCCTCATAGGCCTGCAGACCGGACCGGGCGGCCTGTTCGGGCGTGATGCCGAAATAGGTCGACATCTCGTCGTCGCTGGCCCAGGTCGCCGACAGCTCGGTCGACAGGCTCACGCTGTTCGAGAGCTGATGGTCGAACGCGATGCCGGGGCTGATGGTCATGCCGTCACCACCACCGAAATCCTGCTCCAGTTCGGCGCCGATGCTGACCGTCCCCAGGCCACGGTACCGCCCCAGTTCATAGCTCGCGAACAGATTGCCCTGGGCGGCATCGTCGATATCGCCCAGCCCGCGCAGCCGGTCGTTGTCATCCTCGTCCCGGCCCGGACGATAACCCAGCGCCAGCCCCATGGTGAACCGGTCGGTGCGGATGACGTTGACGCCGAGCCCGCGCCGGACGTCGAAGAACACCCGGTCCTTCCACTCCACCGAGACGAAGGGGATCGGCTCCACCGTCATCTCGTCGCTGCCCTCGTATTCGGGCGTCAGCAGGGCACCGGCACCAAGCGTGACACTCCAATTGCCGCGCCGCTCAGGCTCCGCTCCGGCGGCGCAAACCGGCACCGCCATCACCAGCAGGGCTGGAACCACAGCACCGCGTAAATAATTTTGCCCGGCAGAACGGCGCGTGATAGTTGTCACAACCAACGGCAGGGTCTCGTTCATCTGAAGCTCCATGTCCTGCATGTACGGCCTGCAGAATACGGCCGAACGAAGCCCGTCCGCACCTTGCTATGATGTTAAGAAATGTTGCGCTGCGGCCGGCAGAAACAGCCTTGCCACCAGCCCGCCTTCCGGCCGGTCGTTCAGGGCGATGTCGCCGCCATGCAGCCTCGCCGCATCGCGGGCGATCGACAAGCCCAGGCCGAAGCCGTCCTGGCCGGCGCCGCCCCGGGCACTGTTGCCCTTGAAGAACGGCTCGAACACCCGTTCGCGCAGATCCGCCGGAACGCCCGGCCCGTCATCGGCGACCACGATCTCGATCCCGCCATCCACGCTGCGCAGGCCGACCACCACGGTCCTGCCACCGTGTTTCACGCCGTTCTCGACCAGATTGCCGATCGCGCGGGAAACGGCGCCGGGTCGGCAGGTCCAGGTCAGGCGGGCCGGCCCGTCATAGCGCACGCCATGGCCGACATCGGCGAAGCCCGAACAGATGGTGGTGATCAGGCTCGGCAGGTCGCAGCGGATCATCTGGCCGGTCCGGGCATCATCCCGCAGATAATCCAGGGTCTCGTTCAACATCCGGCCGATCTGGTCCAGATCGGTCAGCATGGCCGATCGGATCGCCGGATCGGCGATCTGCTCGGCCCGCAGGCCCAGCCGGGTCAGCGGTGTGCGCAGATCGTGGCTGATCGCCACCAGCATGCGGGTGCGGTCATCGATCAGGTTCCGGATGCGCGTGCGCATGCCGTCGAGCGCCGCCGCGACCCTCACGATCTCGCGCGGGGCCGGCCGGCTCAGCAGGCGGTCATCCGATGGCGACTGCCCGAACGACACCGCCGCATCGGCCAGCGCATCCAGGGGCCTCGCGATCCAGCGGCGGGCATAGGCCTGCAGCAGAACCACGAACAGCGTCACGATGATCAGCGTCCCGCCACCGATTTTGACCACCTCGCGCCACAACACCATCTGCAGCGGGATCCGGAATACCAGATGCGCATCCTCCGCGACCGGAACCATCACGGTCTCCACATCGTCTCCCCAGGACTGGTCCCACACCGCCACGTCCATTCCCCAGCCATACGCCAACCGGAACGTCACGGAGCGCAGCGGCGGGCTGTCGCGACGCCCCGGTGGCGGGGGCCCGTCGACCAGTGCCACCTCCATGCCATGGCCGCGGGCTGCCTCGACAATCCGCATGGCGTCGTCGCGATTTGGCGATGCCTCCACCAACTGAATGATCATCGCGACCCGCGCCGAAATCACCGACCGGCTCGCGTCCGGACCGCTTTCCCACAACAGCATCATGATGGTGGTTGCCAACACGGCGCCCGCCACCACCGCCACGGTCACGATCGCGGTGATCTGCGCGGTCATGCCGCGCGGAACCAGATACCGGGCAAGGCATCGCGACCAGGCCGGCCGGCGGCTCAGCACGGCCGCACCATCGGCGTGAACACATATCCGCCCAGCCGCACGGTGCGGATGAATTCAGGCTCATGCGGCACCGGCTCGATCTTCTGCCGGATGCGGCTGACATGAACGTCGACGGTCCGGGTCTCGGCTCCGGCCAGCCGGCCATTGGCCCGCTCGATCAGGAAATCGCGCGACAACACCTGGCCGGGATGACGGCAGAAGGCGGCCAGGATATCGAATTCAACGCTGGTCAGCGCCACCCGCACGCCATCGGGATCTTCCAGCACCCGGGCGGCGAGATCGATCCGCCAGCCGGCGAAGCCGAGCGGCGGCGGGCGCAAGACGGTCGCCTCCTGCCCCGCCGCCATCGCCGCCGTCATCCGGCTGCGGCGCAGCAAGGCGCGGATCCGCGCCACCAGTTCGCCGGAATTGAACGGCTTGGTAACATAGTCGTCGGCGCCGATATCCAGCCCGGCGATGCGGTCGCCGTCTTCGCCACGCGCGGTCACCATGATGATCGGCATCGCCGACTGCGCGCGCAGCCGCGCGCAGATGCTGAACCCATCTTCGCCCGGCAGCATCACATCCAGCACGATCAGATCGATGCCACCACCGGCCAGAACCGCGTCCATCGCCGTGGCCGATCCCACCGCCCCCGCCCGGAACCCGTTTGTCGTCAGCATATCAACCACAAGCCGCGCGATGCCCGGATCGTCCTCGACCAGCAGGATGCCCGGTTCAGGGGCATCCGGCAGAGGACCATGCGGGGCCGGATCTGCGGGGTCATGGATGATCGACATACCGCCATCCTGCACGAGCCGGCAATCGCGGTCTCGCCCGAATAGATGTCGTTTTGTTAAGCCGGCGATGGCCCGATCGTCTGCGACCGTTCGGCCGCAAGCTGTGCCGCCAATCCGGCCCGATAATCCGGATAGCGCAGCCGCACGCCCAGCTCCTCGCGGATGCGGGTGTTGCGGACCCGCTTGTTGTCGGCATAGAAGCTGCGCGCCATCGGCGACAGGGTGGCCTGTTCGAACGGCACCTCCGGCGGTGGCGTCACCTCCAGAAGCTGGCAGGCATGCAGGATCACGTCCTGCGGTGGTGCCGCCTCGTTGTCGCAGACATTATACGCGCGCCCCGGCGCCGGGGCCGCGATCGATGCCGCCAGCACGGCCGCGATATCCGCCACATGAATGCGCGAGAACACCTGACCGGGCTTGACCACGCGATGCGCGCGGCCGGCCCGCACCGTATCCAGCGCCGAACGGCCGGGGCCATAGATCCCGGCCAGCCGGAACAGATGTGCCGGGGCGGCCGGGGCCAGCGCCGCCCATGCCCGTTCCGCCGCCACCCGCCGGCCGCCGCGCCCGCCCGCATCGACCGTGGGCGTGTCTTCATCCACCCAGCCGCCGCCATGATCGCCATAGACCCCGGTGGTCGACAGATAGCCGATCCAGGGTGCCGCCCCCCGTGCCAGACCCGCCGCGGCCGCCGCCGCGATATCGGCGCCATGCAGCCGCAGCACCGGGTCGGCCGCGCCATCGGCCGCACCATCAGCCGGGCCGCCATCCTCTCGCGCTCCCTCCACCGATGAGGGCCCCACCGACGACAGGATCGCCACGGCCCGGCCCAGATCGGCCACACCCGCCGCATCCATCGGCCGGTCGCCGGTCATCAGATGGGCGGCGATGCCGGCATCGCGCAACACCGCCTGCTTCTCCGGCCCCCGGCAGGTGCCGGCAACCCGCCCCCCCGCCGCCATCCAGGCCGCCGCCAGCGCCCGCGCCGAGAACCCCAGCCCGAAGCAGAACAGCAGGGCGCCACCCTGTGCCACAGGGGCCAGCAGGGCCACAGGATCGGTCGACTCATCGGTCGGCTCATCGGCGGGCTCATCGGTCGTCATGCATCAGGCTCCTTGTCAGCGGCAACGGCGCGGCGCCATTCGGCCAGCACGTCATCGTCGGGTTCGGCGGGGGCGCGACGCGCGGCCTCGGCCCGCAGGGCCGGTGCCGGCAGCAGCCGCGCCGCCGCCCAGACCGCCATTGCCCGCACCTGTGCCGCCGGATCGTCCAGCAACGCCATCAGCGCCGGCACCAGGGTGGCATCGCCGCTGTTGCCGATGGCGATGGCCACGTTACGCACGAAGCGGTCGCGGCCGATGCGCTTGATCGCGGTCTTCGCGAACAGGGCACGGAAGGCCGCGTCATCCAGCCCGGCCAGATCGGCCAGCGCCGGCGCGGTCAGGGCCGGGCGTGCCTGCAACCGCATCTCGGACGCCGCCGCCGCGAATTTGTTCCACGGGCAGACCGCCAGGCAATCATCGCAGCCATAGATGCGATTGCCCATGGCATGGCGGAATTCCACCGGCAGCGGCCCGTCCAGCTCGATGGTCAGATAGGAGATGCAGCGCCGGGCATCGATCTGATAGGGCGCCGGGAAGGCGGCGGTGGGGCAGGCGTCCAGACAGGCATGGCAACTGCCGCAGCGGTCGGCATGGGGCTGGTCGTGGGCCACGTCCAGCGCGGTCAGCACCACGCCGAGGAAGCTCCACGATCCCAGCCGCCGCGAGACCAGATTGGTGTGGCGGCCCTGCCAGCCCAGGCCGGCCAGCGCCGCCAGCGGCTTTTCCATCACCGGCGCCGTGTCGACGAACACCTTCAGCGGCAGGGCGCTTTCATCCCACAGCCAGCGCCCCAGCCGTTTCATCCGGGCCTTGACCACCTCATGATAGTCGTCGCCACGGGCATAGACCGAGATATTGCCCCGATCGGGGCGGGCCAGATTGGCAAGTGGAGCGGCATCGGGGTCCAGCGCCGGGGTATAGGCCTGCGCCACCACGATGGCGCTTCGGGCATCGGGCCACATCGCGGTCGGGTCATGCCGCCACGCCCGACGATCGGCCAGCCAGGCCATCTCGCCATGGCGGCCCAGATCGATGAACCGGTCCAGCGCCGCCCCGGCCGCATCGGGCAGGCGCGCCGGCGCGAAGCCCACCGCATCGAAGCCCAGGGCCAGCGCCTCGGCGCGGATCGCGGCACTCCAGCCGGCGGCGTCAAGATCGCGCGGCGGCCCCTTGCGGCGCGGCCGCGGCTGATCAGAAGTCGAGATCGCCATAATGCGCCGAGGGCGCGATCCCGATGATCCGGTCCTTCAGCATCGACCGGAAGCCGGGGCGCGACTTGATGCGGACATACCATTCCTTGGCCACCGGATGGCGGACCCAGGGCACGTCGCCCAGATAATCGATCGCCGACAGATGGGCGGCGGCGGCGATATCGGCCAGCGACAACTGGTCGCCGGCCAGCCAGCGGCGGCGCTCGGTCAGATAGGCCACATATTCCAGGTGGTAATTGATATTGGCGAGCCCGGCACGGATCGCGGCCGAGGTCGGCTGCCCCAGCCCCGCCAGCCGCTTGTCGACCTTCTCGCCCACCAGGTTGCGGGTGACCTCGTCCGAGAACTTATAATCGAACCAGTCGATCAGCCGGCGGACCTCCGCCCGCTCGGCCGGCCGCCGGGGCAGCAGGGGCAGGTCGGGATAGGCCTCTTCCAGATATTCCAGCACGGTGCGATGGCCGGCCACGACGGTGTCGTCGGCCTCGACCAGCACCGGCAGCACCCCGGCCGGATTCAACCTCAGAAACTCGGTCCGGCGTTCCCAAGCCTTTTCAAGCTGCAGGTCGTGGTCGAGCTGCTTTTCGCCGAGCGCCAGTCGAACGGCGCGGCAACCAGGGTTCAGCCAGTGATGATAAAGTGTGCGCATGGGGCGGACTTTAGCGCAGAGATCGGCGCCGGGCCAGAACCGCGTCGCCGGTATACAAGGCGAGTGCGATCCAGATCAGCACGAAGGCGACGCCATGGGCGTCGGAGACCGTTTCCCCCAGCAGGAAAACGGCGACGGCTAGCTGGCAGGTGGGGTTTACATACTGCAGAAAGCCCAGCAAGCCCAGTGGCAGACGCGGGGCCGCGAAGCCGAACATCAGCAGCGGCACCGCCGTGACGGCGCCGGTCGCGACCAGCAGCACCACGACAAGCGGGTCGGCCACGGGCATCGCCATCTCGCTTCGCCCCCACAGCACCGCCAGCCAGATCAGCGCCAGCGGCGCCAGCACCAGGGTTTCGATCAGCAGCCCGGCCAGGGCGCCCACCGCCGCGATCTTGCGCAACAGGCCATAGGCGCCGAAGCTCAAGGCCAGCGCGATCGCGATCCAGGGCAGCCCCTGGCCGGCGGCCGCGATCCAGACGACGCCGGCAAGTGCCAGCAGGAAGGCCACGATCTGGGCGGCGCGCGGCCGTTCGCCCAGAAACACCACCCCCAGCACCACCGAGACCAGCGGGTTGATGTAATAGCCCAGGCTGCCATCCACCGCATGACCGCTTTGCGCCGCATGGATATAGACCAGCCAGTTGCAGGCGATCGCCAGCGCGCTCAGGCACAGCAATCCCAATATGCGCCGCCGGACGATGATCGAACGGATTTCGGCCCGGTGGCGGCCGGCCATGGCGATCAGCCCCACCAGAAGCAGCGACCACAGGATGCGGTTGGCCAGCACCTCCGATGCCGGCACCGTCGACAGCGCCGCGAAGTACAGCGGAAACAGCCCCCAGGTGACATAGGCACCCAGCGCTGCCGCGATCGGCCGCCCCAGGCTGGCCGGCGTTGCCGAGGGCGTGGTTATCGAGGCGGTCTGGTCCGACTGGCGAGACGACATGAGGCGGCGGGGTCCGGCGGCGGGGGGAAATGGTCGACGCCCGGATATCGGCGGCGGCGGGCGTCAGCGCGATCCTAGACCCGCCCGCCCGCCACCGCCAGTGGCTGTTCTTAAATCACCGGCGCATGTTCGCGCCGCCGGCCTCAGCCGGCCATGCCGAGATCGGCCGAGAAGCTTCGCCGCACCCGGTGGGCCTGGCGCTGGAACTCCTGGTCATAGTCCTGCCGGCTGGCGAGGGAGTCCTCATAGACCCGCACCGCCGGACGATAGGGCTCCATCGATGCCGGCGCATTGCCTGATGGCGCCCTGAGCGCCGCCTCGGTCTGGCCATTGCCGTTGGCGCCGCCCGAGGTGGCGGCACCACCGCTGGGATTGGCCAGATCGATGCTGCCCGACACCACGAAATAACTGCCGAGCAGCACGTTGGAAACCCCGATCCCGGTGGCCCAGATCCGGCTGTCGATGCCGAAAAAGGTCTTGGCCGCGGCGCCCCCGGCCGCGGCCACCCGCTCAGCATTGGTGGTGACGCTGTTGAACACCGCAGCACCGGTCAGATCGGCCAGTTGGATATCACGGGCGGTGATGCCCGCCGCCTCTTCGGCGGTGGCCAGGGTCAGGGTCGTGGTGCGGGCGGCCTTATAGGCATTGGCCGCGGCGGCGAAGCCGGATGTCGCCATCGAGGCCACACCGAAGGCCAGCGAGGCGATGTTCAGCTTGCGGATGGTATCCGACCGGTCCCAGCCGTTCTTCTCGTCAACCACACCCATGATCGCGCTTGCAAGCCCAAGCTCGGCGCTGACCACGCCCAGCGACGCGCCGATCATGCCGACCAGCGCCAGGCCGCTCAGCGAGGCACCCCCGGTCGGGATCGCCGCCACCACCAGCGCCACCGCCAGCACGAAGCCCAGGATCGCAAGGCCCAGGCTCCAGCCGCTGCTGAGCAGCCCGCTCGGGTCCGACAGGTTCACCGGGTCGCCACGGCAATAACCATAGGCGTTGTAGCCGGCGCCACCGAACACCGCCATCGGGTCGGGGGTCAGGAACATCATCAGATCAGGGCTATAGGGCCGGCGGCCATTGCCCAGATGATACAGGCCCGCCATCGCGTCCAGCCGTTCGCCATTGAAGCCGATCCGCCCCTGATCGATCAGCGGGGTTCCCGGTCCCACACCCGCCGGGCCGGACTGGCCATAGGGGGTGTAGAGCAGGTTGCTGGGCGCGCCGGATGCCCCCAGAACCCCGATGACACTGCCGGCCGCGTCCAGAAGATCGGCCTCAGAGGTCGCGGCACCGCCGGATGGCCGCCGGCTTCGACCCTGGGTCTGGGCGCCGTCGCGCCGATAGCGGATCGCCGCATCGCCCTGGGTCTCGGCGATCAACCCGCTGCCATCGGCATAATGCAGCCGCAGCGGCGTGGCCGCCGTGGCCGTCTGAACGACCAGCCGCCCTTCGGCGTCATAGCCATAGCCGCCGGTCGTGGAGCAGGCGGTCAGGCGGTCGAGGCCATCATAGGTGAAGCTGCGGCCGGCCTGATCGTCGACCAGATTGCCGCTCTGGTCATAGACCGGCACGCGATAGCTGGACGGGTTGCTGGTCGCGATCGCGGTCAGCCGGGTCGGGTTCGCGGCGCCGAAGCTGCGGGTGCACACATCGCTCTGGCCGGTGGTGAAGGTGCTGGTGCACTGGGTCAGATTGTCGAAGGCGTCATAGACATAGGTCTGTGCCGCCAGCGCGCGGCCCAGATTGTCGCAAGGATGCTGGCTGCCCGAACAGCTATAGCTGATCAGCCGGGAATAGGCGTCATAGGTGAAGCGTTCATCGCTCAGCGTGCCGCCGCCGCCATCGGTGGTCAGGCGCCTGACGAGGTTGCCGTTGCGGGCATAGCTGCGGGTGACCGACCGCATCATGCTGCCGCCAACCCTGAAGCTGCGCGTGGCCTCGCGGCCATAGCTGTCGAAGGTGACGGTCGTGCTCAGCGAGATGCCGCCATCCGAAACCGTCGTGGACACGAGCCGGCCATAGCCGTCATAGCCGTGATTGATGGTGCAACTGCCATTGCTGATCCGCGACAGCCGCCCGACGCCGTCATAGCTGCGGGTCTCGGCGTCGCCGGTCGGGGCATCCAGCCGGGTCAGCCGTCCCGCCGGTGAATGGGTATAGCGGGTGGTGGCCGGCGTGCCCTCGGCGGTCAGCACATCGGTGCTGGGGAACTGATAGCCGTCATAGGTCCGGGCGCGGGTCGCCGTGGTATTGTTCGCGGCCGAGATCTGGCCACTTGTCCCGATATACGAGAAACTGGCGGCCGACACGCCGTTGAGTGCCACAGCGGCGATGGAGTCGTTGGCGGTGTCATAGCTGAAGGTCTGCCGGATCCCCCGTGGGGTCACCTTGGTGGCAGGCCGGGTGGCGCTGCCCTGATAGCTGTAGGTGGTGACGCCCTCACCCAGACTCTCACTGACCAGACGCCCGACGCCGTCATAGCCGCGGCTGCCGAGCGAGCGGCCGTTCACGGTGATGCCGGTGCGCAGGTCGGCGCTGGTGCCGGGGGCATAGCTGATGATCACGCTGCGCGGCGCCGTCCGGTCGGCCGGGTGGGCCTGCATCGCGGTCACGCGGTCGAAGGCGTCATAGCTGTACTGGGTGACATTGCCATCGACATCGGTCAGCGCCGTGCACCGGCCGAAGCCGTCATAACTGCGGGTCAGGGTCTGTATCCGGCCGCCATTGCTGTCGACCTGAACCACCGTCACCGGCTTGTCGAAGGCATTGAAGCTGGTGATGGTGGTGTTCAGCCCCTGGGTGCCGGTGGTCATGGTGTTCGCCACCCGGTCGCGCAGCGACAGGGTGACACTGCCATCGGGGTTGGTGGTCCGCGCGACGTCGTCCCAGTCGCTATAGGCATAGCGGGTGGTCAGCACCAGCGAGGTGCCGCCCGCCTCATCGCGTTTGGTATCGGTGACCTTGCGGCCCATGCGGTCATAGCTGGTGGTGCTGATCTGGCGCTGGGTCGATCCGTTCAGCACTTCCACCGAGGCCACCATCCGGCCCAGGCCGTCATAGCTGGTGGCATACACCTTGCCCTGGGCGTCGGTGGTCCGCATCTGCGCCGGCGTGCCGCCTTGCGAGAAGCTGTAGGCATAGGCGCGGCGCGCCTGCCCGGCGGTCCCCGGCGCCACGGTTTCAGCCGTCACCCGGCCGGCGACGTCATGATCATAGACGATCGGATTGCCATTGCTCGACTGCACCTCCAGCAACTGGTTGGTGGCCGGCTGGAAGCGGCGGATCGCCACACTGGTGGTGCGGTCGGCGCCGGTGATGGTGCGGGTCTCGGTCAGATCATAGGCGGTGGTGGTATAGCTGAAGCCGGTGGTGGTCGTCAGGCCGTCCTGAACGACCGTCAGACTGGAAAGCCGGCCATAGGTCGTCGGTCGGCCGGAATCGATGCCGACCACATAATTCGTCACGGAGCCGTTGCTGACCGTATCGGTGCGCGGCTGCACGAAATAGCCGGCGCCGTCGAGCCGCGGCACCTGGATATACACCGTGCCCACCTGCCGGGTCGTGCCGTTGCCACCGGCGGGCGTCGCCCGCTCGGTCTTGCGGAACCGGACGAACAGGCCGTTCGGCTCGGCCGGGCAGGCGCCGCTCTGACCGGCCACCGGATAATAGTCGTAATCCATCCGCAGGCCCGAGGGGTCGATCTGCGACAGGATGTTGCCATAGCCGTCCGAGGTGGTGGTGGTCACCTCCTGGCGGCTCCCCGATGATCCGGACGTCGTATAGACATTGGTCACCTGGCGCGGGATCTGGAGATTGGCCGGCTGGGCCGAGAACCCGACATTGGGCTGATCATTATAGAGAATGGTCGTGGTCTTGGTCGCGGTGCCCTGCTGACGAACCTGACGGGTCATCAGGTGAAACTTGTTATAGGTGGTGGTGGTGACGGCCAGGGTCGCGTTGCCATTGTCTGGATCGAGGGTCCGGGCTTCGGACCAATATTCGTAAGCACCTGAATTTTTGTAGAGATTGTCGACACCAGGCGTAAACCCGCCCGGAATCGGATTGCCGGTGAAATTCTTGGTCGGGCTATAGGCATAGCGGGTCACGATCGACGGCTGCCCCGCCTGTGGCTGACGCTCCCAGATCTGCACGGCCGGGAGATAGGCGTTGTTGCCATAGGGCAAGGCGCGTTCCTGATAGGTCACCAGATCAACGCCGCCCATCGGATTGCGGATCTGGGTGATCCCGTACATACCGTTGGCGAATTTCTTGTAGCTATAGAGCCGCGCGGCGCCGGATGAGCCCGAGGCGTCATAGGGCATCGAGATGCTGGTCAGCAGGCCGTTCTGCGACACGAAGCCGACCGCCGCCCGCCGCCCGGCGGTCGCGACCGTGGTCACCCGCGAGATCGTGCCCGACAGATAGCTGGCGTCCAGAAACAGCGTGCCGGTCTGATTGGCCGCGACCCGCGACAGCCAGCCGCTCGACGTATAACTGTAAGTCAGACTCTCGCCATTCTCGAAGCTCAGCGCGGTCGTGCGATAATTGCCGCTGCCGGTCGGCCGGGTCAGCGTCTCGATAATGCCGTCGGCGCAGTACACGGTCAGCACGGTTGAGCCGGTCCGGCGGACCGCGACGTTCTGAAGTTTCAGATCCTGGAAGGTCAGCAGGCTGCCCACCGCCGGCAGCGGATTGGCGTTGTACTGCTCGCCGGTCGCCAGGCGCAGGATCAGATTAACCGGATCAAAACTGGTCACATTAAGCGACCAGCCAATGCCATACCCATCATTCGTCGTCTTGGCTGTGGAGAATGTCAGCGTGAGGTCACGAGTTCCCGTTGCACCACCACCCTCCGGCCGCAGCGTCACCAACGTCACCACGGCGCTGAACTGGCCGGTGCGCATGTCGACCTTGCCATCCTGATAGGATGAGAAGTTGAACGCATTCGAATAGATATTGTCGGTCATGCCCGGCCCTCGTCGCTCGGTGGAACGCCTGGTGAAAATGGGCGGAGGAGGCCGTATCTCCCCTCCTCCGCCTATCCGCCTATGGGTCAGGCGTTGCTCAATTCCATCGTGTTGCCATGGTCGCCACTGTTGCTCTTCAGGATGAAGCGGCTGACACAGCCCAGATTGTCGGTGATCGACCAGTAGAGATAATTGTCATAGGTGGGCGAACAATTGTGGTCGTTGCACAGATAACGGGCGCCGCGCATCATCCGGTCGCTGTTGATCAGCGGCACGGTGGTCCCATAATAGCTGTCATTCGGCAGGTTACCGATGTCGCCAAGGGTCAGAGAGGTCACGTAGTTGTGGATCGCCATGCCAAGAAAGGTGTTTCCATCATTGTTGATGGCATAGGCATAGACCAGCTTGCTGGTAGAATACCCCTGACCTTCAAAATAGTCTGACATCACCCGCAGACTGCTGGGCAGCGTCCAGTAATATGTGTCGACGTCGATCGCATTTCCCTTTGAATACTCAGAATGATAGGCATCCTCACGCGAAAATGCCAGCTCACTGACATTGATGACATAGGGTCGCTGCGGCGAGATCGTGATCTTCGACTCGAAAGCGACGTCGCCGGTGTCGTAATGCGTTGTATAGGTCGTGCCGTTATCCAGCGTGATGCGCGCCATGAATTGATAGTTCTGAAGCGGCGGAACACCATTATTGGCACGCAGATATCGGTAGATCACATTCGTGGCATCATTCTTGCTGTCCGATTGTCTGGCGGCGAAGCTGGTGCCACCGCGCAGGCCCTGGTCATACTGATTCTGGCTGGTATCACAGGACCAGCCGGTCGGCATTGACTGCCAGACATTCGACGAATATTCAGCAACGGTGACGCTGTTCATTTCGGACTGCGACAGCGGGGTCGCCACACCGTCAACCGTCTTGGTCACATTGACCGTTACCGTGACCTGCTGGTTTCCATTGGCATAGAGCTGGTTGGTGAAGGCTTCGTTGGGGCCGACGATGGTGATCGTGAAGATGCTCATGGATGTCGTCATGGTGGCGTCTCCGCTCAAAGGGCCTTCGAGACCAGCGTGAAGCCGATGAACGGATCGGCAAGTTCGTCGTGGAGGTCGAGCAGATATCGATCCCCGACGTCATCGGGCACCGGATAGAAAATCGACAGCACCATGGCCCGGCTGTCCGCGTCGGTCCGGCAGAAATACTGGCCCGCATGAGGGGCCTGCCGGTAATAGGTCACCACCGCGGCGCGAACCGCTCTGGCGAAGCCATCCCAATCGGCGGGCGCGCCACCATCCGCCATCGTGCACAGATTGCGCAGGCCATCGTCATCGGCATGACGCGCCACATTGATCACCCGATGATCCAGCTTGGGCAGGAACGTGCCGCCATCGATGGTGGTGTACTGGATGTCCTGATGAAGCTGTGTCTGGGTCAGGAAATGGGGTGTGCGGAATTCCACCACGAACCGCTCCCCCCCGACCTGAAGTGGCACGCATTCATGGTGCCGTGACAGGGAATGGACCTGGCCTGTCCAGACATCTCCGCCTGCCCGCCTGAAAAGACTGGCGGCCATGCCGGTTCTCAGAGTCCGCATCTGCATGTGTCCTCGTCTGGGCGCACCAGCGCATTCCGGCATGCCTGTGGCAGTGCCGGCCGCTTAGCAGGATTGACCCGCCATGGCTTGGGATCTGTCTGGTTGCGCGTTTTTTCTACGCGAACATCAACTTATTGGAACATTTTCCCGGTGTAAATCCGCAAGCGGAAGATTCCGTCACCTAATCAGCCCAAAAATGGGTTTATTCTCACCATAAGAAACGAATACATCACATATGGAACAGGCGCCCGTCTGCCATACCGGCATCAGCCGATGCGTCCACACAAAAACGGCGGGCATCGTTGCCGATGCCCGCCGCTTCCCGGTCCGTCGTCCGGCCTCGTCCTCAAGGCCACACGCGTCAGATCACGCGCCCTTGACGGGCACCCGCTCAGGCGGTCACCGCCTCCACCTCTTCCGGGTTCAGCGGGTGTTCCAGGCGCGAGACCATCTCCTTCGGCACCACCTGCCAGAGCCGGTCCAGCGTGCGGTCCCAATCGTCCAGCAGGTTCTGGGCGAAAGCCGACTTGGTTTCCTCGACATGGCGTTCGATCAGCCGGCGCAGCACCGTTTCCCAGTGGGGCGTGGCGATGCGCTGCCAGACCAGGGTTTCCGGGTTCACCCGGCGCTCGAAAGAGCCGTCGCGATCCAGGATGAAGGCCATGCCGCCGGTCATGCCGGCACCGAAATTGTGGCCCACAGCCCCCAGGACGACCACAGTACCGCCTGTCATGTACTCGCAGCCATTGGCACCGCAGCCCTCGACCACCGCCTCGGCGCCCGAATTGCGCACGCAGAAGCGTTCACCGGCCTGGCCGCCCGCGAACAGCTCGCCCGAGGTCGCCCCATACAGCACGGTGTTGCCGATGATGACGTTCTCGTTGCTTTTGCGGTTGGTCACGAAGGGCGGACGCACCACGATGGTGCCACCCGACAGGCCCTTGCCGACATAGTCGTTCGAATCGCCGATCACCTCCAGCTTCAGGCCCTGTACCGCGAAGGCGCCGAGCGACTGGCCGGCGGAGCCGCGCAGCCGCACGGTGATATGGCCGGGCTGCAACCCGTCCATGCCGAAGCGGCGCACGATCTTCGAGGTCAACCGCGTGCCGACCGAACGGTGGGTGTTGCGGACGTTATAGGTGAGCTGCATCTTCTCACCCTCGTTCAATGCCGGGGCGGCATCGACGATCATCTGCGCGTCCAGCGTGTCGGGCACCGGGTTGCGGCCGGGCAGCGAGAAATAGCGCGGCAGCTCGCCCGGATCGGCCTGGGCCAGAATCGGGTTCAGGTCCAGATCGTCCAGATGAGCACTGCCACGACTGACCTGCGACAGCAGATCCGAACGGCCGATGATGTCGTTCAGCGACCGCGCGCCCAGTTGCGCCAGAATCTCGCGCACCTCCTCGGCGATGAAGGTGAACAGGTTCACGACTTTCTCAGGCGTGCCGTCGAACTTGGCGCGCAGCGCCGGATCCTGCGTGCACACGCCCACCGGGCAGGTGTTGCTGTGGCACTGGCGGACCATGATGCAGCCCATCGCCACCAGCGAGGTGGTGCCGATGCCGAATTCCTCGGCGCCCAGCATGGCCGCGATCACCACATCCCGGCCGGTCTTGATGCCGCCATCGGTGCGCAGCCGCACCCGGTGGCGCAGACGGTTCAGCGTCAGCACCTGGTTGGCTTCCGACAGGCCCATTTCCCAGGGCACGCCGGCATATTTGATCGAGGTCTGCGGCGAGGCGCCGGTGCCGCCATTATGGCCCGAGATCACGATCACATCGGCATTGGCCTTGGCGACGCCGGCGGCGATGGTGCCGATACCCGACCGGGCCACCAGCTTCACCGACACCTCGGCATCCGGATTGATCTGCTTCAGGTCATAGATGAGCTGGGCCAGATCCTCGATCGAATAGATGTCGTGATGCGGCGGCGGCGAGATCAGCATCACGCCGGGCGTGGAATGCCGGAGCTTGGCAATCTCGACCGTCACCTTGAAGCCGGGCAACTGCCCACCTTCGCCGGGCTTGGCGCCCTGCGCCACCTTGATCTGGATTTCGCGGCAGTTGTTCAGGTATTCGGCGGTCACACCGAACCGGCCGGAGGCCACCTGCTTGGTGCCGGAATTGGCGTTGTCGCCATTCGGACGCGGCTGGAAACGGTCGCGGCTCTCACCGCCCTCGCCCGAGTTGGAATGGGCGCCGATCCGGTTCATGGCGATGGTCAGCGTCTCATGCGCCTCGGGGCTCAGCGCGCCCAGCGACATGGCCGGGGTCTCGAAGCGCTTGCGGATCGAGGTGATGCTCTCGACATCGTCCAGCGGCACCGGCTTGCGGTTGGTCTTGAAGTCCAGCAGGTCGCGCAGATGGATCGGCGCCAGCGCGTGCACGCCGTCGCTGTACTTCTTGTAGAGGGTATAGCTGTCGCTCGCGACCGCCGTCTGCAGCATGTGGATCAGCCGGCCGTCATGACCATGAGCCTCGCCCTTGGCGCGATAGCGATAGAAGCCGCCGATCGGCAGGATCGACGTGCTGCCGGTGAAGCCGCGGCCATGCTGGCGCAGGGTTTTGCGCTCGATGCCGGCAAGCCCGATCCCAGAGACGCGCGACGACATGCCGGGGAAGAATTCAGCCACCAGCGACCGCGACAGCCCCACCGCCTCGAAGTTATAGGCGCCGCGATAGCTGCTGATCACCGAGATGCCCATCTTCGACAGCACCTTCAGCAGGCCCAGATCGGCGGCATGCTTGAAGTTCTCCAGCGCCTGATCCAGCGACATGTCGCCGAACAGGCCCCGGCGATGGCGGTCATAGATCGCCTCTTCCGCCAGATAGGCATTGACCGTGGTGGCGCCGACACCGATCAGCACCGCCATGTAATGCACATCAAGGCATTCGGCCGAGCGGATGTTCACCGCACAGAAGGTGCGCAGCTTCTGGCGGACCAGATGGGTGTGCACGCCGCCGGCGGCCAGGATCATCGGCACCGCGACATTGGCGTCGTCCATGCGCTCGTCGGTCAGGATCACGTGCTCGGCGCCACCGCGCACGGCATCCTCCGCCTCACGGCGGATCCGCTCCAACGCCTTCTTCAGCACGCCCTCGCCGCCCTCGGCGGACATGGTGCAGTCGATCTCGACCGCGCGATCCTTCATATAGCGGCGCATCGCCGCATAGGCGCGGTTGGTCACCACCGGGCTGTCGAGCAGCAAGATCTTCATCTGGCTTTCGTCATGGGCGAAGACGTTGCTCAGATTGCCCAGGCGCGTGTCCAGCGTCATGACCATCTCCTCGCGGAGCGGGTCGATCGGCGGGTTGGTGACCTGGCTGAATTCCTGCCGGAAGAAATTGTGCAGGCCACGGTAGTGGCTCGACAGCACCGCGATCGGCGCGTCGTCGCCCATGGAGCCCACGGCCTCCTTGCCCTCTTCCACCATCGGATGAAGGATCAGTTCCAGATCCTCGATGGTCAGCCCCACCGCCAACTGACGGCGGCGCAGCTCATCGGCCGTGAACCGCGGCTGCGGCACCGGCACCTGATCGATCAGGCTGTTGAGCCGGGTGGTCTTGCCCACCCAGGACGCATAATCATGCTCGCCCGCCAGCTTGTCCTTCAGCGCGCGGTCGTGATACAGCCGCCCCTCCTGAAGATCCACGCCCAGGATCTCGCCGGGGCCGACGCGGCCCTTCTGCACGATCTCCTGATCGGTGATCGGCACCATGCCGGCTTCCGAGCCCACCACCAGCAGCCCGTCGCCGGTGATCGCATAGCGCATCGGGCGCAGGCCGTTGCGGTCCATGCCGGCCGCGACCCAGCGGCCGTCATAGACCGCCAGCGCCGCCGGGCCGTCCCAGGGCTCCATCACCGTGTTCAGATAGGCATAGAGCGAGCGGTGCGCTTCCGGCACATCCGGCACCTTCGACCATGCCGGCGGCACCAGCATCAGCTTCACCAGCGGCGCCGAGCGACCGGCGCGGCACAGCGCCTCGAACACCGCGTCCAGCGCGGCCGAGTCGGAGCTGCCCTGCGGGATCAGCGGCTTGATGTCCTCGCCCGCGGCACCGAAGGTCTCCGAGACCATCAGCGTCTCGTGGCTCTTCATCCAGTTGCTGTTGCCGCGCACCGTGTTGATCTCGCCGTTATGAGCGAGCATCCGGAAGGGCTGGGCCAGCGACCAGGTCGGGAAGGTGTTGGTGGAATAGCGCTGGTGATAGACGACGAAATTCGACACGAACCGCTCGTCGAGCAGATCGGGATAGAACACCGTCAACTGTTCGCCCAGGAACATGCCCTTGTAGATGATCGAGCGGCTGGACAGCGAGCACATATAGAAGTCGGCGACACTGGCCTCGCGCGCCTTCTTCTCGACCCGCCGCCGGATGACATAGAGGTCGCGCTCGAAGGCGTCGACGTCATTGCCCTTGTCGTTGGCGATCATGATCTGCTCGATCTCGGGCCGCGTCGCCGCTGCCTTCTCGCCGATCGCGCGGGTGTTCACCGGCACCTGGCGCCAGCCATAGATCGTGTAGCCGAGCTCCAGGATCTCGCTTTCCACGATCGTCCGGCACAGTTCCTGGGCGGCGAAGTCGTTGCGCGGCAGGAACACCTGGCCCACGGCCAGCTCGCTGCCCTCGCGCATCTTGTGCCCGGTGCGCTCGATATGCTCGCGGAAGAAATCCTTGGGGATCTGCAGATGGATGCCGGCGCCGTCGCCGGTCTTGCCGTCGGCGTCCACCGCGCCGCGATGCATCAGGTTCGACAGCGCGGTGATGCCGGCCTCGACCACGCGCCGCTGCGGCGTGCCGTCGATCGACGCGACCAGCCCCACACCGCAGGCATCGTGCTCGTCGGCGGGGTTATAGGCATGGGCCGCTTCCAGCATCGCCTTGTTGCGGCGATAATCGGCAACGAAGGCCTCGGCGGAGGAACGGTTGATCTCGGACATGTCTCGGACTCCCGTCAAGGCGCTCAACTGGCCGCTGCCGACTGCTCGGCCGCGGTGATGCGGTTGCGGATATAGCGGTCGACCTGCTCGGCGGCATCGCGGCCGTCGCGGATCGCCCAGACCACCAGAGAGGCGCCGCGCACGATGTCGCCGGCGGCGAACACACCCTCGATATTGGTCATGAAGCTGCGGATGTCGGTCTTCAGCGTGCCCCAACGGGTGGTGGCAAGCTCGGGCGTGTTGAACAGCACCGGCAGATCCTCGGGGTCGAAGCCCAGCGCCTTGATCACCAGATCGGCCTTCAGCGTGAACTGGCTGCCCTCGACCACCACCGGCGACTGCCGGCCCGACGGGTCGGGCGCGCCCAGGCGCATGCGCACGGCGCGCACCGCCTCGACCCGCTCGTTGCCAAGGAAGGCCTCGGGGTTCGACAGCCATTCGAAGGTGACGCCCTCTTCGGTCGCGTTCGCCACCTCGCGCTGCGAACCGGGCATGTTCTGCCGGTTGCGGCGATAGAGGCAGGTCACCGAGGCGGCACCCTGGCGGATCGAGGTGCGCACGCAATCCATGGCGGTGTCGCCGCCACCCACCACCACCACGTGCTTGTCCTTCGCGGTCAGCGCCTGACGGTCGGCCGCGGGCAGATCGTCACCCAGATGGATGCGGTCGGACGCGGTCAGGAAATCCAGCGCCTTGACCACGCCGTCCAGCCCCACGCCCGGCACCTTGATCTCGCGCGACTGATAGACGCCGGTCGCGATCAGCACCGCGTCATGGCGCTGGCGCAGCTCGGCGATGGTCACGTCGCGGCCGATATCCACGCCCATATGGAACTGGATGCCGCCCTCTTCGAACAGTTTCCAGCGCCGCGTCACCACCGATTTGTCGAGCTTGAAATTCGGGATGCCATAGATCATCAGTCCGCCGGCGCGGTCATAGCGGTCGTAGACATGGATCTCATAGCCACGGCTGCGCAGCGCCTCGGCGGCGGCAAGCCCGGCCGGACCGGCACCGATGATGCCCACCGACAGGCCAAGCTCGCGCGCCGGCGCCGGCGCCTTGACCCAGCCGTTCTCGAACGCGGTTTCGGTGATGTACTTCTCGACCGAGCCGATAGTGACCGAGTTGAAGCCCTTCTCGATGACGCAATTGCCTTCGCACAGCCGGTCCTGCGGGCAGATGCGGCCGCAGATCTCAGGGAAGGTGTTGGTCGCCGACGAGATGGCATAGGCTTCCTCAAGCCGGCCCTCGGCGGTCAGCTTCAGCCAGTCGGGGATGTTGTTCTGCAGCGGGCAGTGGATCTGGCAGAACGGAATGCCGCACTGCGAGCACCGCGACGCCTGCGTCGCCGCCTGTTCCGGCACGAAACCCTTGTAGATCTCGTCGAAATCACGCGCGCGGGTTTGTGCGGTCCGCTTCTCGGGCATTTTCTGCTCGATACGGGTGAACTGCATCAGCTTGCGCGCCATGGTCCTCGTCCTTCGACCGTGGGCCGGGCCATCGGGCCCGGCAGGGGTTCGGGTGTCCGCACTGATCCGCCCGGATGGCGCGGGTGTGCGGCTCGTGAAGCAAGTCCATTGGGGTGCGGGCACGCCCTTTCAGGACCATGCCATGCACCCGGTGGGTGGTTCTGCAGCCTGTCGTTCAGAAGTCGTCCGCGCTGTCGACACATCCGAAGCAGGCGATCCGCCGCCACGGTGGCCTTGACCCACAGAGGACGTGGCGCCGGTGACGGAAACGATGCCGGTGGCGGGCGTCCCGGTGCCGACCCTGACAGCGGCGTCGTCCGGTCGACCGGCTGAACGGAGAACCATGCTCCGGCAGCGGGGTCGGTCTTGGCCGCGGCGTCAGGGTCCGCCCCGGGGGCGGACGGAAGACGCCGGGCGCGCTGGCGGGGCGGACCGAACATGGCGATGCCCCGACCCCGCGCACACAGAGGCCTTCGTAGGTCATATACGCCATCCGAAACCGGCTGGCGAGCAAAAACCGACCAATAGGACCGATACGAGACTATTTTTATGATGCCGCCGACCAATTGCGAGCGATTCGCAGGTGGCCAGCGGCCGGATAACGGAATAATGGTCGCATTTCCTGACCTATATGCCGTCAAGCCTTTGCGATTGCGGAATTCTAACCGCGCAGCCCCCGTCAGGCTGTTGCAGCGCGGCATCTGGCCGCAGCCATCTCTGCCATGGTATATGAGGCGCGGCCGCCGCCATGTCGACGACGACCCGGCCATTATATACCGGCTCTTTCCGTTCCAGAGGCCGGCTCTTTCCGCTCCAGAGGACCGAGGCTCGCCCGTGACCCTTCTTCACATCATCGTTCTGGCGGTCGTCCAGGGCATCACAGAATTCCTGCCGATCTCGTCATCGGCGCATCTGATCCTGGTGCCGCTGGTGCTGGACGTGCCCGATCAGGGGCTGGCGGCCGATATCGCGGTCCATATCGGCACGCTGGTCGCGGTGATGATCTATTTCCGCGCCGACGTCATCCTGATGCTGGGCGGGCTGGCCCGGCTGGTCCGCGGCGACCTTGCCGATCCCGGCGCGCGGATGACGCTGAACGTGATCATCGCCACGATCCCGATCGTGATCGTCGCCCCCTTCCTGAAGGATTGGGTGGAACATGGCGGCCGGTCGCTGATGGTGCTGGGCCTGTCGTCGATCATCTGGGGTGTGGCGCTCTATGTCGTCGACCAGCGCTGCCCGCAGGCCCGCGCCATGGGCACCGACGGCCGAGGCCTCGGTTTCCGCGACGCGCTGATCTTCGGTCTGGCGCAGATCGTCGCCATCATCCCCGGCACCAGCCGTTCAGGCATCACCATGACCGCCGGCCGCCTGCTCGGCTTCGACCGCGAGGCCTCGGCCCGGTTCTCGATGCTGATCTCGATCCCGACCATCCTGGCCGCCGGCCTGCTGCTGGGCCTGGAAATCGCCGAGGCCAAGGTGCCGGTGCTCACCGCCGATACCGGTCTTGCAGCCCTGCTGGCCTGCGTCACCGCGCTCGTTGCCATCGCCGCCCTGATGGGCTGGCTGAAACGGGCCAGCTTCACCATCTTCGTGGTCTATCGCGTTCTCCTCGGCCTGATCCTGGTCGGGGTGTCGCTGGCGGCCTGACCCGACCAAAGCCGGCCGGCGCGCGCGTCCTCACGAAAATTCCCATAAAAAAACCGGCCGGTCCCATGCGGGGCCGGCCGGTTCTGCGTGCTGGACATGTCTGGCCGCCGGCTCACACCGGCTGCCGCGGTCTCAGCTTTCGGCGGCACCGTCGCGCGGGCGGTGGATCCAGGCGCGATAGCGGATAAGATATTCGGGCACGACCGCCTCGATCGGGGTCGGGCGGAGGCCCAGAGCGGCGAAGCCCTCGGCGCCCTCGGCCACCACATTGTCCTGCTTCAGCATCTTCAACTGGTCGGTGGTCAGCGGCGCGATGCCGGCCGGCAGCAGGTCGCCGAATTTCGCCACCAGCCCGGCCAGCGGCCAGGGCATCGGGATCAGCCCCCGATGCTTGCGGATCACGGTCAGGATGTATTCCAGGATCTGGCCGAAGGTATAGACCCGGGGGCCGCCCAGTTCGAAGGTCCGCCCGGCCAGGGCCGGCTCTTCCACACCGCGGCCTGCCACCTCGGCCACATCCACCACCCAGACCGGCTGAAAGCGGCTGGTGCCGCCGCCGATCAGCGGCAGCGCCGGCGAGATCCGGGTCATGCCGGCGAAGCGGTTGAAGAAATCATCCTCGGGGCCGAAAATGATGCTGGGCCGCAGGATCACGGCCTTGGGGAAAGCCGCCCGCACCGCCGCCTCGCCCGCGGCCTTGCTGCGGCCATAGGCAGACGGGCTGTCGGGGTCGGCACCGATCGCCGAGACATGAACCAGCGAGGTCAGCCCCAGATCGGCGGCGGCCCGCGCGATATTGCCGGCACCGTCGGCATGCACCCGGTCGAAACGGGCACCGCCGCCTTCCGCCAGAATGCCGACCAGGTTGACCGCGTCGGTCGCATCGGCCAGCGCCGCGCGCACCTGCGCCGGATCGGTGACGTCGCAGGTGACGATGGCGATCTGGCCGATATCGCCGGCCGGCTTCAGGAACAGGGCGCGATCGGCATCCCGCACCGCAACGCGCAGCCGCACGCCGGTCTGCGCCAGCCGGCGGACCACATAGCGGCCAAGAAAGCCCGAGCCGCCGAATACCGTGACGAGACGATCTTTCATGGGCTCTCAACCCCTCTCCCTGTCTGGTCCGGCGGCGTCGAGGGGCGCCGGCGATCCGTGGGCCTCCGTGTCCCATGGCCGGACACGTCAATGCAGGCTTACACATAATCCGCGGGCGCCGATGACGCAACGCCGCAACCGCGCAGCCGCCGGGAAACCGGCCGCCCCATGCCGGCCGGTGACAAAAACGCAGCAGGGCGGTCAGATGGCCTGCGGGCTTGGCGCATGGGGGGCGCATGCGCTAAAACCCTGCGACACCACGCGGCACGGCCACCCGATGCGACAGCCATCTGCCCCGTGCGACAGCCATCTGAAGGAGCGACGGCCGGATGACCATCCATCTGCACGAGGGCGATCTGCCCGAGGGGTTCGGGCTGCCGGCATCGGTTGCCATCGATACCGAGACCATGGGCCTGAAGCCGCGTCGCGACCGGCTGTGTCTGGTACAGTTATCGGTGGGCGACGGCGATGCTCATCTGGTGCGCGTCGCCCGCGGCCAGACCACGGCGCCGCGGCTGGCCGCCCTGCTGTCGTCGCCAGACGTGCTGAAGATCTTCCATTTCGCGCGCTTCGATCTGGCGGTGCTGCATGAACGGCTCGGCATCGACTGCCGCCCGGTCTATTGCACCAAGATCGCCTCGAAGCTGATCCGCACCTATACCGACCGCCATGGTCTGCGCGACCTGCTGCGCGAGACCATCGGTGCCGAGATTTCCAAGCAGCAGCAGTCGTCCGACTGGGGCGCCGACACGCTGACCCCGGAACAGCAGACCTATGCCGCCGGCGACGTGCTGCACCTGCATGCGGCGAAGCGGGTGCTGGACGACATGCTCGCGCGCGAGGGACGCACCGGGCTGGCCCAGGCCTGCTTCGATTTCCTGCCGGCCCGCGCGCGCCTGGACCTGATGGGCTGGGACGAGCCCGACATCTTCTCGCACTGACCCGGCCCCGCTCTGCCGGCCCCCTCCCAGGCGCCCCCTCCCGGGCCGCCCCATTTCCGAGCCGCCCCATTTCCGAGCCGGGCGCGCGGCAGGGGGCGGGCTGGTATGGCCGGGCCGGCGGCGCCATATTGGTTGTCGAAACGACGTGCCCCGCCCGTCGCCACATCCGGAAGCCGCTTCCATGACCGACGCCGAGCCCATGCCCGATACCGAGCCGATGCCCGATACCGAGCCCATGGCCGATGCGACCCGCCGGGCGATCGCCGCCGGTGAGCAGACCCTGGCGCTGGAAGCGGCCGGGCTTGAGGCGTTGCGCGCGGGGCTGGGCGTGGAATTCGGCCGCGCGGTCGACCGGCTCCACGCCACCACCGGCCGGGTGATCGTCACCGGCATGGGCAAGAGCGGCCATGTCGGGGCCAAGATCGCCGCCACCCTCGCCTCCACCGGCACACCGGCGCAGTTCGTGCACCCGGCCGAGGCCAGCCATGGCGACCTGGGCATGATCACCCGCAGCGATGCGGTTCTGGCGCTGTCGAATTCCGGGGCGACGCCCGAATTGTCCGACATCCTGGCCCATACCCGGCGCTTCGCGATCCCGCTGGTCGGCATCACCGCCCGCGCCGGCAGCCCGCTTGCCGAAGCGGCCGATGTGGCACTGATCCTGCCGGCGGTGCCCGAGGCCTGCCCGCTCAGGCTGGCACCCACCACCTCGACGACCATGACGCTGGCGCTGGGCGATGCGCTGGCGATGGCGCTGCTCGACCGGCGCGGCTTCACCGCCGAGGATTTCCGGGTGTTTCATCCGGGCGGCAAGCTGGGCGCGCGGCTGATCAAGGTCGCCGACATCATGCACGGGCCAGAGGCGCTGCCGCTGATCACCCCCGACCGGCCGATGTCTGAGGCCCTGATCGAGATCAGCGCCCGAAGCTTCGGCTGCGTCGGCGTGATCGATGGCCAGGGGCGGCTTGCCGGCATCGTCACCGACGGCGATCTGCGCCGCCATATGGGCCCCGACCTGACCGCGCGGCCGGTGGGCGAGGTGATGACCGCCGACCCGAAAACCATCCGGGTGCGGGCGCTGGCCGCCGAAGCGCTGGCGATCATGAACGATTTCAAGATCACCGCCCTGTTCGCGGTCGATGACGAGGGCCGCCCGGCCGGCATCCTGCATGTCCACGACTGCCTGCGCGCCGGGGTGGCCTGAGCCATGGCCGGTGACGATCTCCGCCAGACCCCGCCCGCGCCCGATCCGGCACAGCCACGCAAGACCATGACGCCACCGGCGGCACCCGCGGGCCCGCGCCGGCGCAGCCGCTACAGCCGGTTCGTGCGCCTGTCGCGCATCCTGCTGCCGGCGCTGGGCGCGGGTTTGATCGTGCTCGTGCTCGTGTGGTCGCAATTGACGGGCGTCGGCGGCGACAGCCATATAGGATATTCTGGAATCATCCGCGACGATGTCGACGCCCTGCGGATGGTCTCGCCCCGGTTCACCGGCGTCGATGGCGAGGGCAAGCCGTTCCGGGTCGAGGCCGACGAGGCGACACAGCCGGCGGTCGACAGCCCGGAGGTGACGCTGAAGGTCATCCGTGCCGATATGACCGCCTCCGACGGCACCTGGCTCGCGATCCGGGCGAAAAGCGGCACGTTCAACCGCGACGACGAGCGGCTGGAACTGGAAGGCCAGGTCGAGGTGATCGCCGAGACCGGCTATGCGATGCAGACGGAACATGTGGCCGCCGACCTCGACAGTGGCACGATCCGTGGCGACCATGCGGTGGTGGCCCACGGTCCCGTGGGCACGATCGACGCCGCCGGCTTCACCGTCCGGCGGGAACATGAGACCATCACCTTCGACGGCCCCGTGCGGGTCACGGGCTACCCAGGCGTGGACAGATGACCTTGAGAGCGAGCATGACGTTGAGCCATCCGGCCGAAACCGGCCCGGCGCCCCACCGCGCCGGCAGGCGGCCTCTGCCCCTGATCATGGCGGCGCTGGCCGCCATGATCGCGCTCACGGCCGGCACCATCCTGGCCCCCGGTATCGCCCGGGCACAGAGCGCGCTGCGCACCAGCAGCATCGACACCACCCAGCCGATCGAGATCACCGCCCAGCAGTCGCTGGAATGGTCGGATGTCGACCGGGTCGCCACCTTCCGCGGCGACGTGAAGGCGGTCCAGGGCACCATGACGCTCTATGCCGACGTGCTGAAGGTCCATGTGTCCGGCGAGACCAATCAGGCGCCGCCCGCCGACACTGCAGGCACCGGCGGGTCGGATGCCCCCGCCTCGCCCGGCGGTGGCGGTCTGGCCGATGCCGCGGGCGAGATCTCGAAGATCGAGGCCGAGGGCAACGTCCAGATCATCACCCCGAACGAAAGCGCCCGGGGCGGCGTGGGCATCTATGACGTCTCACGTGGTGTGGTCACCCTCACCGGCGCGGTCAAGCTGACCCAGGGCCGCAGCCAGCTTGAAGGCGAACGGCTGGTGCTGGACCTGAACAAAGGCAACAGCACGCTGGAAAGTGGCCGCAAGGGCCCGGTCCGCGGCCTGTTCGTGCCCGAGAAGAGGAACTGAAGCCAACCGGACCGGAACGACGCCCACAACGGCGGCGCATCCGTTGCCGCCATTGCCATCCACGGATCGAGAGCCGCGACATCGTGACCGCCTCCAGCCAGACCGCGACCATGCCCGTCACACCGATCAACCCGGCCGCCCCCGTGCCGCCGGGGCTGGTCGCGCAGTCGCTGGGCAAGCATTACAAGAAGCGTCCGGTTCTGCGCGACGTGTCGCTCAACGTGGCGCGCGGCGAGGCGGTGGGGCTGCTTGGCCCCAACGGCGCCGGCAAGACCACCTGCTTCTACATCATCACCGGGCTGATTTCGGCCGATTACGGCCGCATCCTGCTCGATGGCGACGACATGACCGCCCTGCCGATGTATCGCCGCGCGCGGCTCGGCATCGGCTATCTGCCACAGGAGGCCTCGATCTTCCGGGGACTGACGGTGGAAGACAACATCCGGGCGACCCTCGAAGTCGCCGAGCCGGTGCGCGACAAGCGCGAGACCATGCTCGACGAGCTTCTGGCCGAGTTCTCGATCAGCCATCTGAGGCGCACGCCGGCCATCGCGCTGTCGGGCGGTGAACGGCGGCGGGTGGAGATTGCCCGGGCGCTCGCCACCAACCCCGGCTTCATCCTGCTCGACGAGCCGCTGGCCGGTATCGATCCGATCGCGGTCGCCGACATCCGCGAACTGGTGTCGCATCTGAAACATCGCGGCATCGGCGTGCTGATCACCGACCACAATGTCCGCGAAACCCTCGACATCATCGATCGTGCCTACATCCTGCACGACGGAACGGTGCTGATGGAGGGGTCGCCCGAGGACATCGTCGCCAATGACGACGTGCGTCGGGTCTATCTCGGCGACCGTTTCAGCCTCTAGGGATCACACGTGCATGGCGCTCAGCCAGAGACTGGACATAAAGCTCTCTCAGGCGCTGGTGATGACACCCCAGTTGCAGCAGGCCATCAAGCTGTTGCAGTTGAATAATATTGAACTGACTGCTTTCGTTGACGACGAATTGCTCCAGAACCCGCTGCTGGTGCGCGCCGACGATCGCGACGAGCCCGCCGCCATCACGGTGGGGGGCGATCCCGGGGGCGAGCGCTTCGGCGGCGACGGCCCCGCCGGCGAGGGGGCCGGCGGTGATGGCGCGGGTGGCGACGGGACACCCGGCGGCGGCGATGATTTCGACACCGTCTTCAATGCCGAGGACCGCACCGATATCAGCGATCTGGTGGCAAGCGGGATGATGCCCGACGCCGATCATGCACCGCTCGACACCGACCTGTCCGGCATGTTCGAAAGCGACGGCCCGCCGCCGGGGCAGGAAACCGCCGCCCAGCGCGAGATGGACATGGATCCCGGGCTGGGCTTCGATGCCGGCGGCCCGGCCGGTCGCGGCGGCGACATGAATTTCGATGGCGACGACGAGGGCTTCGAGGCCCGCACCAGCCAGTCGATCACCCTGTCGCGCCATCTGGAAGACCAGGTCGCGGTCGAGATCCCGCACGGCATCGACCGGGCGATCGCCACCGTGCTGATCGGCCTGCTGGACGAAAACGGCTATCTGACCGCGAGCCCCGCCGAGGCCGCCCAGATGATGGGCGTCGAGCCCGAACGGGTGGAGGCGGTGCTTGTCCGGCTGAAGGGGCTGGACCCGACCGGCGTGTTCGCCCGCGATCTGGCCGAATGCCTGGCGCTGCAGCTTGCCGAGCGCGACCGCCTGGACCCGGCGATGCAGGCCCTGCTCGCGCATCTGGACCTGCTGGCTCAGGGCGACCGCGCGCGGCTCCGGCGGGTGACCGGGGTCGATGACGACGACCTCGACGACATGGTCCGCGAGATCCGGGCCCTGGACCCGCGCCCGGGGCTCTGCTACGGCGCCGAGCCGATGCAGACCGTGGTGCCCGATATCCTGCTGAAACCGCGCCCGGATGGCGGCTGGCAGATCGAGCTGAACCCCGAAACCCTGCCGCGGGTGCTGATCGATCATGCCTATGCGACCGTCATCTCGTCGCAGGTGAAGTCGAAGGTGGAGCGCGATTACGTTTCGGAGCGGATGCAGACCGCGAGCTGGCTGGTCAAGGCGCTGGACCAGCGGGCGCGCACCATCCTGAAGGTGGCGGGCGAACTGGTCCGCCAGCAGGACGGGTTCTTCGCCCATGGCATCCGCCATCTCCGGCCGCTGACCCTGCGTGACATCGCCGACGCGATCGGCATGCACGAGAGCACCGTCAGCCGGGTGACCGCGAACAAATACATGACCACCCCACGCGGGCTGTTCGAGCTGAAATTCTTCTTCACCGCCGCCATCGCCACCGCCGACGGCCAGGGATCGGTGTCGGCCGAGGCGGTGCGTCACCGGATCAAGGAAATGATCGACAGCGAAAGCGGCACGGCGATCCTGTCCGACGACAAGCTCGTTGAGCTTCTGTCGGCGGATGGCATCGACATCGCGCGCAGAACTGTCGCAAAGTATCGGGAGGGGATGGGGATCGGATCGTCGGTCCAGCGGCGTCGCGCCAAGATGGCCAAGCGCTGAGCCGATCGCAACCGCGCCCCCATGGAAGGGGCCGCGTCCGGAGGGGAGACCGGCCGCGGACCTCCGTCAACGATCCGCGCCGGATCGGCCACAACGGTCGGCGGCCTGCCATCCGTCATGGCCCCCTGTGACCGGCACGCGGACAAGCGACAGGCGAGGGACCATGCAGCTTACCGTTTCAGGCAAGCAGATCGACGTCGGCGATGCCTTGCGCAGCCACGTCGCCGAAGAACTGGATCGCGGTGTCAGCAAGTATTTCGACGACGCCATCGATGCCCAGGTCGCCTTCGGTCGCGATGCGCACCTGTTCCGTTGCGATATTTCCGTTCATGCCCGGCGTGGCGTGATGATGAAGGCATCGGGTCAGTCCGACGAGATCTATGTCGCCTTCGATCAGGCGCTGAATCGCGCAGAAAAGCAGCTTCGACGCTATAAGCGCCGGCTCAGGGATCATCACCGCAACGACGGCCGGACCGAGGCTGCACAGAATTCATTTGCATCCATCCCGGCCCGCGCCTACGTTCTGGCCGCCGAGGAGGACGAGCCGGTCGAGCGTGAGGACGCGACCACCGGCCACCCGGTGGTCATCGCCGAAACCGACACCGCGATCCTGTCGCTGACGGTGGGCGAGGCGGTGATGCACATGGACCTCGCCGATCAGAGCGCGCTGCTGTTCCGGAACAAGGCACATGGCGGCCTCAATCTTGTATATCGGCGCGACGACGGGAATATCGGCTGGGTGGATCCGCGCATTCCGGATTGACCGTCCCGGCCACCGCTTCGGGGCAGGTTGCCCCGGAGCGCGGCAACCGGGGGGCAGGGACCAGACATGGGACCGTTCCCCGGCGCCAATCACTTCGGAGCCCAGGCACTGTTGAGCCCCGGCGCATCTTCAGACCAGGGCCACGGGCTTTCCGACAAGAGGTTGTTGTCATGGAGATCGCGGATCTGCTGCGCGCCGAAGGGGTTTTCGCATCCCTGAAGTCCAGCAGCAAGAAGCAGGTTCTTCAGGATCTGTCGCAGCGTGCGGCGGAACTTACCGGCATCGACGAGCGGACCATCTTTGAAACCCTGCTCGAACGCGAGCGGCTGGGAACCACGGGTGTCGGCAACGGCGTCGCGATTCCCCATGGCCGGCTTGCCGGGCTGGAACGGGTTCAGGGGTTGTTCGCCCGGCTGGAACGGCCGATCGATTTCGATGCCGTCGACGACCAGCCGGTCGACCTGATCTTTCTGTTGCTGGCCCCGGAATCGGCCGGGGCCGATCATCTGAAAGCGCTGGCGCGGGTATCGCGGCTGCTGCGCGACGAACGGGTCTGCGACAAGCTGCGCGGCTCCGACACCGCCGATGCCCTCTATGCACTGCTGATCGACGACGCCTCCAGCAAGGCCGCCTGATCCCGGCGCCCGGCATCCCGGCGCCCGGCGGATCGCCCCCGCAACGGCCCATCCATATCGGACAGCGCCGCCCATGTTGACCGGAACCGGGCAGCCTTCAGCCATCCCGCCAGAGCCACCCGTTCCCAGCATCCATGCCACCTGCGTGCGGATCGCCGGCGCCGGTGTGCTGCTGATCGGCGACAGTGGTGTCGGTAAATCCGATCTGGCCCTGCGGCTGATCGATGCCGGCGCCGAACTCGTCGCCGACGACCGCGTGATCATCCGCCCGCCCGCGACGGATGCGGCGGATGAGGCACGCTGGCCGGTCGCGCGCGCGCCACGTGCGCTTTTCGGGTTGATCGAGGTCCGGGGCGTCGGCATCCTCAGGGTCGGTGCTGCCGATCAGGCATCGGTGCGGCTGGTGGCGCTACTGCGGCGGCCCGGCCACCCGATCGAGCGCCTGCCCGGCCGGCGCCATCTGGATCTGGCCGGCATCGCGGTGCCGGTGATCGACCTGGTGGCGGTGGAGGCATCGGCCCCCGCCCGGTTGCGCGCGGCACTCTCAGCCGAGATCGACCCCGCGCGGAGGCATGCATGACCATCGACAGCCGTCCGGATCCTGCCGCCTCATCCGCCTTTGCGGCGGCCTCCACGGCCCGGCTGCTGATCATCACCGGGCTGTCGGGCGCCGGGCGCACCTCGCTGCTGAAATCGGTCGAGGATCTGGGCTACGAGACCATCGACAACATGCCGGTGCGGCTGGTGGCGCCGGCGGTGGAGGCGATGGCCCCGGGCGATGCGCTGGCCATCGGCATCGATGTCCGCACCCGCGGCTTCGATGTGGCGGCGGTCGAACAGTCGCTGGCGCAGATCGCCCGTGTGCCGGGCCTCGTCACCACCATGGTCTATCTGGACTGCGACGACGAGGTGCTCTATCGCCGCTATACCGAAACCCGCCGCCGTCATCCGCTGTCGGCGGCCGATGACCGGCCGGTCGAGGATGGCATCCGCGACGAACGCGCGCTGATCCAGCCCTTGCGCGATCGCGCCGATGTCGTGCTCGACACCAGCGAATTCAGCCTCACCGACCTCCGGCGCCGGGCGGCGGAACTGTTCGCCTTCGGCGGCTCGCCCGGTCTGCAGCTTGCCGTCACCTCGTTCGGCTTCCGTCGCGGCCTGCCCCGCGATGCCGATCTGGTGCTCGACGTGCGGTTTCTGTCCAATCCGCATTACGATCCGTTGCTCCGCCCGCTCACCGGCCTCGATGCCGCCGTCGGTGCCCATGTGGCGGCCGATCCGCTGTTCGGGGCGTTTTTTGATCGCAGCCTCGATCTGATCCGCCTGCTGCTGCCGGCCTATGCCCGCGAGGGTAAATCCTATCTCACCATCGCCATCGGTTGCACCGGCGGCCAGCATAGATCAGTGTTCGTGACCGAACGTCTCGCAGAGCAATTGAGGCGGGACGGGTGGCGGGTTACAGTACGCCATCGCGACCTGCCGGAACCCGGCGGATTGCGGCCGGTGCCGCCTGGGACGCAGCATCGATCCTGAAACGAGGGGCCGTGGCCCGGGGCCGTCTGGCGCCGGGGGGATCCCCGCCACAGCACCCTCCGCAACCAAGGTGACGACAGAACCGATGATCGGTCTGGTACTGGTGACGCATGGCCGGCTTGCGGATGAGTTCGTGGCCGCCACTGAACATGTTGTCGGCCATCAGAAAGCCATGCGTGCCATCTGCATCGGCCCCGATGACGACATGGAGAAGCGCCGCCAGGACATCATCGATGCCGTGGCGGCAGTGGATGGCGGTGACGGGGTGATCGTGCTGACCGACATGTTCGGTGGCACGCCATCGAACCTCGCGATCTCGATCCTGGACCGGGCGCATGTCGAGGTGATCGCGGGTGTGAACCTGCCGATGCTGATCAAGCTCGCCAGCGTCCGCGAGACCGAGCCGCTGGCCAAGGCCGTGGTCAGCGCCCAGGATGCCGGGCGCAAATACATCAATGTCGCGAGCACCCTGCTCGCCGGCGATGGTCGCTGAGCCATGCCGGTGGGGATCGGGGGACAGGGGACCGATGGGTCCGGCGCGCCGGCGGAAAGCACCGGTGCGCCGCTGACCCGCACGGTTGAAATCGTCAACCGCCGTGGGCTGCACGCCCGCGCCGCGGCCAAATTCGTCAAGACGGCCGACAGCTTTACCTCCGACATCCAGGTCACCCGCTGCGGCCAGACCGTGTCGGGCCGGTCGATCATGGGCCTGATGATGCTGGCCGCCAGCCCCGGCTGCACCATCGACATCGCGATCAGCGGCCCGGATGCCGCCCGCGCCATGGACACCCTGGTCGCCCTGGTCGCCGCACGGTTCGAGGAAGACGAATAGCCTTATCCCGCAGGGAGCGGCATCAGCACCCGCCGCATGCAACCGCACGTCTCGCATATTACCATATAAAGATAGCTTTATATTCCCTTGCCGCCAGGCGGTGGTCGGGGCTATAACGGATGCACCTGATGGTCGTGCGGGAGGCTCCGTGCGTCCGGATTTCGGTTTGCCAGCAGCCGCATCTGGCCCGACATCGCCCGAATGACCCGGCACCGCCCGAATGACCCCTGCACCGCCCGCATTTATGGAGCGCCCTCGATGACCACGTTCGCCGACTACAAGGTCAAGGACATCAGCCTCGCCGAGTGGGGCCGCAAGGAAATCTCGCTGGCTGAAACCGAGATGCCGGGCCTGATGGCGCTGCGCGACGAATATGGCGCGGCCCAGCCGCTGGCCGGCGCCCGCATCGCCGGCTGCCTGCACATGACCATCCAGACCGCCGTGCTGATCGAGACCCTGATCGCGCTGGGCGCCGAGGTCCGCTGGTCGTCGTGCAACATTTTCTCGACCCAGGATCAGGCCGCGGCCGCCATCGCCGCGGCCAGCATTCCGGTCTTCGCCTGGAAGGGCGAGACGGAAGAGGAATATGAGTGGTGCGTCGAGCAGACCATTCAGGGGCCCGACGGCTGGTCGCCCAACATGATCCTGGACGATGGCGGCGACCTGACCCTGATCATGCACAACAAGTATCCCGATCTGATCAAGGACGTCCGTGGCATCTCGGAAGAGACCACCACCGGCGTGCTGCGTCTCTATGAGATGGCCAAGGCCGGCAAGCTGGCCTGCCCGGCGATCAACGTGAATGACAGCGTCACCAAGTCGAAATTCGACAACCTTTATGGCTGCCGCGAAAGCCTGATCGACGGCATCAAGCGCGCCACCGACGTGATGCTGGCCGGCAAGGTCGCGGTCGTGGCCGGCTATGGCGATGTCGGCAAGGGCTCGGCCGAGGCGCTGAGCGGCCAGGGCGCCCGGGTGCTGATCACCGAGATCGATCCGATCTGCGCGCTTCAGGCCGCCATGGACGGCTATCAGGTCACCACCATGGAAGAGGCCGCCCCTCAGGGCGATATCTTCGTCACCGCCACCGGCAATCTCGACATCATCACCCTCGATCACATGCGTGACATGAAGGATCGGGCGATTGTCTGCAATATCGGTCATTTCGACAGCGAGATTCAGGTCTCGGCGCTGCGGAATTACGAGTGGAACGAGATCAAGCCGCAGGTCGACGAGATCAGCTTCCCCGACGGCAAGCGCCTGATCCTGCTGGCCAAGGGCCGGCTGGTGAACCTGGGTTGCGCCACCGGCCATCCCAGCTTCGTGATGAGCGCGTCCTTCACCAACCAGGTGCTGGCCCAGATCGAGCTGTGGACCAACGCCGCCGCCTATGACAAGAAGGTCTACACCCTGCCCAAGCATCTCGACGAGAAGGTCGCGGCGCTGCATCTGGAAAAGCTGGGCGTGAAGCTGACCAAGCTGTCGGCCGAACAGGCCGCCTATATCGGCATTCCCGCCGAGGGCCCGTTCAAGCCGGAATATTATCGCTACTGACCGCCGCAGCCCGGGTCGGGCACCCGTCACTCCAGCCAGTTCGCCGCCGCGGGGATCGCCCCCGCGGCGGCGATCTGCGTTCAGGTTCCCGATCTGCCATGGCCATCGTGGCCGTGATTGCGGCCGTGCGCGCGCATGGCCTACACTCTGGCCCATGGATCTGATCGTCATAGCACCGCTCGTCGTCCTCTGTGCCGGTCTCGTCATGATCGTGTTCAGAACCCGGGCCCGCTTCCGCCAGATGTCTGACCGGGCCCACCGCGCCGAGGCAGAACTCGCCGCGGAGCGCCGCCTGCATTCAATCACCCGGCTTGAATTCCACGCCGCGTCGACCCGCGCGGACCTGCTGACCCATGTGTTCGATGCGCTGCCGCTGCCGGTCTGGTGGCGCGGGGTCGGCAACGAGATCGCCGGCCATAATGCCGCGTTCAACAGCCTGGGGCCGATGGACGATGATGGCGGCGGGCCCGAGCTTGCCACCCGCGCCCTGATCGGCCAGGCCCGCGCCCTGGCGCGCAACGCCCGCGATCGCGGCAAGCCGCTGCGCGAACGCCGTGCCCTGGTCACCCATGGCAACCGCCGGGTGTTCGAGGTGATCGAACTGCCGCCCGCGGGCGAGCGTCCGGCCGTGGGTCTCGCCCTCGACACCACCGCCCTCGCCGAAGCCGAAGCCGAGCTCGAACGCGCCGAGGCCGGCTATATCGAGGCGTTCGAAAGCGTCACCAGTGGGATCGCCGTCTATGGCGCCGACACCCGGCTGAATTTCTGGAACGGCGCCTTTGCCCGGCTGTGGCAGATGGATGCCGCCTTCCTTGACCAGCGCCCGCGTGAGGCCGAGGTGCTGGAGCGGCTGCGGGAAGCCCGACGCCTGCCGGAAGTGGTCAATTTCCCTGCCTGGAAACGCGAGCGTCTGGCCTTCTATACCAGCCTGTTCGCGCCGATGGAGGAACTGGTCCATCTGCCCGACGGCCGCACCCTGCATGTGATCATCGCCCCCCATCGCCAGGGCGGTCTGGTGCATATCTACGAGGATGTCAGCGACCGGCTGGCGCTGGAGCGGTCGTACAACACCCTGATCGCGGTCCAGCGCGCCACCATCGACAGTCTGGCCGAAGGCCTGGCGGTGATCGGTGCCGATGGCCGGCTGGGTCTGGTCAACCCCACCTTCAGCCGGCTGCTGGATCTTGACCCCGGGCGCGGGCTGGATCCCGGGCGTGGCCTTGATCCCGGGCGTGGCCATGATCCCGGGCGTGGCCATGATCCCGGGCGTGGATTGGCCGAGGCGCCGCTGGAACGGGTGGCCCAGGCGGCGCGGCCGCTGATGGCGCGCGCGGAAGATGTGAGCCTGCTGCGCGGCGTGGTCACCGACGCCCTGGCTGAACGCAAGCGTGGCGAGGTCATGCTGGAACTCAAGGGCGACCGCTTCTTCCTGGTCGCCGGCACGCCGCTGCCCGATGGCGCGGCGCTGATTTCAATCGACGATGTCACCGATACCATCCGGGTGGAACGGGCCTTGCGGGATCGCGCCACCGCCCTGGCGGAAGCCGACCGGCTGAAATCGGAATTCGTGGCCCATGTCTCGTATGAGTTGCGCACACCATTGAATTCGGTGATCGGCTTCGCCCAGCTTCTGGCCAGCGAGATGGCCGGCACCCTGAACCTGCGCCAGCGCGGCTATGCCGAAGACATCGTTCATGCCTCGGAACACCTGCTGGTGCTGATCAACGACATGATCGATCTGGCCTCGATCGATGCCGGCGACGTCACCCTCACCCGCCGCCCGGTCGATGTCTGCCAGTTGCTGCGATCGGTGGCCGATCTGGCCCGCCAGCGCGCCCGCGCCGCCTCGGTCACCATCGACCTCGATTGTCCGGCGCAGACCGGTGTCATCATGGCCGACGGGCTCCGGCTGCGTCAGGCGCTGTACAATCTGCTGGGCAACGCCCTGCGTTTCACGCCATCCGACAGCCATGTGCGGATACAGGCCCGGCTCGTCGCCCCCGGCACCGAACCGGCGCCCGGTTCCGTTGCTGAGGCCGTTGCCGACACCGATGCACCCGTGATGGTTGCCATCACCATCGCCGATGAAGGCCCGGGCATCCCTGAGAACGAACGCGAGCAGGTGTTCGAGCGCTTCTGGCGCCGGCGGCGGGGCGAGCGCAAGGCCGGCGTCGGGCTGGGCCTGCCGCTGGCGCGCAGCCTGATCGAGCTTCACGGCGGCCATATCCTGATCGGCGATGCCGCGGGTGGCGGCGCCGAAGTCACCTGCCTGCTGCCGGCCGAGGAGCCGGTGGAGCCGCAAGCCGGGGCCGTTCCCGATGAAATCACCGGTCAAGCGGCTGAAATCCATGGCCCGAATTGATTGGACGCGCTTTCGGGGCGGTCCTATAAGATCGCAGTCATGAACAGGATCCCGTTCCTCAAGATGCACGGGCTCGGCAACGACTTCGTGGTCATCGACCGGCGGAGCGGCCCCGCCCGCGGCCTAGTGCTCGACGCCCGCCAGATCCGCCGGATCAGCGACCGGCGGCTGGGGGTCGGCTGCGACCAGTTCATCCTGATCGATCCGGCCGAGGGTGACCCGCTCGCCGCGGGTGGCGCCGATGCGGTGATGCGCATCCACAATGCCGATGGCGGCGAGGTCGAGGCCTGCGGCAATGCCACGCGCTGCGTGGGCTTTCTGCTGATGGCCGAAACCGGACTTGCCCGCGCCACCATCGCCACCGCCGCCGGCCATCTTCTGGCCAGTGCCGACAGCGAAGGCACGGCGGCAGGGCTGATCACGGTCGATATGGGGCCGGCGCGGCTCGACTGGCAGCAGATCCCGTTATCCGGGCCGGCCGATACCCTGCATCTTGACGGCGTGTCGGAAGGTCCGCTGACCGATCCGGTGGCGGTGAATGTCGGCAATCCGCATGTGGTGTTCTTCGTCGACGATGCCGAAGCCGTCGATCTTGAACGGCTGGGCCCGCCATTGGAACATCACCCGGCTTTCCCCCGGCGCACCAATGTCGAGGTGGCGCACCTGATCGGCCCCGACCGTATCCGCATGCGGGTGTGGGAACGCGGCGTCGGCATCACCGCCGCCTGCGGTACCGGTGCCTGTGCCGCGGCCATCGCCGCCATCCGCCGCGGCCTCACCGGCCGCACGGTTCAGGTGGTGCTGGATGGGGGCCCGCTTTCCATCACCTGGACCGATGACAATCGCGTCTTGATGTCGGGGCCGGTCGCGACCAGCTTCGAGGGGACACTCGACCCGTCGCTGCTCGCCTGATCTCCCGCGGATGTCCGATCCCCCGCGCACCTTCCGCCCCCCACACGCTTCCGATCGCTTGCCGTCATGACCGACCAGACCGACGATCCGCTGCGGATCATCACCTTCGGCTGCCGCCTCAACGCTTATGAAAGCGAGGTGATGCGCGGTCATGCCCGGATATCGGCAGAGGATGGCAGTGCCGCCGCCGGTGACGACGCGGCCGATGGCCGGCGGACGATCGTGTTCAACACCTGTGCGGTCACCGCCGAGGCCGAGCGTCAGGCCCGACAGGCGATCCGCCGCGCGCGCCGCGACGATCCGGATGCCCGGATCATCGTCACCGGCTGCGCCGCCCAGATCGCCCCCGACGCCTGGGCCGGCATGCCCGAGGTCGATGCCGTGCTCGGCAACGACGACAAGCTGAAGCCCGAGCGCTTCAATCAGGCCCTGACGGCGGCCGGCGCGGCACCTGTGCCCACAGCCGCCGCCATCCCCGGCGCCACGGCCACGCCGGTGCCGGCCTTCATCGGCCGCACCGAACCGGCCCGGATCTTCGTCGACGACATCATGGCCGTGCGCGACACCGCCGGCCATCTGGTCGAGGGGCTGGACGGCCGCGCGCGGGCCTTCGTGCAGGTCCAGAACGGCTGCGATCATCGCTGCACCTTCTGCATCATCCCCTATGGCCGCGGCAACAGCCGTTCGGTGGCCGTGGGCGAGGTGGTGGCGCAGGTGCGCGAGCTGGTGGCGCGCGGTTATGCCGAAATCGTGCTGACCGGGGTCGACATCACCTCCTATGGCGCCGATCTGCCCGGGCGGCCCAGCCTGGGCAATCTGGTGCGCCGGGTGTTGCGGCTGGTGCCCGATCTGGCGCGGCTCAGGCTGTCGTCGATCGATTCAGCCGAGATCGACCCGGAATTGATGCAGGCGCTGGCCGAAGAGCCCCGGCTGATGCCGCATCTGCATCTGTCGCTGCAGGCCGGCGACGACATGATCCTGAAGCGGATGAAGCGCCGCCACAGCCGTGCCCAGGCGGTCGCCTTCGCCGACGCGGTCCGCCGCATCCGCCCCGATGCCGTGTTCGGCGCCGACCTGATCGCCGGCTTCCCCACCGAAACCGACGCCATGTTCGAGAACAGCCTGACGCTGATCGACGATATGGGGCTGGTGCATCTGCACGTCTTCCCCTATTCCGCCCGCAACGGCACCCCGGCCGCGCGCATGCCGCAGGTGCCGGTGGCCATCCGGCGCGATCGCGCCCGCCTGCTGCGTGAAGCCGGCGCCAGGGGCCTTGCCCGCTGGCTGGACGGCCAGATCGGCCACGACCTGCCGGTGCTGATCGAAACCCCGGCGACCGCCCGCAGCGAGGGCTTCGCCCTGGTGCGGCTGAACCGGCCGGTCGACCCGGCATTGGCCGGCAGCATCACCACCATCCGCGTCACCGGCGCCGATACCGAAACCCTGGCCGGTGACATCCTTGGCGCCGGCCACCCCGACCACCACCATGCCACGGACCGGCACATCCCAGGGAGGGCAACCGCTTGAGCGAGGAGCAGACGGGCAAGGGCGGCTGGCTTTCGCGCCTGAAGGCGGGCTTGCGCAAGACCAGCAGCCGGATCGGCGACGGTCTGGCCGGGATCTTCACCAAGCGCAAGCTCGACGCCGAGACCCTGGAAGAGCTGGAAGAGCTGTTGATCCAGGCCGATCTGGGCCCCGTCACCGCCGCCAAGGTCACGGCGGCGATGGGCAAGGGCCGCTATGGTCAGGATCTGGGGCTCGACGAGATCAAGGGGCTGCTCGCCGACGAGATCACCAAGATTCTGGAACCGGTGGCCGTCCCGCTCGCCTTCAGCCGTGCCGAAAGCGGACCGCGGGTGGTGGTGATGGTTGGCGTCAACGGCACCGGCAAGACCACCACGCTGGGCAAGATGGCCGCCGCCGCGGTCGCCGACCGGCGCCGCGTGCTGCTGGCCGCCGGCGACACCTTCCGTGCCGCTGCGGTCGAACAGCTTGAAATCTGGGGTCAGCGCGCCGGCGTGCCGGTGTTCAAACGTGAGACCGGCGCCGATGCGGCCGGGCTTGCCTATGATGCCGTGGAGCGTGCCCGGCGCGAGGGTGCCGACATCGTGTTCATCGACACCGCCGGCCGGCTGCACAACAAGGCCGGGCTGATGGCCGAGTTGCAGAAGATCATCCGGGTGATCGGCAAGGTCGACGCCAGTGCGCCGCACGATATCGTGCTGGCGCTGGATGCCACCACCGGCCAGAACGCGATCAATCAGGTCGAGACCTTCAAGTCGATGGTGCCGCTGTCGGGGCTGGTGCTGACCAAGCTGGACGGCACCGCCAAGGGTGGCGTTCTGGTGGCGCTGGCCGATCGGTTCGGCCTGCCGGTGCATGCCGTGGGCGTGGGTGAGGGGATCGACGATCTGAAGCCGTTCGAGGCCCGCGCCTTCGCCCGCGCCCTGGTCGGACTGGAAGGACCGGAGCGATGACCGAGCCCAAGACAACGCAGCAGCAGGCCCCGGTCGGCGCCGGCGCCGGGCTGACCCGGCTGGCGCTGGAAGCCGGGCCGCTGGTGGTGTTTTTCGTGCTCAATGCCCGCTTCGGGTTGATGTATGGCACCGCCGGCTGGATGGCCGCCACCGCCATCGCGCTGACCGTGTCGTGGCTGCGTGAGCGGCGGGTGCCGATCCTGCCGCTGGTCTCGGGCGTGTTCGTGCTGGGCTTCGGCGGCCTGGCGCTGGCCTTCGACGACGAGTTGTTCATCAAGATCAAGCCGACCGTGGTCAACACCCTGTTCGGCGTGATCCTGCTGGCCGGGCTCGCCTTCGGCCGGCCGCTGCTGAAGCCGCTGGTCGGCTGGGCTTTCCTGCTCGACCATGCCGGCTGGCTGAAGATCACCCGCAATTGGGGGCTGTTCTTCCTGCTGCTGGCGATCATCAACGAAGTCGTGTGGCGGAACTACTCCACCGATTTCTGGGTCGGGTTCAAGCTGTTCGGCATCATGCCGCTGACGCTGGTGTTCAGCATGTCGCAGGTGCCGCTGATCCAGCGGCACAGTGTGGCCGCCGGCGATATCGCCGACGGCCAGGATTGAGCGCCGCGCCCGCTGTCGGGGCGCGGCGGCGGCTGGTCAGCGCGGCGTCAGGCGCGTCAGGCTGCCGTCATTGTCGCCGGCGATGAACACCCGGCCCTTGTCGTCAACCGCGATGCCGGTGGGGATATAGGCGGGCGGCATGCCGGCGGTGCCCATCAGCCCCACGCGGCCCTTCAACCCGGTCGAGATCAACTCGCCGGTGGCGGTGGCCGGGTCCAGCGCCAGCACCCGGCCGGTGGTGGTTTCCACCGTCACCAGCCGGCCATCGGGCAGCATGGCCAGGCCCTCGGGCGCATCCAGCCCACCGGCCACCGCCCGCAGCGCCTGCCCGTCGACCGGCACTTCCACGATCCGGCCAGCGCCGGTTTCGACCACATAGACCGACCTGCGCTCCGGACCGGACCAGATCATCCGCGTCGGCATCGCCAGATGCTCCACCACCGGCGCCTGATCGGCCGGTGCGGCGCCGCCATCCAGGGCCACGCGCTGAATGGTACCACCGGCGGTCAGCACCAGCAGGTGCCCGTCATCGGCCATCAGCGCGTCCATCGGCGCCGCCAGCCCGTTGACATGGCCAAGCTCCGCCCCGGTCGCGGGATCGAACATCTGCACGCCGCCAGCGAACCAGCTCGACAGCAGGATGCGGCCCATATCGGCATTGGCGTTCATCGGGTTCTCAAGGTTGCTGGCATAGGCGCGCGCCACATCGGCCACCTTGCCGCTGTCGCCGTCGATGGTCCGATAGGCGAACAGATCGGCCAGATGCAGCACCGTGCCGCCACCGGGCGTGGTCACCGCCACCAGACCGCCGGGCACCGCCAGACCGCCGGTGTTGATCGGCTTGTGGTTGCCGGTCTTGGGATCGATGGCATAGATCACGCCTTCGGCCATGTTCGATACATAGATCGTGCCGTCGGGCGCCACCGCCAGATTGTCCAGCGCCGGGTTCAGCGTGGTCAGCACGGTGGCGGTGCCGGTGGCCGCGTCGACCCGCTTCACCTCGCCGGTCACCGTGTCCAGCGCCAGAAGGTGGCCGTCGGCCTCAAGATTGGCGGCCGCGGGCACCTTGAAGCCGCTGGCGATCACCGTCACCGCCGGCGCGTCCAGGTTCACCTCCGCCAGATCGCCCTTGAACCACAGCGGCCCACGCAGGGTGCGGCCCTGGATCTCGAAGCCGTTCAGCCCGCCCATGCCCTCCAGAAGCTGTTTCGCGGGCGTGGCGCCGGTCGGGTCGATCTCGTACAGCGCGTCGCCCAGGAACACCCGGGTCGCATACAACCGCCCGCCATCATCGAAATCCAGCGAGTTGATCCCCGGCAGGCCGGTCGCCAGTACCTGGATCGGCGCGCCGCCGCCGGTGAGTGCCGAGCCCGGCGTCGCGCGCACCTCGCCCGACAGGAAAGCGGTCCACACGATCCGGCCATCCGGCCCGATCACGATGTCGTCGGCCTGACCGGCCGGCCGGTCGACGATCACCCGGCTGGCGCCGGTCTTGGGGTCGATGGCAATGATCTGCTGCCCGACGACGCTGCCACCCAGCACCGATCCGTCGGGCGCCACCGCCAGCCCGTGCACGCCCCGGAAGGGCGAGGGCTGGATAACGGTATCAAGCTGCCATTCGGCGATCGGCGCCGCACCACTCTGCGCCGCTGCCACGCCGGGTGCCGCCAGGGCAAGCACGGCCAGCGACACGCCGCGGCCAAGCCGCCGCAACTGTTTCGTATAACAAGACATCAGACATTTCCTCCGCGGGTGATCCGGGGCGGGCGGTCAATGCCACCCGCTTCTCCACCTCTGGATCATGCACAGGATTTGTCTCACCCGGCCAGACAGTGGCTTGTCTGAAACTCTGTTTTGATAAAGCGTTCGATTGATGTAGCGTTTCAACCGCGGGCGGTTCACGCCATCGCCGGCGGTGTCTCGGTCTCTGCGACCGGCTCACTGGGGCGTTCGGGGTCGGTGGCCTGCTCGGGGGTTTTCTGATCGTCAGGCAGGGTCACCGGGGGCTTCGGGCGGATGAAATCGCGCCGGCCCACGGCCTCGCCATGACGCAGGCGCTGCCAGTCCTTCAGCACCGCCTTCACCGTCGGGAAGGCCAACTCGTCCCACGGGATCTCGTCCCAGGTGAACAGCCCCACCTCGACGCTCTCGATCCCGGCCGAAATCTCAGGGCGGGTCATGGTCGCCAGATAGAAGATCTGGACCTGATGGATTTCCGGGATGTCATACACCGCCAGCAGCCGGTCGACCGTGCAGCGCGCGCCGGCTTCCTCGAACACCTCGCGCAGCGCGCCATCTGCGGTGCTTTCCTCAAGCTCCAGAAAGCCCGCCGGCACGGTCCAGAAACCCTCGCGCGGGGCGATCGACCGCCGGGCCAGCAGCACCCGGTCGTCCCACACGCACACCGCCCCCACCACCATGTTGGGGTTGCGGTAATGGATCGTGCCACAAGCGGTGCAGACATGGCGCGGGCGGCTGTCGCCCTGCGGGATACGCCGGGCGATGCGGCCGCCGCAGGCTGAGCAGAATTCCAAGGGACGGTGCCTCCGGCGGGCGGAACGGTAACGGACGATCAGACAACAACAGTGACAGCGCCGCCGGGGCGGTTCAAGTGTTCAGCCCAACAGCAGCGCGTCGTCCGACAGTTCCTCGCCGCGCACCCGCTTGAACATCTCCAGCAGATCCTCGACTTTCAGGCCCTCGCGCTCAGGCCCTGAGACGTCGAACACCACCCGGCCCTCATGCAGCATCACGGTCCGCGAGCCGATCTCCAGCGCCTGCTTCATGCTGTGGGTCACCATCAGCGTGGTCAACCGGCCCTCCGCCACGATGTCGCGGGTCAGCCCCAGCACGAAATCGGCGGTGCGCGGATCAAGGGCCGCCGTGTGTTCATCCAGCAGCAGGATCTTCATCGGCTGCAAGGTCGCCATCAGCAGGCTGACCGCCTGGCGCTGACCACCCGACAACAGCCCCATCCGGTCGCCGAGCCGCTTGTCCAGGCCCAGATCCAGCCGCTTCAGGGCGGCGCGGAACCGGTCGCGGCGGTCGGCGCGCACCGCGCGGCCCAAGCCGCGCGTCGTGCCACGCGCGAAGGCCAGCGCCAGATTTTCCTCGATCGACAGCTTTTCGCAGGTGCCGGCCATCGGGTCCTGAAACACCCGCGCCATCAGCCCGGCGCGGCGTCGCGCCGGCCAGCGGGTGACGTCGGTGCCGTCGATGACGATCCGGCCCTCATCAACCGAGGCCTCGCCCGACAATGCGTTCAGGAAGGTGGATTTGCCGGCGCCGTTCGATCCGATCACGCAGACGAATTCGCCCTCGGCCATGGTCAGGTCCAGCCCGCGCAGAGCGCGGGTTTCCAGCGGCGTGCCGGGGTTGAAGGTCACGTGCAGGCCGCGTGCCTCGATCATGATCAGGATCTCCCGCGCGCAGCCGGACGCCGGCGCTGGGCCAGCATCCTTGGCAGCACCATGGCCGCGGCCACCAGCACGGCGGTGACCAGATTGAGATCGGATGCGGTCAGCCCCAGGAAGCCCGCATTCAGCGCCAGCGCCACCGCCACCCGATACAGGATGGCGCCGACGATGCAGGCCAGCACCGCCCGGCCGATGGTGCGGGTCGACATCACCGCCTCGCCGCCGATCACCGATGCCAGCCCGACCACGATGGTGCCCACACCCATGGTGACGTCGGCGCTGCCCTGCGACTGGGCGAACAGCGCGCCGCCGATGGCGACCAGCCCGTTCGACAGCGCCATGCCGGTCAGGGTCATGGCGGCGGTGTTGATGCCTTGCGCACGGGCCATGCGGGCATTGGCGCCGGTGGCGCGCATCGCCAGGCCCATCTCGCTGTTCAGGAACCGCACCAGCAGCAGCATGGCGATGATCACCACCACGCCGAAGACCAGCGGTGTCATCAGGTAATAGGGCAGGCCCAGCGCCTCGAACGGCGTCAACACCGTGGTCTCGCCCAACAGCGCCACATTCGGACGGCCCATGATCCTGAGATTGATCGAATACAGCGCGATCATCATCAGGATGCTGGCCAGCAGGTTCAGGATCTTCAGCTTGACGTTCAGCCAGGCGGTGATCGACCCCGCGACGCAGCCGGCCAGGAACGCCATCGCCGTCGCCAGAAACGGATCCCAGCCATTGACGATCGCCGTCGCCGAAACCGCCGCCCCCAGCGGGAAGCTGCCATCGACCGTGAGGTCGGGAAAATCCAGGATGCGAAAGGACAGATACACGCCCAGAGCGACCAGCCCAAAGACGAAACCGGTCTCGATCGCGCCCATCCAGGCGATCATGCTCATAGCACCCCTCCCCCGGGGCTGCCGGCGCAGATCCGCACCGGATAGCTCACATGCACCATGTTGCAGGCATTCCCGTCTGCCATGTTTTCCGGAACAGAACACGCCCCGGCGCGGATATCCCCCGATCTCCGCGTCTCGCTCCGATCCGGGGCGGCGCTTCAGGCAGTGGTAGCCGATCCCCCGAACCACCGCAAGCCGCCCGCGAAACCCATACCAGAACTGTAGAACGAATGAAACCAATTCGCCGATGCGTCATCCAATGATGAAACCTCCGCGATTGCCGCGGCCATCGCCGGCCCCCAACCGCGAACGCCGCCATGGAGCCTCCATGGCGGCGTTCGGCCGGCATGCCTGTTGTCGGGCGTCGCTTACTTCACGACTTCCTTGGCATCGGCGATCACCGCCTCGGGGATGGTGACACCCATCTCCTTGGCCGAACCGGGGTTCAGATACAGTTCCAGCTTCTCGACCGTCGAGGCCGGAATGTCGCCCGGATTGGCGCCGCCCAGAATCCTGGCGACCATCTCGCCGGTCTGGTAGCCGACATCGTAATAATTGAAGCCCACCGCCGCGATGGCGCCACGGCCGACCGAATTGGTATCGCCGGCATAGACCGGAATGTCGGCATCCTGGCCCACCTTCACCACACTCTCGATCGCCGAGACCACGGTGTTGTCGGTGGGCACATAGATGACGTCGACCTTGCCGACCAGCGAGCGGGCCGCAGTCAGCACGTCACTCGACTTGGTGGCGGCCGCCTTCGACACGGTCATGCCGTAATCGCCGGCGGTCTTCTCGATCAGATCGACCAGCGCCACGGCATTGGCTTCGCCGGGGTTGTAGATCACGCCCAGCCGCTTGGCATTGGGGGTGATGCGGGTGATCAGTTCCAGATGCTTGCCCATCGGCGACAGGTCGGAGACGCCGGTGACATTGCCGCCGGGCTTCTCCATGTTGCTGATCAGCTTGGCGCCGACCGGGTCGGTCACGGCCGAGAACACCAGCGGGATGTCGCGGGTGGCGGCCGCCACTGCCTGGGCCGAGGGGGTTGCGATGGCAACGATGGCGTCCGGGCCGTCGCCCACGAATTTGCGCGCGATCTGGCCGGCGGTCGCCACATTGCCCTGGGCGTTCTGATAATCCCATTCCAGGTTTTTGCCGACCTCCCAGCCGGCCGCCTTCAGCGCGTCCTGCACACCCTGGCGGGTCGCATCCAGCGCCGGATGCTCGACGATCTGGGTGATCGCGACCGATTTGGTCTCGGCGGCGACGCCGGAGCCGGCGGCCAGACCCGCAATGGCCAGCGCGGCAAGCGATGCCGCGACACGGGTGCCGCGCAGGCTGCGCAGACGAGTGAGACTGGTCATGAACTGACGCCCTTCCCTGATATCGTTGATGCCGCCATCCGGTGACGGTTCGGCCGGTCGCCCCACTCTCCCCGCGACGGGTCTCCCCGCGATGGGCGCCGGCATGGCGGGCGCGGGGCCACAGCCGGCCACGCGCGTGCTGGCACAAGGATGACCACGGCCCGCGCGGCCGGTCAAGCGCACCCGGCATGGCCCCGCCCGCGACAGCGCCACAGGCGGCCATGCGCGTCATACGACAACGCCGCCATCCGGATGGATGGCGGCGTTGTCGACATGCGTGGTCCAGGCCGGCCATGACCGGTCCGTCAGGTGCAACCGGGGTTGGTCAGGCGATGATGTCGACCACCTGTCCGCGGCCGCTGGTCGGCAGTGGCGGGCGGTTGCGCTCGGCATCGGCCTCGACCTTGCCCGCGGCGGGGACGGCCTCGATCGTCTGGCGGCCATCGCGGTCGGCATAGCCCGCGACCTGCATCGGCGCCACGGTCTGGGCGTTCAGAAAGGCGGCGTTCGGCGACACCTGCATGGCGATCGACCTCCCGTCAACGGGACGCGCTCAATCAATGCCCGGCGCGTTCTCAGGCGTCTGGTTCCAGATATCGTGCGCAGGCGCCTCCGGGTCAAGTGCCTGCATGCATTGAGCTCGCGCGCTGTGGCGAGCGGCCCGTCCCGACGCCCCGTCCCGACAGGCTGACGCCATCCTGGGGGGCAGGGCTGCCGTGTGACGTTGCCGCCACTCGCGCCCTGCGATTTTACATGCCACACTTGTCGCGCGACAGAGCCACCCCGGAACCGCCCGCAACCGCCCCGTGCCACCGCTCATCCGCCATCGGACCCCGAACCCGCCATGCACCACGACCGCCCGGCAACCCTTGTTCGATCGCTGACCGTCGCGGCCGTGGTGGTGGGGGCGATCCTGGCGGGGCTGGTGATGATGCAGGGATGGCGCTCGCATACCGCCGCGATGCATGATGCCGGCCGCCGCGCCACCGGGCTCGCCCTGCTGCTGGCCGAACATGCCGCCCGCTCCATGGATGCGGTGGACATCGAAATGGCGCGGGTGGAAGACCAGATCCGCGCGCAGGACAGCCTGCCCGACCGCCGGAGCCGGACATGGTTCGACCGGCTGACCCGCATCGCCGCCGACACGCCGCAGATCAAGGCCTTGTGGCTGGTCGATCCCGCGGGCCAGGTCGTCCAGCTCACCCATGGCTTTCCGGCACCCCTGATTTCGGTCGCCGACCGCACCTATTTCGCCCGCGCCATTGCCGGCACCGGCGGGCTGCTGATGGATCCGCCGGTTCTGGGCGAGGTCACCGGGGCCTGGTATGTGCCGACGGCCCGCGCGGTTCGCGGCACGGATGGCCGGCTGATCGGTGTGGTCGGGGCGGCGGTCGATCCCGCCTATTTCATCCGGGTCTATCGCTCGGTCGATGTGGGCGATGCCGGCCGGCTGCTGCTGCTGGATGGCGACGGCCGCAAGCTGGGCGCCGTGCCCGATGGGCGCCCGCCGCGCGACGACGAGAATCCGCCGCGCGCCGACGAGGATCTGCCGCTCGCCCCCGACGCGATCCCGGCCAGCGGCGCCCCGCCGGTGGCGGCGGCCAATCCCGCCGGCCTTGGGCGCGCCTGGGTCGATCCGGCACGCATCGACCCGGCCGTGGCGATGACCGATCCCGATGACGGGGTGGCACGGATCTATGGCACCGCCGATGTGCCCGGGCGGCCGCTGGTGGTGGCGGCGGGCCTGAGCGTCGCCGACATCCGCACCGACTGGGCGGCCGGGCGGGCAACCGACCTTGCCCTGCTGGCGGCGATGGTTCTGGTGCTGGCGCTGACGCTCGCCTTCCTCCGCACGCGCATCGTGGCGCCGGTCGCGCGATTGCATGCGGCGGTCGCCGATCTGGGGCCGGGGCGGATCACCGCCCCCCTGCCCATGGTGGGGGGGGCGCGTGAGATTGTGGAACTGGCCGCGGGCATCGAGGCGATGCGTGCGGCGCTCGATCGCAACACCCGCAGCCTGGAAGACGAAGTCGCGCTGCGCACCGCCGAGGCCACCGCCCGCGGCGCGCTGCTCGACAGTGCGTTTTCGGCACTGGGTCAGGGCATCGCGATCTTCGATCCGGACCTGTTCCTGATCGCCTGCAACCGCCAATATCTGGACCTGCTGGGGCTGCCTCCCGATGCCGCGCGCCCGGGCACGCCGCTGGCCGCCATCGTCGCCGCCGCCCTGCCCGAGACCCTGCCCGACGAGGCACGGACACCACGGATCGCCCGCCGGCTGGAGCTTGCCCGCAACCGCGCGCCGGCCAGCCTGATGGAGCGCACGGCCAGCGGCCGGGTGATCGAGATCGCCCATAACCCGATCCCCGATGGCGGGTCGGTCGCGATCTATAAGGACGTGACCGAGGCTCAGCAGATCGAGAAGGCCTTGCGCGACAGCGAGTGGCGCTATCGCCTGCTGGCCGAGAACGCCGGCGACCTGATCCTGCGCCAGAGCCCCGACGGCACCATTCTGTATGCCTCGCCCGCGGCCCATGGCCTGCTGGGGATGGAGCCGGACACGTTGATCGGCCGCAGGCTGGCCGATCTGGTCGTTCCTGAGGACAGTGGCATCCTGGCCGAGCATATGGCGGCGCTGGACGATCAGGGGCGGCACCGGGCGACGCTGCGCCTGCGCCATGCGACCGGGCGGCCGGTCTGGGTCGAGGCAGGGGCGCGCATGATCCGCCATGCCCGCACCGGCGCGCCCAGCGAATTGCATGCCAGCCTGCGCGATGTGGGCGAGCGGGTCGCCGCCGACCGGGCGCTGGCCGAGAATGCCCGGCTGCTGAGCACCACGCTCGACAGCATGCGCCAGGGGCTGTGCCTGATCGACGGCAGTTTCCGGGTGGTGCTGCACAATCGCCGCTTCCTGGACATGAACGGCCTGCAACCCGAAGAATGTCCGCCCCTGGCCGATTTCGAACAGATCATGCACCTGATGGCTGGTCGCGGTGAATTCGGCGACGACCCCGCCTTCCGCGACGTGGCGCGCCGGATGCAGGCCCTGCGCCGGCCCTGGCCGCAGAGTTGGGAGCGCCGCCGGCCCGACGGCACGGTGATCGAGGTGGCAAGCGCGCCCTTTCCCGGCGGCGGGCTGGTGATGACCTTTGCCGACGTCACCAACCGCCGGCAGGCCGAACAGGCGCTCGCCCGCCAGGGCGAGGTGCTGCGCGTCACCATCGACGCGATGGATCAGGGGCTGATGCTGTCGGATCGCGATTTCAACATCGTGGTGGTCAATCGCCGCTATCAGGATCTGCTGGAGATCCCCGCCGGTATCGCGCGGCCGGGCAATCCGGTGGCGGAGGTTATCCGCTTCACCGCCCGGCGTGGCGAATTCGGCCCCGGCGACCCCGACCGGCTGGCCGCGGCGTGGATGGCGCGGATGCGCGATCCGGCGCTGATCGGCCAGCCGGTCGAGCATCCCCGCCCCGACGGCCGGCTGCTGGAGATTATCCGGCTGCCGGTCGATGATGGCGGGATGTTGAGCATCTACACCGATGTCACCGACCGCCGGCGGGTGCAGGATGCGCTGGAAACCGCGCGTGAACGGGCGCTGGACGCGGCCGATGCCCGCGCGCGGTTTCTGGCCACCGTCTCGCATGAAATCCGCAACCCGCTGAACTCGATCCTGAACGCCCTGCATTTCATCGAGGATACCGACCTCGATGCCGAACAGGCGGGGCTGGCCCAGATCATGCGCCGGGCCTCGGAACTGCTGCTCGACCTGCTCGACGACGTGCTCGATCTGTCGCGGATCGAGGCGGGCAAGCTGGTGATCGACCCGCGCCCCTTCGATCCGCTGGCGCTGGCCCGCGACGTGAAGGCGCTGTTCGACCCGCAGGCGCGCCGCAAGGGGCTGGTGCTGGACGTGGCCGCCGCCGCCAGCGACCTGCCGGCGCGGCTGGTGGGCGATCATCGCCGCCTGCGCCAGATTCTGGTCAATCTGACCGGCAATGCCATCAAGTTCACCGATCAGGGACGGGTCACCATCGCCGTGACGCTGCGCCCCGGAACCGGCGATGGCGCGCCGGGCACGACCGGCCACTTGCCTGTGCTGCGCTTCGAGGTGATCGACACCGGCATCGGTATCCCCGCCGAACAGACCCGGCAGTTGTTCGAGGAATATTTTCAGGCCCGCGCCGATACCATGGCCCGCGGCCGGGACGCCGAGGCAGATCAGGGGAACGACGCCCGCCAGGGAAGCGACCCGGCGCGGGGGCCAGGGCCGGGCCAAGATGGGCAGGGGCCGGAGATCGACACCGGCCGGCCCGTGGGCCGGCTGGCCGGGCTGGGCGGTGGCGCCGGGCTGGGCCTGGCCATCGTCCGCCGGCTGACCGAGCTGCTGGGCGGATGCATCGGTTGCGACAGCGTTCCCGGCGAAGGCAGCCGGTTCTGGTTCGAGGTGCCGGCGGCACCGGTCCTGGCGGGCAACCGGCCACCGATGCCAGCCGATGCGGCCCCACCCGGCGCGCCCAGCCTGCGCGCCCTGCCCGGCGGTCGTGCGCCGAACGACATCGACAGCCTCCCGCGCGTTCAGTCAGGACCGGAGATCATGTCCCGAGACGTCGACACAGATGCGGCACCTGCCCCCGGTTCCGTCCGCATCCTGCTCGCCGAAGACAATGCGATGAACCAGATGCTCACCGCCCGCGCCCTCGACCGCGCCGGATATCGGGTCGATACGGTCGGCGAGGGCACGGCCGCGGTCGACGCCGCCGCCGGTACGCGTTATGACCTGATCCTGATGGATGTCCAGATGCCGGGGCTGAGCGGGCTGGAAGCCACCCGCCGCATCCGGGCGCTACCTGATGGCCATGGCCTGATGCCGATCGTGGCGTTGACCGCCAATGCCGGTCGCGAGGCCGAGGATGTCTGCCGTGCCGCCGGGATGGACGATCATCTGTCGAAACCCTTCCGCCGGGACGAACTGGTCGCGATGGTCCACCGCTGGCTGAAGCGGCCCTCTGTGAGCGATGGACGCAGTGGTTGAATGAATATCGCGCCACGAGCAAGATTGACTCCCCCTTATTGCGCAAAATGGTATCATCCACACTGAAACTGGAACCGCGCCGGCAGACCGCCGGCCCTGGCGCACCCCACATCCTGAATGACCGGAAACCGGAATGAGCGGACATATGGTGGCTGCATGACCATGGATCGTCATCGTCCGAAATCAGCACCATCCATGGCGGAACGCCATGACGATGATGATGCCGTGCAGCCGGCGACGCTGACGGATGCCGATGGGCCGGGGAAATGGGCCTTCACCATCCTGGCGGTGTCGTTCGGTGCGCTCACCGCCGGCCTTCTGGTTGCCGGCAATCTGATGACCGGCAACAACCGGTTGATGTCCGGCAGTGACGCCAGTGCGGCGGCCGGTATGCAGGGCCTCGACATCCGCTTCACCGACCCGGCCTGGGATGGCCGCACCGTGCCCGCCAACGCCCTGTGCAGCCGCTATGGCCCCACCGGCAAATCGCCGGGGCTGGCGGTCAGCGGTCTTCCGGCAGACACCCGCATGGTGGTCATCGCCTTCAACGACGACAGCTATCAGCGCCTGTCCACCGATGGTGGTCATGGCACCATCGCCATGCCGGTGCCGCCCGAGCAATCCTGGGTGGCGATACCGCCGGTCGCCGGCGAAAGCCACCAACTGCCCGCCGATATCATCATGGTGAAGCCGCATCGCGGCGCCCTGCACACGGGCACCGCCTATCTGCCGCCGTGTTCCGGTGGTGCCGGCAATCACTATTCCGCCGTCGTCCAGGCGGTCCGCACGCCGCCGCCCGGCCCGTCCGGCACCGTGCAGATCATGCCGCAAGATGTGCTGGCGCAGGCGACCATCTCGCTCGGCCGCTATTGATCATCGGCTGAGCGGCACAGCGCGCACGTGACAGCATGCGGCCGGCGAACGCCCGATCGACGTCCCGCAACAAAGCGGCCCCATACAGCCGGCCCCCATACAGGACAGGGCGGCATCGCTTGCGATGCCGCCCTGTTTTCGTGCCCGACGGTCAATTTCAGGCCCGACAGTCCGTTTTGTACGCGACAGTCAGGGACGGCGCAGGCGCCGGTTAGCTGTCGCGGCTGCGGGTCAGCGCCTCGATCTGCTTCTGAAGATCGTTCAGGCGGTCGGCCAGCAGCTTGATGTCCTCGCCACCGCCGGATGCGGCGGCGGCCGGTGGGGGTGGCGGCGCGGCCGGACGTTCATCACCGGCCATGGCACTGCCATCGGGCATGCGCAGACCGCCGGCGAACATCCGCATCGCCTGCTCCATCATCTGCAGGTTCTGCTTGCTCATCTCCTCGATCGAGGGGAAGGGGAATATGGGGCCGAAGGTCCGGCGCACCTGTTCCTGATTGCGGGCCAGCGCTTCCATCGACATTTCCAGATAGCGCGGCACGAAAGACTGCATGCTGTCGCCATAGAAGGAAATCAGCTGCCGCAGGAAGCCGGTCGGCAGCAGGCTGCGACCCTTGCCCTCTTCTTCAACGATGATCTGCGTCAGCACCTGATGGGTGATGTCGTCACCGGTCTTGGCGTCATTGACAATGAAGTCGACATCGTCCTTCACCATCTGCGACAGATGGTCCAGGGTGACGTAGCTGCTGGTTGCAGTATTGTACAGTCGCCGGTTTGCGTACTTCTTGATCTTGACCTTGACCTTCTCGGTCCGCCCGGCGCTCGCTTCCGACTTCTCGGTCATTCTCTCCCCGCGCATTTATCGGGCGAAGCAGGGCGATCAAGCGCGCCTCTCTCCACCATTGACGATCCCACGCCTTCCGTCCGGTGCTCACCACGGCGGCCGATCATGTCCGCCGCCGACGGTTCCACCCGCCCGATGGGCCGGGCTCCGGAGACATCTGCCAAGGGACCGGGCCGGCTGCCGTCCAGCGCCGACCGGGTGCCACGCCCCCGAACCTGCCCATGTTGCATGGCAATAGAGGCAAGGAACGCAGCATGGGTCATTAAATCACAGGGTTGATCCGCACCGCAACAAATCGGCGGTGACGCGTGCCGGCGACATCGTTCTCCAAGGCGCAGGGCGGTGCTTTCATGCGGCGATGTTGACCGGTATAGTGGCGCCCATGTCGATGCCCCCTGACATACCGGCAACCGCCGCCGCCTTTCTCGACCTCTGGGAACGCCAGGCGTCGGCGATGGTGACCGACATCAATCTCGTCAAGGCGATCGATGCCGCGGCGGCTGCCGCCCGCACCGGCGCCGCCCGCTCAGCAGACCCGTCGAGGACATCTCCCGCCGATGAGCCGAGCCGCCAGCACGACGGACGACCAGCCAGCCCCGTTGCCGGAAAAGCCCGCAAGCCGCGCCGTCCGGCGCAAGCCCGCGGCCGCGACACCGGACGGTCCGACCCCACAGGCGGCGGCGACGCGCCCGCAGCGCCGGGGGCCGCGGCCGATGCATTATCATCTGGGGATGACCAGCGCCTTGTTGACGAGCTCCGTCGCGGCCTTGCCGATGCTGCGCGACGGCTCGCTGCCCTGGGCGCCGCACCTGGCGGAACGGGGGGCCCATCTGACCCAGGTGATGCAGGGGCTTGAACCGGCGATCATCGGCGGCTATGTCGCGGCCGAGGCCAAGCGCCGCCTTGAAGCCCTGCTCGCCGGCGTCAGCCGCTATCGCGACCACCCTTATGTCCGCGACCTGCCCGATCCGCCGGTGATCTGGCAGGAGGGGGCGACCCGCCTGCTCGATTACGGCGCCGCCGATCCGGCCGGCTTCACGCCGGGCGAGGATGGCATCCGTGGCGAGGGCCGGGTGGCGCTGTTCGTGCCATCGCTGGTCAACCGCCATTATGTGATGGATCTGTCGCGCCGGCGCAGCCTGATGCGCTGGCTGTCGGTGCGGGGCTTCCGGCCATTGCTGGTCGATTGGGGCGTGCCCGAAGGCGCCGAACTCGACCTTGCGGTCGAGGATTACGTGGCCAGTCGCCTGGGCCGGATGATCGCGCTCGCCAACACCCTGGCGGGCGGGCCGGTGCCGGTGGTGGGGTATTGCATGGGGGGGCTGCTCACCATCGCCGGCGTCCAGCTTGCCCGCAATGCCGTCTCACGCATGGCGCTGATGGCGACCCCCTGGGATTTCGCCGCCGGCGACACCGCCGAACGCCGGCTGATCCGGGTGCTGGGCCGGTCGATGCTGAAAACCGTGGAACAGACCGGATCGATGCCGGTCGACATGCTCCAGATCCTGTTCGTGGCGACCGACCCTGCGATGGTGCCACGAAAATTCCGCGATTTCGCCGCCCTCGATCCGGCATCGGCCGCCGCCTGTGATTTCGTCGCGCTGGAAGACTGGTTGAACGATGGCGTGCCGCTGGCAGGGCCGGTCGCCCGCACCGTGGTGCATGACTGGTATGGCACCAACCAGCCGGCCGATGGCAAATGGCGGGTCGATGGCCAGATCATCGATCCGGCGGCGCTGGGCGACATGCCGGTGCTGATCGCGGTGCCGGAACGCGACCGGATCGTGCCGCCGCCCACCGCCGCCGCCCTGGCGGAACGCCTGCCCCGGGCCAGGCTGATCCGGCCGGCGGCGGGCCATATCGGCATGATGGTCGGCAGCCGCTCCGCGCGCGAATTGTGGGAGCCGCTCGCGCACTGGCTGCGCGAGGAACCGGTGCCGGCTCCGGCCGCCCCGGCCGGCGCCCCACGCCGCCGCGCCACCCGGGCGAAGGCGGCCGCCCCCGCCAAAAGTCGTAGCCCGCGACCAGCCGCCACGCTTTAACGGCGAGAAATCGTCGCTATAGTAAGTACCGACACGGACTCGGCCAGCCGGCTTCGGCTGACCGCATCCTGTGCCGTGCACGCGCGCCCCGCGCGCCACCAAGCCGCGCGACCGAACAGGAGATCTTCGTCCATGACCGACGCCGTCATCGTCGCCGCCGCCCGCACGCCGGTTGGCGCATTCAACGGCGCCCTCGCGCCGCTCTCCGCCGCCGAACTCGGCACCATCGCCATCCGCGGCGCGCTTAAGCGTGCCGGCGTCGATGCCGCCGATGTGTCGGAAGTGATCATGGGTCAGGTGCTGACCGCCGCGGTTGGCCAGAACCCGGCACGTCAGGCGGCGCTGCATGCCGGCCTGCCCAACGAGGTGCCGGCCTATACCGTCAACCATGTCTGCGGCTCGGGCCTCAAGACCATCGCCCTCGCCGCTCAGGCGATCATGACCGGCGACAGCACCATCGTCGTTGCCGGCGGCCAGGAAAGCATGTCGAACGCCCCGCACGCGGCACCGCTGCGCCAGGGCAAGAAGATGGGCGATCTGGCCCTGGTCGACACCATGATCAAGGACGGCCTGTGGTGCGCCTTCAACGGCTATCACATGGGCAACACCGCCGAGAACGTCGCCAACAAGTGGCAGATCACGCGTGAGGAGCAGGACAACTTCGCCCTCGCCTCGCAGAACAAGGCCGAGGCCGCCATGAAGGCCGGCCGGTTCAGTGACGAGATCGTCAGCGTCACCATCCCCGGCCGCAAGGGCGATGTGGTGATCGACACCGACGAGTATCCCCGTCATGGCACCACCATCGACATGCTGGCCAAGCTGAAGCCGGCTTTCGACAAGGCCGGCACCGTCACCGCCGGCTCGGCATCGGGCATCAATGACGGCGCCGCCGCCATGGTGATCATGAGCGCCGACGAGGCCGAACGCCGCGGCCTGAAGCCGCTGGCCCGGATCGTGTCGTGGGCGCAGGCCGGCGTCGATCCGGCGATCATGGGCTCGGGCCCGATCCCCGCGACCCGCGCGGCGCTGGCCAAGGCCGGCTGGACCATTGATGATCTGGATCTGATCGAGGCCAACGAGGCCTTCGCCGCCCAGGCGCTGGCGGTTGGCAAGGATCTGGGGTTCGACCCGGAAAAGCTGAACGTCAATGGCGGCGCCATCGCCATCGGCCATCCGATCGGCGCCAGCGGCACCCGTATCCTCACCACCCTGCTCTACGAGATGCAGAAGCGCGACGCCCATCGCGGGCTTGCGACCCTGTGCATCGGTGGCGGCCAGGGCATCGCTCTCTGCGTCGAACGCTGATATCTGCGCCGACAGGACCGGGCTAACCCCCGGTTCTGTCGGGCTTTGCTGATTCGTTGGCCGTGATCATGAAAAAGTCATTTTATTTCGTGATTGGCCTGCGTAACGTAGCATCGTTTCCCAGGGGCGCCGACACGTCGATCATATAGCGATCGCCATGCCGGCGGGGAAGCCGACCATGTCCGCCATCGGGCGGTCATGCGATTTGATGCAATCAAAAAGCCTTACAGATCCAGGAGGCCAGGGAAGATGGCACGAGTGGCAATCGTCACCGGCGGCACGCGCGGCATCGGTCGTGCGATTTCGGAACGCCTGAAGGCGGACGGCTTCACCGTCGCCGCCAATTACGGCGGCAATGATGCCGCGGCACAGGCGTTCTCGTCGGAGACCGGGATCGCCGTCTACAAGTGGGATGTGGGCGATTTCGACGCCTGCACCGCCGGTGTCGCCAAGGTCGAGGCCGAACTGGGGCCGGTCGACGTGGTGGTGAACAATGCCGGCATCACCCGCGACGCCACCCTGCACAAGATGACCCATGCCCAGTGGGACGAGGTCATCCGCACTGATCTGACCTCAGTGTTCAACATGTCGCGGCTGGTGATCGAGGGCATGCGCGCCCGCTCTTATGGCCGGATCATCAATATCAGCTCGATCAACGGCCAGAAGGGCCAGATCGGCCAGACCAATTATTCCGCCGCCAAGGCCGGCATGATCGGCTTCACCAAGGCGCTGGCCCAGGAAGCCGCGTCCAAGGGCATCACCGTCAACGTGATCGCGCCCGGTTATGTTGACACAGAAATGGTTGCGGCGGTTCCCGAGCCGGTGCTGCAGAAGATTATCGGGACCATTCCGGTCGGCCGGCTTGGCAAGGCCGAGGAGATCGCCCGCACGGTGAGCTTCCTGGCGGCCGAGGACGCCGGCTTCATCACCGGCGCCACCCTTACCGTCAACGGCGCTCAGTACATCGCCGGCTGACCCGCATCCGGGGACGGTCCCCGCGCCGGCACCGCCATCAGGTGGTGCCGACGCGGAGACCCACCCCGGCACCTCACGCGGGCCGGCCGGAGATCAGCACCCGACATCCCCCGATCCGAGGTGACATCACCCATGCTTCGCAGCCGTTCTTCGCGCACCGCCGCGTTCTCCCTCTCTCCCCTGCTGGCCGGCGCCGCACTGATGGTGCTGGCCGTGGCCGCCACCCCCGGCAGCGCCCGGGCCGAGCGCGATATTCCCGATGGCGCCACCGTGCTGTCGCTGTCTGAAACCGCCACCACCGTGGTTGCCGCCGATCGTGCCCGCGCCACGCTCGCCGCCGAGGAGCGCGGCCCCGATGCCGTCAAGGTTCAGGGCGAGATCAACCGCAAGATCGAGGCGGCATTGAAAGTCGCGCGCGAGGTGTCGGCGGTGAAGGTCGAAACCGGCGGCTACGGCGTCTATCCGGTCGATCTGGAGGAAGGCAAGGCCCGTGCCTGGAACGGCCGCCAGTCCATCGAGCTCGACAGCGGCGACATGGTGGCGCTGGCCGATCTGGCCGGACGTCTTCAGGCCATGGGGCTGGTGTTGCAGGATCTGAACACCTATGTCTCGGACGACCGCGCCCGCGCCGAAAGCGACCGGCTGACGCTCGACGCCATCCGGCAGATCCGCGCCCGCGCCGATCTGATCGGCCGCGAGATCGGCACCCGCACGGTCAAGATCCGCTCCATCGCACCCGGCGGCGGTCCGGGCAATCCGCAGCCGATCCCGTTCAAGGTCCAGCGGATGGAAGCCATGTCCGCCAGCGCCGACATGGCCGCCCCCTCGATCGAGCCGGGCGAGCGCACGTTGCGTCTCACCGTTCAGGCCGAGCTGCTGCTGGAACCCTGATCGCCGGCCATAGACAGACGCAAACCGCCGCTCGTGACGTCTGTCCCGGGCGGCGGTTTCATGGCAGGCTCTTCGGATGGCAGGCTCATAGGCGGATGGAGGCGTCGGGATAGCCGTCTGTTCAGCCCGGCATGGTCGCCTGCATCGACGGCCGAGCACCGAAGACCGCGAACCACGCCGCCAGCTTCGGCCGGCCATCGCGCCAGGCATCGTCGGCGAAGCGGAAATCCATATAGCCCAGCGCCGCCGCGACCGCCAGCCGGCCCAGGCTGGGGGTGTCGCCCAGAACCGTATCGGCTTCCTGTTCCAGCAGGTCCAGTGTCCGCACCATCTTGGCCTTCTGGCGGGCATCCCAGCCGGCCCAACGATAGGGTTCAGGGCGGCGCAGACGCTCGATCAGCCGGGCGACGCCGGCATCGATCACGCCGTGTCCCAGCGCCGCCAGCCGGCGCTCCGACACCCAGCCGGCATCGTCCTGCGGCACCAGCCGGTTGCCGCCCAGGCTGCGGTCAAGATATTCGGCGATCAGCAGGCTTTCCACCAGCACCCGGCCGTCATCCAGTTCCAGCGCCGGCACCTTCTCAAGCGGGTTCACCGCGGCCAGGCCCGAGGTCTCGGTCCAGGGATCGCTGACCGTGGTCTCCACCCGGTCGGCGATGTCCAGTTCCAGGATCGCCAGCCGCACGATCCGTGCGAAGGGTGAGGTGGTGGTATAGTACAGCTTCATCGTCCGCGGTCTCCCGTTCTGGGCTGTTGGGGCGTCTCCCGGACGAAACCCTAGGCGGGTGCGGGCCCCGCCGCAAGCGCACTCAACGCGCCACGCTCACGCGCGGTCCTTGGCGCTGCGCACCGCCGCGAACACATCCTCAGGCGCCCGCCCGGCCAGCCCCATGGTCGCGGCCAGCACCGGATCGTCGGCGCGCAGGAACGGGTTGGTCAGCTTTTCATCGCCCAGCCGCGACGGCACGGTCGGGATATCGGCCGCGCGGGCGCGGGCGACATCCTCGGCCCGTGCCGCCAGCGCCGGGTTCGACGGATCGATGGCGCGGGCGAAGCGGGCATTCGACGCGGTGTATTCATGGGCGCAATAGACCATGGTGTCGTCGGGCAGCTCGCGCAGCTTCAGCAGCGATTGCCACATCTGCGGCATCGTGCCCTCGAACACCCGCCCGCAGCCCAGCGCGAACAGCGTGTCGCCGCAGAACAGCGCGCCATGGCGTTCGAAATGGAAGGCGATATGGCCGCTGGTATGGCCGGGCACGTCGATCACCCGCGCGATGGCGCCGCCCAGGTCATAGCTGTCGTCCTGGCCCAGCGCCAGATCGATGCCGGGGATGCGCGACCGGTCGGCCGCCGGGCCGACGATGGTCAGCCCATAACGCGCCTTCAACGCCAGATTGCCGCCGACATGATCGCCATGATGATGGGTGTTCAGAATATGGGTGGGGGTGCGGCCCAGCCGGTCCAGCGCCGCCACCACCGGCTCCACCTCGGCCGGGTCGACGATCGCCGTCGCCGTCGGTCCATCGGCGTCGTCGACCAGGATCAGGAAGACATAATTGTCCGACAGGCACGCAATGCGTTCGACGGTGAAACGGATCATCTGGCGGTCCTCAAGCTGGCGATCGGTGGGGTTATCCTATCACAGACGGCGCTGGTGCGGGGTGCCGCGCTGGCCGCCGCCGCGACGCCGCGCCGCGCTTGCAGGCGGCGACCGCCGCCCCCATCTCTGCCCTCGGGTTCGATCATGAGCCGCGACCGCCCCAGGAGCCGCGACCGCCCATGTGGCATGACATCATCGAGCTGCGGAATTTCTATCAGTCGCGCAGCGGCCGGATCGCGCAGCGCCTTCTGCGCCGCGATCTGCGGCGGATCTGGCCACGGGTGGGCCCCGGCGAAACCTTGTTGGGGCTTGGCTATGCCACCCCGTTCCTGCGGCCGTTCCTGGGCGAGGCGGGCCGCGTGATCGCAGCGATGCCTGCCCCCCAGGGTGGCCATGTCTGGCCGCCCGAAGGCCCCAATCTGGTGGCGCTGGTCGAGGAATTCGAACTGCCCTATCCCGACCAGAGCATCGACCGGCTGGTGATGGTGCATGCGCTGGAATTCGCCCCCGCCGCCCAGACCCTGCTGCGCGAATGCTGGCGGGTGCTGCGGCCCAGCGGCCGGATGGTGGTGGTGGTGCCCAATCGGCGCGGCATCTGGGCGCGGGTCGACCGCACGCCTTTCGGCCATGGCAATCCCTACAGCGCCGGCCAGATCACCCGTCTGCTGCACCGGTCGATGTTCGTGACCGGCACCGCCGAAACCGCGCTGTTCGCGCCGCCGGCCGAACGCGGGCTGGGCCTGCGGATCGCCGGGCCGCTGGAACGCTTCGGCCGGCGCTGGCTGCCGGCCGTCGGCGGAGTGGTGATCATCGAGGCGCAGAAGCAGGTCTATGCGGCAACGCCGCCCGGCGGCCGGCGGGTGCCGGCGCGGGTGGCCGTGGCCGGCCGCCTGGCGCCATCCGGCCGCCGCCGCCCGGCCTGGGCGCCGGGTCGCGGTGTGGCGGGGGTCGCCAGTGCGCCACCGGCCGATGCCGGCGATACCGGGCCCGACTAGCGATAGATCAGGTCGCGCAGGGTCAACGCCAGCGGCGACCAGTAGGTGATCAGCATCTGGCAGGCCAGGACCACGGCAATGAACGGCAGCAGATAGCGCACCATCCGGTTCAGCGGCACCTGCGCCACGGCACTGGCCGCGAACAGGTTCACGCCGAAGGGCGGGGTGAACATGCCCATGGCCAGATTGACCACCATGATGATGCCGAAATGCACCGGATCGATGCCGAAGCTGATCGCCACCGGCGCCAGGATCGGCGCCAGCACGATGATCGAGGCCGAGGTTTCGATGAACATCCCCACCAGGAACAACACGATGTTCACCGCCACCAGAAAGCCCAGCGGCCCGGCGAAGGTATCGGCCAGGAACCGGCCCAGTGCCGCCGGTACGCCCGCCTGCGTGATCAGATAGGAAAACAGCCCCGCCGCGGCGATGATGAACATGATCACCGCCGACGAGATCACCGATTTGCGGAAGATCACCGGCAGGTCGCGCAGCTTCAGTTCGCGATGAACGCCGAAGCCGATCATCAGCGCCGCCACCACCGCCACGACCGAGGCTTCGGTGGGGGTGAAGACACCGCCATAGATCCCGCCCAGCACCACCACCGGCAGCATCAGCGACGCGAAGGCGCGCCGGGTGGCGGTCATCACCGGCAGGCGGTCCAGGCCGTCTCCCGCCCCCCAGCCGGTCATCCGCGACCAGACCACGACCGTCACCGCCAGCGCGCCGGCGATCAGCAGGCCGGGGCCGAAACCGGCGATGAACAACTCGCCGATCGACACTTCCGCCGACACGCCATACAGGATCAGCGGGATCGATGGCGGCACGATCACGCCCAGTTCCGCCGACACCGCCTGCACCGATGCGGCATAGGGTCGGGGATAGCCATGCTTCGCCAGCGCCGGGATCAGGATGGCGCCGATCGCGAATGTGGTGGCCACCGACGAGCCGGAGACGGCCGCGAAGATCATGCAGGTCAGCACGCAGGTGACGGCCAGCCCGCCGCGCATGCCGCCGACCAGCGATTTGGCGAAGTCGACCAGCCGATAGGAGATACCGGCCCGCTCCATGATATTGCCGGCCAGAATGAAGAACGGCACCGCGACCAGCGGAAATTTGTCGATCGCGATGAACAACTGCTGCACCACGATCAGCAGTGGCAGCTTGGTGAAGGCATAGACGCCGAAGGCGCTGGCCAGGCCGACGGCAATGCCGACCGGCACCGACAGCCCCAGCAGCACCAGCATGGCGAGCAGCATGGCGGCGGTCATGGGTGTTCCCGTTTCCGTGGCGACATCTTGCGTGATGGTGGCGACATCTTGCGTGATGACCGGGCGATACGCGCGCCGCTGGCCGCCGGCATCAGACCTGGGCGTCCAACTGGGCCCGGTCCGCCTCGTCCCGGCGGGTCTGCGGATCGACCAGCCGCGCCAGAACCGCCAGCATGCAGAAGGCCGCCCCCGCCGGCAGGGCCGCATAGGCGACGCTGACCGGAATATCGAGCCCGGCGAGATTCTGGAACCGCACCCGCTGGGCGATGATGATGCCCTGCCAGACCATCAGCCCCAGAAACGCGAAGCTCGACACCGCGATCAGCCCGTCCAGCACCAGCCTGGTCACGCCGGATGAGGCCCGGCGCGCCAGATCGACCGATACCGCCGCACCGGTGCGGAAGGCACCGGCGGCCCCCAGAAATACCATCCAGGCGACCAGTAGCTGGATCGCCACTTCCGACCAGGGACTGGGCTGGGCCAGCACGAAGCGGGCGACGATCTGCCAGAAGCCGATCGCGACCGCGGCCCCCAGTGCCAGCATGGCGGCCAGCACCGCCAGCCCGGTCAGAAACCGGTCCGCGGCAAGAATGAGGCGGACGATCATCAGGCGCACCGTTTCCAGAAAGAAGGTCTCCGACACAGATCATGGACGGCATGTCCGCCCGCCGGCCTCGTTGGCGGGCAGGGCGTCCACACCGTCCGGATCATCGATCGGCGATTACGGCTGCCACTCCCGGATGCGCTTGATCAGCGCCGGATCGAAGCGCTTCTCGTACTCGGCATAGGCCGGCGCCAGGGCTTCGGCGAAGCGGGCCCCGTCGGGATGCTCGACCACGGTCATGCCGGCCGCTTCCAGCTTGGCGATACCGTCTGCCTCGAAGGTCTCGACCTGTTTGCGCATGGCGTCGGCGCCGATCTTGGCCGCCTCCTTGAAGGCGGTCTTCTCAGCGTCCGACAGTTCGTCCCAGCGCGACGGCGCCATGATGAACAGGGCCGGCGAATAGACATGGCCGGTCAGCGACAGATACTTCTGCACCTGGGCGAAATTGCCCGACACGATCACCGGGATCGGGTTTTCCTGGCCGTCGATGGTGCCCTGCTGCATGGCCGTGAACACTTCGGGGAAGGCCATCGGGGTCGGCAGCGCGCCCAGCGTGGTGAAGGCGCGCATATGCACGTCGTTCTGCATGGTGCGGATCTTCAGGCCCTTGACGTCCTCGGGCTCGGTCACCGCGACCTTGTTGTTGGTCAGGTGCCGGAAGCCGTTCTCGCCCCAGGCCAGGGCGATCAGGCCGCGCTCAGGGAACTTGTCCAGCACCGCCTGGCCGATCTCGCCGTCCAGAACGCCACGGGCATGGGCATAGTCGCGGAACAGGAACGGGATGTCGAAAGTGAGGGTGTCGGGCACGAAATTGCCGACCGGGCCGGTCGAGGTGACGACCAGATCGATGGTGCCGAACTGCGCGCCCTCGATCATCTCGCGCTCACCGCCCAGCGCATTGGACGGGAACATCTCGACCACATACTTGCCGTCGGTCTTCTCGGCCAGCGCCTTGGCGAAGGCATCGGCACCGACACCGTAATGCGAGGTCGGCGGCAGGCTGTAGCCAAGCTTCAGGGTGATCGGATCGGCGGCGATGGCGGCACCGCCACCCACCAGCGCCACGGCCAGCAGGCCCGTTCCCAGCACGGCGGTCGCGGCCGTCCTGATCAGCGACAGGTTCATAGGGGTCTCCTCCCTCTCCCTCGGTTCTTCATGACCGGTCGGTCTGCGGCCGCTCAGGGGTCGTCCAGACTGCCCCATGCCACATGCACCCGTGCCGCCGTTCTCCGCGGCTGGTTCCGGTCGGCGCGTCCGACCGGGCGTCCCCACCCGTGTCGTCGCATCCATCTCTTTCCTTTTAACCGGTTAAGACTGGCCTGTCTTCTGCCGATCCGCGCCTTTGATCATGATCGGCCGGTCATTTTCCCCGATCCTGTCAATCCGGCGGCCGGTCGAGATGCCATCTTTGGTGCAAAAGGCCGCAATCATGCGCGGAAGATTGCAATCGCACAGCCCCGGCGCAATGATCAAGCATGGTTTCCCGAGGGATGCAGGCATGCCCCGTCTTCCGGTCGATCCGCCGCCGCCGGCCAGACTGACGGTTGACGCGGACCAGCGCTGGCGCCGCACCCTTGCTGCCGCCGATCGCGCGGCCCTGCGGGCACTGGCGCGCGGCCGTCCGCTGGAAAACGTGCTCAACATCGTCTGCAACGCGCTGGAACGGCTGATCGACGATGCCGCCTGCTCGGTGCTGTTGCTGACCCCCGACGGCCGCCATCTGGTGCATGGCGCCGCGCCAAGGCTGCCGCAGGCCTATATCGATGCAATCAACGGCGCCGAGATCGGGCCCTCGGTCGGCTCCTGCGGAACCGCTGCCCATTTCGGCCGTCAGGTCATCGTCGAGGATATCCGCTCCAGTCCGCTCTGGGTCGATTTCCGCGACGCCGCCGATGCCGCGGGCCTGCGCGCCTGCTGGTCGACCCCGATCCGCAATCCCAAGGGCAATGTCCTCGGCACCTTCGCGGTCTATTTCCACCAGCCACGCGGCCCTCTGCGCCGGGATCTGCGCACCGCCGCGCATATGGCGACCCTCGCCGCCGTCGCCATCGCCCGGCGGCGCGCCGAGGATGCGCTGCTGGAGGCAAAAGCCCGGGCGGAAGACGCCAACACCGCCAAGACCACCTTCCTTGCCGGCATGAGCCATGAATTGCGCACGCCGCTGAATGCCATCATCGGCTTTGCCGAAATCATGGCCACCGAGATGCACGGGCCGGTCGGGTCGCCACGCTATCTGGACTATGCCAAGATCATCGCCACCAGCGGCCGCCATCTTCTGGCCCTGATCGACGACCTGCTCGACCTGTCGAAGCTGGAGGCCGGACGGGTGACGCTGATGCGAGAGCCGGTCGATCTGGGGCTGGTGGTCCGCGACGCCCTGTCGATGGCCGGCCAGCCCGAACCGGCCGATGCCCCCGCCATCGTCGCCGATCTCGCCGCCGGCCCGCTGGTGGTCGAGGCCGACCGCCGGGCCCTGGTTCAGGTGCTGATCAACCTGATCGGCAATGCGACCAAGTTCACCGGTGCCGATGGCCGTGTTACCGTGCGGCTTCTGCTGACGCCGGACGGCCGGCCGGGCTTCGAGGTGACGGATACCGGTATCGGCATTCCGGCCGACCGGCTGGCCGATCTGTGCCGGCCCTTCGTGCAGATCGAAAACGTCTATTCCCGCGAGCGCCGCGGCACCGGCATGGGGCTTTACATCTCACGCAGCCTGATCGACCTGCATGGCGGCAGCTTCGAGATCGAGAGCCCCGACGCGACCGGCACCACGGTGAGGGTGCTTCTGCCCGCCGACCGGCGGCTGAAGGACGCGGCGACGGCGTCCGCCGGCGCCCATATCTGACCCGGCGCTCATATCTGATCTGACCCGGCGTCAGGAGCGCGGCGCGCGCCCAGCACGAACATGCCGATCTCTCCCATCAGATTGGCATAGGCGCCGGGGGCATCGCGCCGCACCACGCGGCCATGGCTGTCCAGCGCCAGCGCGGTTTCGATCCGCACATCCGATGCCGCGCACAGCCGCACGAAATCGGTGATCGTGCACAGATGGATGTTCGGCGTGTCGTACCAGGCATAGGGCAGGCCTTCCGTGCGCGGCATCCGGCCGCGCAGCAGCAGATAGGCCCGGCAGCGCCAATAGGCGAAATTGGGAAACGACACGATCGCCCGCCGCCCGATCCGGACCAGATTGCGGATCACCAGATCCGGCCGGCGGGTGGCCTGCAGGGTCTGGCTCAACACCACCACGTCGAAGGCATCATCGGGGAAATGATCCAGGTCGTGATCGACATCGCCCTGAATGACCGACAGGCCGCGGGCGACGCATTCCTGCACGCCCTGCTGGCTCAGCTCGATGCCGCGGGCATCGCAGCCCTTCACCCGGTCCAGATAATGCAGCAGCACACCGTCGCCACAGCCGATATCCAGCACCCGCGCATGCGGCTCCACCATCCCGGCCAGCAGGTCCAGATCGGGGCGCAGCGCCGGATAGCCGTGGGCGTCGTGGATCACCGCCGGCCCCATCGGCCGGATGCGCCGATCGCGCCCATCCGTGCCATGCCGGTCGGTGGCACGCCCGCTCATGGCCGCACCAGCCCGGCATGGGCGGCGGCGCCGTCCATGAAGCCCGAGACGATGCGCGCGAACACCGGCTCGTCCAGCAGGAAGGCGTCGTGGCCACGATCGGTGTCGATCTCGGTGAAGCTGACATTGCCGGCCACGGCATTGACCGCGCGGGCGATGGTGCGGCTTTCCACCGTCGGGAACAGCCAGTCCGACGAGAACGAGATCAGGCAGAACCGCACCCGGCTGCCACGGAAGGCACTGGCCAGCACGCCGCCATGATCGGCCGCGATGTCGAAATAATCCATCGCCCGGGTGATATACAGATAGCTGTTGGCGTCGAAGCGGTCGACGAAGCTGATGCCCTGATGGCGCAGATAGCTTTCCACCTGAAAATCCGCCTCGAAGCCATACGACATCCGCTGGCGGTCCTGCAGCCTGCGACCGAACTTGGTGTGCAGGGCCATTTCCGACAGATAGGTGATATGCGCGGTCATCCGCGCCACGGCCAGCCCTTTGGTCGGGCGGGTGTCGTGGTCGGCATAGCGGCCCTGATGCCATGCGGGGTCGGCGATGATCGCCTGACGGCCGACCTCGTGAAAGGCGATGTTCTGCGCGGAGTGGCGGGCCGCCGTGGCGATCGGCACCGCCGCGAACACCCGGTCGGGATAGCTGACCGCCCATTGCAGCACCTGCATGCCGCCCATCGACCCGCCGACCACCGCGAACAGCCGGTCGATGCCCAGATGGTCGATCAGCAGCTTCTGCGCCCGCACCATATCGGCGATCGTCACCAGCGGAAAATCGGTGCCCCAGACCGTGCCGGTCTGCGGGTTGATACTGGCGGGCCCGGTCGATCCCATGCAGCCGCCCAGAATATTGGCGCAGATCACGAACATGCGGTCGGTGTCGATCGGTCTGCCCGGCCCGACCAGGGTCTCCCACCAGCCGGCCCTGCCGGTGACCGGATGCCTGCCCACGACGTGCTGGTCGCCGGCCAGCGCGTGACAGATCAGCACCGCATTGCTGCGATCGGCATTCAGCCGGCCTTGCGTGGTATAGGCGATATCGATCGGCCCCAGGCTGCGGCCGCAGTCCAGCGGCATGGCCTCGTCCACCGCCAGACGCGCGATATGGCTGACACCGTCGGCATCCGGGCCCATCGGAACCTCCCTCTCCAGGGGGATGTGGCAGAACGATCAGGCAACGTAGCTAGAAGCCGTGCCCGGATCGTGTCAACGTTTTCTTTGATTTTGGCGGGGACGGCGACTATCAATGGTCGCCGGGTTCCGTCCGTTCGCTGCGGATCATGTCCGCGGCGTCTGCCGACCGCCCTGCCCCGCCCATCCTCTTCCCCGGATCGACCGCGCCGGCCGCAAGCCCTCGGCGCGTTCCTGGAGATCGTGCCGACCATGTCCAGCCCGGAACCGACGCCAGACGAACGCCTCGACGTGCTGCGCCAGCAGATCGACACCATCGACGACGAGTTGCACGATCTGATCGTGCGCCGTACCGAACTCGTCGAGCGGGTGGGCGAGATCAAGCGCGATGCCTGGGGGCAGGTCAGCTTCATCCGCCCCGGCCGCGAGGCACGTATGCTCCGCCGGCTCAACGCCCAGCATCGCGGCCGCTTCCCGCGCCCGGTGCTGCTCCGGCTGTGGCGCGAGATGATCATCGGATCACTGTGCCTGGAAGGGCCGTTTTCCGTGGCGGTGTTCGATGGCCGCGGCGATGGCGAGTTCTGGGATCTGTCACGCGACCATTTCGGGTCGTTCGCGCCCATGCGTGCCCATCGCAGCGCCACCGAGGTCGTGACCGAAATCAGCGCCGGCAGCGCCACCGTCGGCGTGTTGCCGGTCCCCGGCAGTCATCATGCCAATGACGACGCTCACTGGTGGCGGGCGCTGTTCAGCGAACGCCCCGGCACGCCTAAGGTGATCGCACGCCTGCCCTTCGTGCGCATGCCCAACAGCCGCGCTCAGGATCTGGACGGGCTGGTGATCTCGGCGCTGGACCCCGAGCCCACCGGCGACGACCGCAGCCTGATCGCGGTTGAACTGGAAGGCTCGGAAATCAGCCGCGACCGCCTGTTCGAGGGTTTCGAGCGGGCCGGCCTGCGGGCGCGCTGGATCGACAGCCACGTCACCGGCGGCCCCGCAAATCTGCGCACCCATCTTCTGGAGGTGCCTGAATTCGTCGCCGCCGATGACGAGCGGCTGGCCCGGCTGCGCAACAGCTTTCCCGATGTCGCGGCACGGGTGATCGCGATCGGCGGCTATGCCACGCCGCTGACCCTCGACGAGTTGCGATACCCCGCGCCGCCGGTCGGTTGAGGCCGGCGGCAGCACCCGCGTCTCGCCGCACCCGCCCCGTTCCAGCGCTTGGCCCCTTGGCTCGTGTGCCGGGCCCGCGGACACTGGATGTCGCGGCCCATGATCCGCGCAATCTCGTGATCCGTGCAAGCTGTGACCGGCGCAAGGCGTTTCACCATGTCCGGCGCCGCGATCCCGCTCATCGCCCTCTGTCGCCCCCAACCCGCACGGCCGGCGCCGGCGGACGTGTCCTCAATGGAGACCAGCATGACCGCGCTTACCCCCCGTCCGGGTATTATGGACATCAAGCCCTATGTCGGCGGCAAGAACAGTGCCGACGGCGCCGGGCGGGTGATCAAGCTCGCCTCGAACGAAAACGATCTCGGTCCCAGCCCCAAGGCGGTCGAGGCGTATCTGTCCTGCGCCAGCATGCTGCACCGCTATCCTGAGGGTGGCGCCGACGATCTGCGTCAGGCGATCGGCGAGGTTCACGGGCTGGATCCCGCCCGGATCGTCACCGGCTGCGGCTCCGACGAGATCCTCACCCTGTTGTCGCGCGCCTATGCCGGCCCCGATGATCACGTGCTGTACAGCCAGTACGGCTTCCTGATGTACCCGATCAACGCCAAGGCCGTGGCCGCGCGGCCGATGCAGGCCCCGGAATCGGCGCTGATCGCCGATGTCGACCAGATGCTGGCCCATGTCACCGATCGCACGCGGATCGTGTTCCTGGCCAATCCGAACAACCCGACCGGCAGTCTGCTGCCGGCGTCGGAAGTGCGCCGCCTGCATGCCGGCCTGTCGCCGTCGACGCTGCTGGTGCTGGACGCGGCCTATGCCGAATACGTCACCGATCCCGATTACAGCCCCGGTGTCGATCTGGTCGACGCCGCCCAGAACGTCGTGATGGCGCGTACCTTCTCGAAGATCTATGGGCTGGCGGCGCTGCGGGTCGGCTGGGCCTATTGCTCAGGCCCGGTCGCCGATGTGCTGAACCGCATCCGCAACCCGTTCAACGTGCCGCTGCCGGCGCAGGTCGCCGCCACCGCCGCCGTCCGCGATCAGGAGCATGTCGCCCGGGTGCGTGCCTATACGGTCGAAAAGCGCGCCTGGCTGGCCGGCGAGCTGACCGCGATGGGGCTGGTGGTCCATCCCAGCCACGGCAATTTCCTGCTGGTCGATTTCCCGGCCGACGGGCCCCACACCGCCGCCGCGGTCTATGAGCAGTTGATGGCCGATGGCATCATCCTGCGGGCCATGGGCGGCTATGGCCTGCCCAACGCCCTGCGCATCACCGTCGGTGCGCCGGAAAGCCTGGATGCGCTGGTGGCAAGCCTGAACACCATCCTCGGCCGCAACGGCTGATCCGGCCCGGCCGGTATCGCGCCGGCCGGCGTCCTTGTCGTCCCGACGTCCTCCCTCTCCCGGAAACCGTCTCTGTCATGGTCAAGAACCCCCCGGTCATCAACCGTCTCGCCATTCTCGGCATCGGCCTCATCGGCAGCTCCGTCTCGCGTGCCGCGCGCCAGTATGGCGCGGCGGCCCGGGTGGTCGCCTATGACACCGATGGCGAGCGGCTGGCGCGGGCGCTGGCGCTGGGGGCCATCGACGATGCCGCCGCCAGTCTGGAAGACGCGGTGGCCGATGCCGATATGGTGGTGATGTGCGCCCCCGTCGGCGCCATGGGGGCGATCGCGCGCCAGGCGGCGCCGGCCATGCGGGCCGGCGCCATCCTGTCGGATGTCGGCTCGACCAAGACCTCGGTGGTGGCGGATGTGCTGCCGGTGCTGCCCCAAGGCGTCCATTTCATCCCCGCGCATCCGGTCGCCGGCACCGAGAAATCAGGCCCCGAGAACGGCTTCGCCACCCTGTTCGACGGCCGCTGGTGCATTCTCACGCCCCCTCTGGGCGCCGACACCGCCGCGGTCGACCTCTGTGCCGCCTTCTGGCGGGCGCTGGGCAGCAATGTCGACGTGATGACGCCGGAGCATCACGACACGGTGCTGGCGATCACCTCGCATCTGCCGCATCTGATTTCCTACACCATCGTCGGCACGGTGATGGACCTGGAAGAGCATCACCACTGGGAGGTGTTCAAATACGCCGCCGGCGGCTTCCGCGATTTCTCGCGCCTCGCCGGCTCGGACCCGGTGATGTGGCGTGACGTGTTCCTGAACAACCGCGATGCGGTGCTGGAAATGCTCGGCCGGTTCACCGAAGACCTTCAGGCCCTGCAGCGGGCGATCCGCTGGGGCGATGCCGAAAAGCTTGAGGCGCTGTTCACCCGCACCCGCGATGCCCGCCGCCAGATCATCGAGGCACGCCAGGCCTGATCAGGCCTGATCTCGTTCTGGACCATCTCGTTCTGGACCATCTCGTTCTGGACCATCTCGTTCTGGACCATCCCGGGCGGGACCGTTCACGAGGCGGTCTCGGGCGGCAGCACCGGTTCCACCGGCACCAGCGGCAGGCCGGCCACACTCAACACGCCCGACTGGATGGTCAGCGGCACCCGCACCGCCGCGCGGCCCTCGTCGTCGACCCGCTCGAACAGGCCCAGCATCTGGTCGAGCACCGCCCGCATCGCCGGCTTGATATCGCCCGAGGCTTCCAGTCGCGCCAGCACGGTTTCGGCGCCGGCGATGCGGAAGGCGGCGGCCCCCTCGGGCCGCAGCGCCGCATCGAGCGCGAAAGTGCCGTCGCCGGTCACGGTGACGTCGTCGGCGATCGCCTCGAACCGGGTCATCTCCACCACACCGCCGTCGTCACGCCACCGCTCCAGCGCCGCACGCGTCACCGGCTCCGCCACCGGGCCGCTCCGGGTCAGGTCGACGAACAGCCGCGACAGGGTCGGCAGATCGGCGGCCTCAGGGTCCATGCCGTCGATTTCCAGTGCCCCGCGCATGCCGCCCTCGGCCTCGCGACGCTGATGCAACTGCGCGCGGGCCATGGTGAAACCGGCAGGCCGGCCGGTCGCGGGTGTGAAGCGGCCGGTCACCTCCGTCATGTCCAGCGCCGACCGCTGCAGCCGGCCCTGATCGTCGAACACAGCGCTTGCCGCCGCATGGGCGGGGGTCAGCGTGATCCCGCCGCCGGCGCTCGACAGCATCACCGGGCCGGTGATCACCGCCACCAGATGGGTCGGGCGCATGGGCTGCATGAACACCACCACCTGTTCCGCCGCCACACGTGCCGGGTCCGCCGTGCCGCCGGCCGTCAGCACCGGCACAGGCACGGTCGCCTCCAGCCGGAACGGCCAGCCGTTCACCACCACCGGACCGTGGCTGAAGTCGCGCCCCGCCACCTGCTGGTCGGCGGCGAAGCGGTCGACCGCGGCCGCGACCTCGTCGGCCAGCCGGAACCAATAGATCGTCCACACCGCCAGCAGCACCACGGGAACGGCGAGCAGTATCAGAACGCGCTTCAGTTTCATGGGCGGCGGATCTTCATGACAGAGGGCTCCGGTCGGCGGAGACGTAGGGGCTGACGTCTATATAGCGCCCGCCCGGCTCCGGGTCGAGCGGCGGCGCCCGGGCTTGTCGGGCATGGCGACCCTGCCGCCCGGGGGGACAGGCTTTGCGCCCGGGCCCCCGCGGGGGTAAAGTCGATCCCCGGATGGACGACCGTTCGCAAAGGGAGATCTGCGCATGCCGGCCGATGATGGCGCGGATGTCTGGGTGTTCGGCTATGGCTCGCTGATGTGGCGACCGGGGTTCGAGCCGGTGGAGAGCCGCACGGCCCTGTTGCGCGGCTATCACCGGTCGTTGTGCATCTATTCCACCCGCTATCGCGGCACGCCCGACCGGCCGGGGCTGGTTCTGGGGCTGGACCGGGGCGGGGCCTGCCGGGGCATCGCCTTCCGTATCGCCGCCGCCCAGACCCGTCAGGTTCTGGCCTATCTTGACGAGCGCGAGATGGGCCAGGACGACACGGTCTATCTGCGCCGCCTTCTGAACATCCGGCTGGATGACGGCCGCCAGGTCACGGCCGTCACCTATGTCGCGGATCGCAATGGCGCCCGCTACACCGGGCGGCTGGGTTTCGAGAATATGGCGACGCTGGTGCGCGCCGGCAGCGGCATGATGGGCACCGCCCACGATTATCTGTCACAGACCCTGGAACGGATGGCGGCGCTGGGCCTGCATGGCGGGCCACTGCGCCATGTGCTGGAGGCGGCGTCCGTGGGCCGTGATCCGGCCCCGGCGGCGGACATGGTGGATGGCACCACGACACATCCTGAATCCGCAACAGATTTGCCTTCCGGGGCCGGGTCGGGTAATCACGTGTAGAACAGGTTCAGGACGCGATCAGATGACCCCGATGGATACCGACAACAATCCGGCGCTGAAATCGATCTTCGGCGAGGATCACCCCCTGATCAGCCATTTCGGCATGGAGGTGATGGAGATCGACAAGGGCCTGGCGGTGGTGCGTCTGCCCTATCGCGGCTTCATGGTCGGCAATCCGGAAACCGGGGTTCTGCATGGCGGGGTGATGACCACGCTGATCGACAGCGCCTGCGGGATCGCGGTGTTCACCGCCCTGCCGCGCCTGCAGCCGATCGCGACCCTGGACCTGCGGATCGACTATATGCGGCCATCCACCCCGCATAAATGGCTGATGGCCCGCGCCAAGGTCACCCGCGTCACCCCCAATGTCGCCTTCGTGGTCGCCGAGGCCTGGCACGAGGGCGAGGACGGGCCGGTGGCCACGGCCGCCGGCAGCTTCATGATCGGCACCAAGCTGACCCACCGCGAGGACGCCGCATGATCAGCCTGAAGGACGCCATCGAACGGTCGCGCAGCAATGGCGACTTCACCGCGCTGAACGACGCGGTGCCCTATACCCGCTTCCTGAACCTCGCCGCCGAAGAGGGCGAGGGTGAGCTGATCTTCCGCATGGGCTATCGGCCCGAGCATATCGGCAATCAGGTTCTGCGGGCGCTGCATGGCGGCATCATCGGCTCGCTGCTGGAAACCGCCGCCCTCTCGCATGTGATCTGGGAGATGGAGCAGGTCCGCGTGCCCAAGACCATCACCATCACCATCGATTACCTGCGCTCGGGCCGACCGGTGGATACCTTCGCCGCCAGCCGGATCACCAAAATGGGCCGCCGGGTGGTGAATGTTCACACCACCGCCTGGCAGGATGACCGGTCGAAGCCAATCGCATCGGCCATCGCGCATTTCCTGATCGACTGACCAACGGTCCCTGACCCGATCGCCCGGCTACCCGACTGCCCGACTGCCCGGCTGCCACGGCATTTTCGCCCGCATGCCCGGCGGCCGTCACGCGCCTGCGAAATTCATCCACATTTTGCAGAACATGTGGAAGGCGCCTGTGACTCCACAAAATTTCAATGATTTCCACGGATTTTCGCACGGCTGATCGACGGGATATCCGCGATCACCCCCAGATCATGCACAGAGTTATCCACAGATTGGATATCCACAGGCTGTGCAAAGCCGCGCGGCCCGGTGCCGTCGCCGGTCAGGCCAGCCGTGACGGCGCCTCGGTGGCCAGCCGGGCCGCTGCCGGCTCGATCGCGGCCTGCACTGCCGCCAGCAGGGCATCGCCCTGCAGCCCCGGCGCCAGAGGCGGCAGGATCTCGATCACCGTCACCCCCGGTCGCCGGTCCAGCCGTCCCCGGCCCCAGAACAGGCCGGTATCCAGCGCCACCGGCACCACCGGCAGCGACGGAGTTGCCCTGGCGACCAGGGTCAGGCCACGCTTGTAATCGGGTGCCGCCCCCGGTGCGCGGCGGGTGCCTTCGGGAAAGATCACCAGCGGGCGCGCCTCGGCGGCGCAGGCGCGCGCCGCCATCTGCATGCGCCTGAGTGCCGACGGTCCGCGCGCCCGGTCGATCGGCACCATGCCCACCCGCTTCAGATACCAGCCCAGAACCGGGATCAGGGTCAGTTCGCGCTTCAGCACGAAGGCCGGCCGATCCAGCAGATTGCCCAGCACGAAGGTTTCCAGCATCGATTGATGCTTGGCGGCCAGGATATAGGGCGCCGGCGGTAGATGCGCCCGGCCGCGGATCTCCACCCGCAGGCCCACCACCACCCGCAACAGCCACAGAATGCCGCCCAGCCACAGCCGCCGCAGCCGCCACAGCATGTCGGTGCTGGCGACGAAGGGCAGCGCCGCCAGCATCACCAGCACCGACCAGGGAAAGAACAGGATATTGAAGGCAAGCGCCCTGATCCGGATCATGCCGCACGCTCCACGGACAGCGTCGTCAGGTCATGCGGCAGGGGCAGCAGTTTGCGCAGCAGCCAGTCCCGCGCCCAGGCCAGCAGATATTTCTGATACTCGGCCAGGAACAGCGCCGCCGTGCCGGGCCAGCGCCACCAGCGGTCCTGCTTCACATGTTCCGGAATGATCGGGTGGGGCAGGATATCCACGCCCGGCATGGCGCGGCGAAACTCGATCAGCGCCCGGGGCAGATGATAGGCCGCCGTCACCAGCCGGATCGACCGCACCCCGCGCGCCTGCGCCCAGGCATAGGTCTCGCGCGCGTTGCCCACCGTGTCGCCGGCCGAAAATCCCAGCACCACCCGGTCGCCATAGGCCGCGATGTCACGGCCGCTGGCGCGCAGCAGATCGGGCAGGCTCACGCGCTGGTCCACGCCGGATATGAACAGCAGCGGCGCCGCGCCGTCATCCAGCAGATCCAATCCGGCATCCAGCCGGTCGGCGCCGCCGGTCAGCACGACCACCGCGTCGGTGCGCTCGGAAATCGGCGGCGTCCGCGCCGGCAGGGTTTCGGCGAAGATCACGAAGCCCGCCGCCCAGGCCACCACCAGCAGCAGCACCAGCCGCGCGATCAGCACACGCAGCCGCCAGGGCTGCCGTCGCGGGCGCCCGATCTGCTGCCGCCGTCCGCGGGTCACGGCATCGCCCTCAAACGGCGGATCACGGTGACGCGGGCGACCAGCGCCGCCGCCACCGCCAGAACCGGTGTCACCAGCACCAGCCCGCCCCAGCCGATCGGTCCCGGATCCAGCCGGGGCAGCAACGGGGCCGTGGTCTCGGGCAGTGCCGCCCCCGCCCCCGTCACCAGCAGGGCGGCGACAATGCTGCCCGCGGCGCCGCCGATCAATCCCACCCGCAGGCCCTGCATGGCGAACTGGCGGGCGACGTAGTCATCGGGTGCCCCCATCACATGCAGGATATCGATGGTGTCGCGGTGGATGGCGAGCGCGGTCTTCACCGCGAACACCACCGCCAGCGCCGCCGCCAGCGCGAACAGCACGCCAAGCCCCACGGCACCGGCCTGCACCGCGCGCCCGATGCGGGCCAGCCGTTCCACCCAGTCACCCGGCTGTTCCAGACGCGCGCCATCGACCGTCTGTGCCACCCGCTCGGTCAGTGCCGCCATCTCGCCCGGCTGTGCCGGCGCAAGGCGCAGATCCACCAGGGTCGGCAGCGGCAGGTCGCCGGCGGCAAGCTCGGCGCCCACCCAGGGGGCCACCAGCGCCTGCGCCTCGGCGCGCGGCACCGGGCGGATCTCGCGGATCAGGGGCTCGGCTTCAAGCTGCGCGATCAGCGGCATCAGCCGAGGATCGGGGCCGTGGTCGACATCCTCGGGCGCCGGCAGCCAGATGGTGGCGCTGTCGCCAAGCGCCGCCGCCCAGCGGTCGATCGCCCGGTCCACCGTGCCCACCGCCACCAGCGCCAGCGCCAGCAGCGCCGCCATCGGCGCCAGCAGCCAGGGCAGGAAGCGGGCGGAAAGGTCGCGCCCCAGCGGCAGGCCGGCCGCGCGGCGCCCGATCATCGCGTCACCTCGGGCCGGGGAGAGGCGCCAGGGTCGGTGCCAGCATTGGTGTCAGCGTTGGTGCCAGGGCCCGCCGCCGCATCGGTCCGCGCGGCGCCACGCAAGGCGTCGGCGCCAGACAGCCGCGGTGCCGGACCGATGCGCGGCGGCGGTGCCGGCGGCATCAGCCGCAGGGCACCATCGGCCAGCACCAGCCGTGGGTGCCGGAACCGGGCCAGCAGGGTGGTGTCATGGGTTGCAACCACGATCGTGGTGCCGAGCTTGTTCAGCTCTTCGAACAGATGCATCAGTTTCAGGCCCATCTCGGCATCGAGATTGCCGGTCGGTTCGTCCGCCAGCAGCAGGCGCGGGCGCACCACCACGGCGCGCGCGATCGCCAGCCGCTGCTGCTGGCCCCCCGACAGGGTCGCGGGCGAGGCATCGGCCTGATCGCCCAGCCCCACCCAGGCCAGCAGTTCCATCACGTCGCGGCGCAGCTCCGCTTCCGGGGTCTTCAGGATGCGCAGCGGCAGGGCGGCATTGTCGAACGCGCTCAGATGCGGCAGCAGCCGGAAGTCCTGAAACACGACCCCGATCCTCTGGCGCATACGCGCGCGGTCCGACCGGCCGAGGCCGTCGGTCTGGCGACCGAACAGGCTGATGCGGCCGGCGCTGGGGCGCTGGGCCAGATACAGCAGCCGCATCATCGTCGATTTGCCGGCACCGCTGGGCCCGGTGAGAAAATGGTATGAACCGGGGTCGAGTGCGAAGCTGATATCGCGCAAGACCTCGGCGGCGCCGTCGTACTGCATACCGACGGCGTCGAACCGGACAAGAGCCGTGTCGTCGGCCATCGATCCTGCCTGTTGCGAGGGGGTTCCGGAGGGGGTTATCCTCATGTCGCGCCGCGGGAAGCATCGCACGGGGCCGGCAACCTTGCAACCGGCACCGGGCGGAGCCTATAACCGGTCCCAGGGCATGGCGCAACCGTCGTCCGGAGCCAGTGATGGTCGTCCGGACCCAGGGATGTCGGGTGTTTCGGTGCCTGCGTGCTTGCGTGCCACGGCGGAGCCTATACTTTGTATGCCACGGTTCCGCCCGATATCACTCTGGAGCGGCCCGGCTGAATGCGCGTCCTGCCGTCTGCACACCCCCTCGGTTCCGAGCGATGATACTGACCTGTCCGGCCTGTTCAACCCGCTACACGCTCGACCCGCAGTCGCTTGGACCCGACGGCCGGAAAGTGCGCTGCACGCAGTGTGGCCACGTCTGGCAGCAGGATCCCCCGGCGGACATGCCGCGGCCCTTGCCGCTGCCGCGCGGCGAGGATCCCGACGAGCCCGCAGCCCTGTTCGACCGCCGCAATGCGGTGATGATCGAACCGGCACGCGCCAGTCCGCGCTGGCCCGCCTTCACGGCGCTCGCGATCGTCATCGCCGCCATGATCGGCGGGTTGATCGTCGGCCGCGAACAGGTGGTGCGCGCCCTGCCCTTCACCAGCGGCGCCTATGCCATGCTTGGCCTTGGCGTCGGCGGCGAGGTTCTGGGGCTGGAGATCCGCAACCTCACCGCCCGTGGCGAGGTGGTCGACGGCCGCCCGGTGCTGGTGGTGGATGGCGAGATCTACAACCTGTCCGACGGGGTGCGCGCGGTGCCGCCGGTCGAGGTGCTGTTCATCGGCAACGACCGCCAGCAGCTGGGCCGGTCGGTGATCGACGTCTCGTCGAACCGCATGCTGCCGGGCGAGGTGCTGCGCTTCAGCGAACGGCTGGAAAACCCGCCGCGCGCCGCCACCCGCTTCGACGTCAGCTTCGCGCAGACACCATGAATACCCGATACCGATCCGGGGCCGGCCGCCAGAGGCGCCGGCCCCGATCTGTTGACCCCCATATCGCACAAGCCTCAACCCTCACGGAGTGACCTGCCTCATGCGTCCGGAAGGCGATATCCGCACCCTGATCAGCCGCGACGAGATCGACCGCCGGGTCGACGGGCTTGCCACCGAAATCTCGTCCAGCATGGGTGCCGAGCCGCTGCTGGTCGCGATTCTGAAGGGCAGCTTCGTGTTCACCGCCGATCTGATCCGGGGCCTCCATGGTGCCGGCATGCAGCCGCAGGTCGATTTCATGATGCTGTCCAGCTATGGCCGCAGCACCACCAGTTCGGGCACGGTGGAAATCCGCAAGGACGTGACCGATTCGGTCGAGGGCCGTCAGATCCTGCTGATCGACGACATTCTGGAAAGCGGCCGCACCCTGCGCTTCGCCCGCGACCATCTGCTGGCCCGTGGCGCCGCCGAGGTCAAGTCCTGCGTGCTGCTGCACAAGCCCGGCAAGGCCAAGGTCGAATTCCACGCCGATCATGTCGGCTTCACCGTCGACGACCTGTTCGTCATCGGCTATGGGCTCGACTATGCCCACTACTTCCGCGAGCTGCCCTATATCGGCGTGCTGGAGCCCCGGCAGGCTTAAGACCACGCGCCAGACACGGACACGGACAAAAAAGGGCCGGCACCGCCTCGACAGCGATGCCGGCCTTTCTTGTCATCGGACATCGGACGTTCAGGCGACGCCTTCAGCAACCTTGAACGGCGCCTCGGTACGGGCCTTCACGTCCTCGACCGTCAGGCCCGGCGCCAGTTCGATCAGGGTCAGCCCGTCGTCGAAACTGAACACGCCGACCTCGCTGATCAGCAGGTCGACGCACGCCTTGCCGGTCAGCGGCAGCGAGCATTCACGGACCAGCTTGGCCGATCCGTCCTTGGCGTTGTGGTCCATGATCACCACCACGCGCTGCACGCCGGCCACCAGATCCATGGCGCCGCCCATGCCCTTGACCATCTTGCCCGGGATCATCCAGTTGGCCAGATCGCCGGTTTCCGACACCTGCAGGGCGCCCAGGATCGACAGGTTGATATGCCCGCCACGCACCATGCCGAAGCTGGCGGCGCTGTCGAAATAGCTGGAATAGGGCAGTTCGGTGATGGTCTGCTTGCCGGCATTGATCAGGTCGGCGTCGACCTGGTCGTCATAGGGAAACGGCCCCATGCCCAGCATGCCATTTTCCGAGTGCAGCACCACATGCACGCCCTCGGGGATATAATTGGCAACCAGCGTCGGAATGCCGATGCCCAGATTGGCGTAGAAGCCGTCCTTCAGCTCCTTCGCCGCCCGGCGGCACATGTCTTCGCGAGTCCAAGCCATGGTCACGCCTCCCCACGGGCACGCGTCGTGCGCTGTTCGATGCGCTTCTCGTAGTCGCTGCCGGCCACGATCCGCTTCACGAAAATGCCGGGCGTGTGGATCGCGTCGGCACCAAGCTCGCCCGCCGGCACCAGATGCTCCACTTCCGCCACGGTCATGCGGCCGGCGGTCGCCATCATCGGGTTGAAGTTGCGCGCGGTCATCCGATAGATCAGGTTGCCTTCGGTGTCGCCCTTCCACGCCTTCACGATCGACAGATCGGCGACCAGGCCGCGTTCCATGACGTAGTCCTCGCCATCGAACTCGCGGACCTCCTTGCCGTCGGCGACGATGGTGCCGACGCCGGTCTTGGTGAAGAAGGCCGGGATACCGGCGCCGCCCGCGCGGATGCGTTCGGCCAGCGTGCCCTGCGGATTGAATTCCAGCTCCAGTTCGCCCGCGAGATACTGCTTCTCGAAGGTCTTGTTCTCGCCCACATAGGACGACACCATGCGCCGCACCTGACGGGTCTCAAGCAGGATGCCCAGGCCGAAGCCGTCGACACCCGCATTATTCGAGATGACAGTCAGATCGCGCACGCCCGATTCGCGGATCGCAAGGATCAGGTTTTCCGGAATGCCGCACAGTCCGAAGCCGCCGGACATGATGGTCATGCCGTCCCTGAGCAGGTCGGCCAGCGCCGTCACCGCGTCAGGGTAGACTTTCTTGCTCATGCATACCGCCTTTTCTCGCGAGGGTTTCCCCCCGATGATACCCCCGGTCCGTGTTTGATAAGCGGCACGTGAAGCGCTGTCAATCGATGCCGCCATCCGGCCCCGCCGAAACCCGCCCCCGCCGCCGCCCATGCGCCGATCACCGCCAAGTCATTGCCCGGCATCGCCTGCGCCGCCCCGCGCATCCCCGTCATGCGTCCGTGCACCGCACGCCCGCCATTGGCAGACGGCGCAATGCAGGGTCTATTGTGATCCGGGGGCCGCGTCGCGGCGCCCGGGGGCTCGCCATGTCCCGATCCCAGAGCGCCGGCTAAGCGGTTTTTCCCCCATGTCTGTTCCTGTCAGCAATTCGGCACCCCTCGATCCGGGGCGCGCCCTGATCGTGGGCGGGTTGTGGATGACCGCCGCCAGCGGGCTGCTGGCCCTGCTCGCCGCCCTGATCCGCATGGCCTCCGACCATGTTCATCCGCTGGAAATCGTGTTCTTCCGCAACCTGTTCGGCGTCGTGCTGATGATGCCGATGCTGGGGCGGCTGCCGATGCCCTATGATTTCCGGCGGCGCTGGCCGTTGTTCGGCGCGCGCGGCCTGACCAGTTTCGCCGCCATGGCCACCTGGTTCTTCGCCGTCTCCACCATCGCCCTTGCCGATGCGGTGGCGTTGAACTTCACCCTGCCGCTGTTTGCGACCCTGCTCGCGGTGCTGGTGCTGGGCGAGGTGGTGCGTGCCCGGCGCTGGACGGCGCTGGGCGTCGGCTTCCTCGGCACGGTGATCGTGCTCCGCCCCGGATTCACCGAGGTCTCGGCCGGCACCATCGCGGCACTGGCCTCGGCGGGTTTCATGGCCGCCTCCGCCATCTCGATCCGGAAGATGTCGGCCCATGACGGGCCGGCGGTGATCACCTTCTGGTCCAATATCGTGATGACGCCGATCTCGCTGGTGCCGGCGCTGTTCGTGTGGACCTGGCCCGGATGGCAGGGCTGGCTGTGGCTGCTGGGCGTGGGGGCCGTCGCCATTGCCGCCCAGATCTGCCTGTCGCGCGCCTATGGCGCCGCCCCCACCTCTGCGGTGATGCCGTTCGACTTCACCCGCCTGCCCTTCGCGGTGCTGATCGGGCTGGTCTGGTTCGGCGAGGTGCCGGACCCCTGGACCTTGGTCGGCGCAGCCGTCATCATCGGCTCCGCGATCTATATCACCCGCCGCGAGGCGCGGCTGGCCGGACGACCGGTCACGCCCATCGCCGCAGAACCACCCGACCCGGAAACCGAGGACAGGTCCAGATGACCGACCGAGACGCAGCCCGCCCCGCCCTCGCCACCATCCTGGCGGTGAACCAGCGCGAGGCGGTGGAGCGCGTGGAGGCGGGCGATGGCCGGCCGCTGTGGCGGCTGATCTGGTTCGGCGCCTCACGGCTCGGCATGGGCGATGCCGGGCTGAACGCATTGCAGGCGGCGCTGGCCGAGGATTTCCCCGATTTCCTGGCCGAGGTCGACCGCGGCACCGAGGAAAGCGAGCGGGTTCTGGAGCTCGACCTGCCCGGCGACGGGCCCGATGACGAGCGCACCGCCCGCGCGGTGGCCGTGGCCGCCAATCCCAGCGCGATCGTGTTCTCCGGCGTGTTCGAAGGCGCGCCGGCGATCGACGGCGCCTCGCGGCCGATCACTCAGCGCGACGACGACGACGAGGGCCGCGAGTTGATCGAGGGCGACGACGCCCGCTGGCTGGTGGTGGTGGCGGTGGATCGGATGCGCGGCCGGCTGGCCCTGAGCCGGGTGGTGGAGCGCGGCGGCCGGCCGACGGTGGTGCCGCCGGCCGAGACCGACGACCTGGAGGCCTTCCACGCCCTGATCGACTGGCTGGCCGGCTGGGCCGGCTGGACCGCCGTCGGCACCCGCACGCTCGACAGCTGACCGGAAACCGGCGGCCGCGCCGGCATGGCCGCGGCCATCAGGGTCGGCGAGGGCATCGGCCCTCCGCCGGCGCCGATCGCGCGGGACAGCGGCCTGACCATGCCGTCGCGGGCTGACCCGCCGGTCGGGCGGGCTTGACCGGCTGGCCCGAATGGCGGATCAATGCCGGGCAACGGGATCCGGAAGACCCCGAGCCGGATCCGAGCGACAGCGATCGAGGAGACCAGACCCCATGCAGATCAACGGTGTTGCCGCAGTCGTCACCGGTGGAGCCTCCGGCCTGGGCGCCGGCACGGCCCGCGCCCTTGCCGCCGCCGGCGCCAAGGTGACGGTGGTCGACCTGAACGAGCAGGCGATCGAAGAGCTGGCGCGCGAGATCGGCGGGCTTGCGATCAAGCTGGACGTCACCGACCCCGCCGCCGCCGAGGCCGCCTATGTCAAGGCTGCCGAGGCCCATGGGCCGGTCCGCATCCTGGTCAACTGCGCCGGCATCGCCCCCGCCTTCAAGGTGCTGGGCAAGGAAGGGCCGGCCTCTCTCGACGCCTTCTCGAAGGTGGTCAACGTCAATCTGATCGGCACCTTCAACATGATCCGGCTGGCCGCCGCCCAGATGTCGAAGGCGGACCCGGTCACCGCCGATGGCGAGCGCGGCGTGATCATCAACACCGCCTCGATCGCGGCGTTTGAAGGCCAGGTCGGCCAGTCGGCTTATGCCGCATCCAAGGGTGGCGTGGTCGGTCTGCTGCTGCCGGTGGCGCGTGAACTGGCCCAGCACGGCATCCGCATGTGCACCATCGCGCCGGGCATCTTCGGCACACCGATGCTGTTCGGTCTGCCGCAGGCGGTACAGGACAGCCTGGGCGCCAGCGTGCCCTTCCCGTCGCGTCTCGGCCGCGCCGAGGAATATGCGGCGCTGGCCCGCCATATCGTCGAGAACAGCATGCTGAACGGCGAGGTCATCCGCCTGGATGGCGCGATCCGCATGTCGGCGCGCTGATCGCCCGGCCATATCGAACGATCGCGGGCCGCATCCCTCAAACCGGGGATGCGGCCCGCGATCGCATCCGGCTCAGCCCTGAAGACCGGTGCCGGTGGCTGCCTCCTCGATCACGCGGGCGAGTTTCCCGTCGCGTTCGGTCAGGCCGTCGGCATCATGGGTCGACAGCAGGATCGTTACCCGATTGTAGACATTCGACCATTCCGGGTGGTGGTCCTGGCCGTCGGCGGCGATCGCCACCCGGGTCATGAAGGCGAAGGCGGCCTTGAAATCGGCGAAGCGGAAGGTCTTCTCGATCGCGTCGCGGCCGTCGACCTCACGCCAGCCGGGCAGGCTGGCCAGAAGGTCGGCGCGGGCGGCGGGTTCAAGCTTTGCTACCATGGCGGGGCTCCCCATATCGGCCGCAGGCGGTGGCCGCCCGCGGCATCCTTGGCCCCAGATGTCCGGTGGCCGGCCGCGCTTGTCAACCAGCGACGGGATATGAAGCGCCGATGACCAATCCCCAGGATGATCCCGTCACCCGTTTTGGTCCGCTGACCGCGCCGGGTCTGGCCGAGATCGATGCCATCGCCGACCACGCCTTCGGCAGCCTGCCGGCCGAATTCCGCGCGGCGATCGGCCAGATCGCGATCCGGGTCGAGGATTTCCCCGACGAGGAGACCCTGGCCGATATGGGGATCGACGACCCCTTCGGCCTGCTCGGGCTCTATCACGGCATTCCGTTGACCGAGCGGTCGCTGACCCAGCCATCGGCCGTGCCGGACATGATCTTCCTCTATCGCCGGCCGCTGCTCGATGCCTGGGCCGAGACCGAGGGCGAGGCGGCGGGCACCACGCTCTACGACCTGATCCGCCATGTGCTGATCCACGAGATCGGCCATCATTACGGCTTCTCCGACGCGGATATGGACCGGATCGAGGCGGAGTGACCGCCGCCACCGCGTGATCGCGGCCGCGCTGATCAGGCCGGCTGCCAGCCCATCCGCTCCAGGAACCAGCCCGGCACCGGCGAGGACCGGCCGGTGGTCATGTCGGTATAGACCCAGATGATGTCGCCGGTCGACAGCAGCGCATCCTCGCCGCGCGGATGGATCTCGATCGCGAAGGTGACGCTCGACCGGCCGGCGGCGCCGATCCGCACCCAGACGTCGATTTCATCGTCGAAGCGGATCGGTCGCTTGTATTCGACCGTCGCCTTGACAAGATGGAAGTCGAAGGTATCGGGCGAGAAGTGCTCGTTATAGCCGATATCCCGCGATCGCAGGAATTCAGTGATCGCGGTATCGAAATAGGTCAGATAATGGGCGTTGAACACCACACGCTGACCATCGACTTCCGAATAACGGATGCGGAACGGGAACGAGAAGGTGAAATCCGAACGGGCCATGGGGGAGGACGTCTCCTGGGTTGCGGATGCCTGCGGCACCTCTTCGACTGGGCGACATGGCCGGATGATCCCAACCATATCACGCGATCCATCCTAATGATGGCACGGCCCGCGAACCAGACTTGTCGGCCCCAGACCGGCGCAACCTTATCGCGGGGACCATCGCATGCGTGAGACCTGGGGGCGCGCTACACCCTGACCATCGATCCGCCGGCCGCGACCCGTGCCGTGGCGACCCCTGCCTGGATCGCCTGCGCTGCTGCTGCAACACGTCGCGGGCACGCGCGGCGATCTGACGCTCTCGGCCATGGACGATGCCGGGGCCGCCGCGATCGACCGGCAGTTGGGCGGCTTGCTCGCGCGGCTGCATGCGGTCCACCCCGGCCCGGTCGGCCTGCTCGGCCCCGATCTGCGGGTGGCGACACCATTGTCCGATGCCGATGCCTGTCCGATGCCGATGCCGATGCCGGGCTCGCCGGGTTCGTCGACCGCTGCATCACCCGCGGCCGGGGTGCGGCAGGTCTGGGGCCGGCGCTCACCACGCTCACCAGCGGCCTGCGCGCCATGATCGCCACCGAGGCGCGGCTCGTCGACCTCACCGCCTAGGCCGAATTTCTCGACCGGCCGTCGATCAGCGACGGGCTGTTGCACACCACCCGCCGGCATATTGGCCGGACGATCACCATCATCACCGGAACCAGCCCATGACGCCCCTCAGCGATACCACCGGATCCGTGGTTCTGCACCTGCTCTGCGGCAAGATCGCCGCCGGCAAATCCACCCTTGCCGGACAACTCGCCGCCGCCCCGGCCACGATCCTGATCGCCGAGGATCACTGGCTCGCCCGCCTCTATGGCCCCGAGATGACCAGCGTCGCCGATTATGTCCGCTATGCGGCGCGGCTGCGCGATGCGATGGGTGGCCATATCACCAACCTGCTGGCCGCCGGCCTGTCGGTGGTGCTCGATTTTCCCGCCAACACCGTCGCCAACCGTGCCTGGATGCGGGAACTGATCGATGCGTCGGGTGCCGACCATCGCCTGCATCTGCTCGACCGGCCCGACGATCTGTGCCGCGCGCGGCTGCGCCAGCGCAATGCCGCCGGCGGCCATGATTTCGCCGCCAGCGATGCGCAGTTCGATCTGATCACCAGCCATTTCGTGGCCCCGACCGCCGATGAGGGGTTCCATATCGTGCGGCATAGCGGTGCTTGACAGCCGGCACCGACGGTATACCATTGCAGCCATGAGCACGATCATCCGTCGTGGTGCACCGGTATTCTCTGCGATACTGCCGCGCCCTGCCCTCTTGTCGCGAATTATGGGCCCGGTCCTCTTCTGAGGGCCGGGAGCCTCAGGATTGGTGAGGCGGTTTCCCATTGAGCCGACGACAGGCCCCCCGACATCGTCAGATGTCGGCCAGACGACAAGATCGATTGCTGCGTGTTCCCATGACCGATTGTCCTGCATCACGATCCGGCATTTTGCGTACCCTCCGGCCGCACGGCCTGTGGCGGTTTCGAATTATCGGCCCGGTTCTCGATTGAGAGCCGGGATAAGTGCCGTCACACGAGGCCGCATCCAGCCCCGGTTCATGCCGGAGCGCCTGGATGCAGCCGGGCGACATGCCACCGTCGCCAGTCGGGCCCCGCGACCATCGCCGCCGGGCCGGGAATGCCAGAAGACCGGATCACACGTCATGATGACCGCCACCACCACGGCCACCCCCCTCTCCGCCACTGCCGCCGCCCAGGCCACCCCGGCGGCCGAGCCCGCCACAGCCTGCTTCTTCGTGGTCGCCGCCGCCGAGGTCGGCACCATGGCGCGGGTGCTGGAAATCTTCGCCCTGCGCAGCCTGCTGCCGTCGCGCTGGCACAGCCAGCGGGTGCGCGGGCGTGGCACCGACGAAGTCCATATCGACGTCCAACTCGACATGCTGGCGCCCGACGAGGCCGAGAAACTGGCCCGCCGGCTGCGGCAACTGGTCGAGGTCCGCCAGGTGCTGGTGTCGATGAAGGCCGTCGCCGACTGATCACGACAAAGCCTCCAACAGCGCGGCTCTAGACCCGCCTCCCCGAAACCGTCCGGTGGTGCCGCGCCCCTCAAAGCGCCACCAGACGGGCGGCCGCATCGCCTAGGCCCGATCCCATCCCCTTCCCCCGGATCGTTGCCGATTGGATGCAGGCCCGAGAGCCCGGCCCGCGGTGCCCCCCGCGCGGCCGGGCTTTTTCATGTCCGCCCCCGCGCCAATCCACATGCCCCCGATCCCTGTTGGCCCCGATCCCTTCTGCCCCCACAAACGCCAGAGGCCGGCCCGGATTGCTCCGGGCCGGCCTCTGGATCGTGTGGCCATGCAGCCCGGCTCATCCGCCGGGCCACAGGGGTATCGGGTATCAGTCGTCGGCCTGGGTCTTCTCGCGCTCGCGCAGGGCGGCACCGAGAATGTCGCCAAGGCTGGCGCCGCTGTCCGACGAGCCGAACTCGGCCATGGCCTTCTTCTCTTCGGCCATTTCGAGCCCCTTGATCGACAGGGTGAGCTTGCGGCTCGACCGGTCGATATTGGTGATCAGGGCGTCGAACTTGTCGCCTTCATTATAGCGCTCGGTCCGCTGGTCCTGACGATCGCGGGCGATCTCGGACTTGCGGATGAAGCCCTTCGCGCCATCGGCGGTCGAGACTTCCAGACCGTTCTCCACCACCTTGGTGACGGTGCAGGTGACCGTCTGGCCGCGGCGCAGATCCTGCGTCGCCTCGGTGAAGGGATCCTTGTCGAGCTGCTTGATGCCGAGGGAGATACGCTCCTTGTCGACGTCCACATCCAGCACCACGGCCTTGACCATGTCGCCCTTGCGGAAATCCTTGAGCGCCTCTTCGCCGGGGCGGCTCCAGTCCAGGTCCGACAGATGGACCAGGCCGTCGATGTCGCCGTCGAGACCAACGAACAGACCGAATTCGGTGATGTTCTTGACCTCGCCCTCGATCGACGAGCCGACCGGATGACGATCCAGGAAGGTATCCCACGGATTGTCGGCGACCTGCTTCAGGCCGAGGCTGATGCGGCGCTTCTGCGAGTCGACGTCCAGCACCATCACTTCGATCTCCTGCGAGGTCGAAACGATCTTGCCCGGATGGACGTTCTTCTTGGTCCAGCTCATCTCCGAGACATGGACCAGGCCTTCGACGCCCGGCTCCAGCTCGACGAATGCGCCGTAGTCGGTGATGTTGGTGACGCGGCCGGCGAACTTCACGCCCACCGGATACTTCACCTCGACACCCTCCCACGGATCGGCCTCAAGCTGCTTCATGCCAAGGCTGATACGCTGGGTCTCGCGGTTGAAGCGGGTCACCACCACGCGGACCGACTGACCGATGGTCAGGGCTTCGGTCGGATGGTTGATGCGGCGCCACGAGATGTCGGTGACGTGCAGCAGGCCATCGACGCCGCCCAGGTCGACGAACGCACCGTAATCGGTGATGTTCTTGACCACGCCTTCCAGGATCTGACCTTCCTTCAGGTTCTCGATCAGTTCCTTGCGGGCTTCGGCGCGGCTCTCTTCCAGAACGGCACGGCGCGACACGACGATGTTGCCGCGGCGCTTGTCCATCTTCAGGATCTGGAAGGGCTGGGTCGTGCCGATCAGGGGAGTGATGTCACGGACCGGGCGGATGTCGATCTGGCTGCCCGGCAGGAACGCCACGGCACCCTGAAGATCGACGGTGCAACCGCCCTTCACGCGGCCGAAGATCACGCCGTTGACGCGCTCTGCACCCTTGAACGCCTGTTCAAGCTGGGTCCAGGCCTCTTCGCGGCGTGCCCGCTCGCGGCTGATGACCACCTCGCCCAGGGCGTTTTCCATGCGATCGATATAGACCTCGACCACATCGCCGACCGACAGCTCGGTCTCCTGACCGGGCTGGGCGAATTCCTTGAGCGCGATACGCCCATCGGACTTCAGGCCGACGTCGATGAGGACCTGATCGCCTTCGATGGAGGTGATGCGACCCTTAACGACGCTTCCCTCCAGGCCATCCTGGGCGATGAAGCTGTCGGCCAGCAGGGATTCGAAATTCTCGTCCGACATGACGTCCTTCTCGGGCGCTGGGCTGGTGTTGATCATGGGTTCTCCTACCTCTCCACCCGTCACGCCGGGGCACCGCCGGTAAAGGCGGCCCCGCCCCGCAGGCCATGTCCGCCGGCCTGGCTGGCCGGACGGAGACTGGCGCCCGAGGTACCGAAACACCGCTGCCGCTGCGGCCGGGGCCGCTTCAGCCATGCAGGTTGCGACTGACGAGGGGTCGGATGACGACGGACAGTGCCCGCCGGTTGCTGGTTGTGGTCTCAAGCGCCGCCGGATGACGACGCCACGCGAATGTTCCTGAACGCGCCCAGCGTCGCGCCGCCCGGTCAGGGTGGTGCGACGGCAGGACGAAATCCGTGTTCCGGTCGCCGATGCGGCAGCTCAGCCGGCGGGTGCCGGGGTCAGAGCCGCGCGTTCACATGGGCCAGGGCCGCCGTGAACACCTCATCCGCCGACATGCCGGTGGTATCGAGGAGCAGCGCGTCGCTCGCGGGCCGAAGCGGTGCCACCGCCCGTTCCCGGTCGCGACGGTCACGCTGTCGCATCTCTTCCAGAACGTCGGCGAATATACTGGCAAGCCCCCGCGCCCGCAACTCTTCCTGTCGTCTGCGCGCACGCGCCTCGGGCGTCGCGGTGACGAAGAGTTTCACGCGGGCGTCGGGAAACACCACCGTGCCGATGTCGCGGCCGTCCAGAACCGCCCCCGGCTGCATCCGTCCGAACGCGCGCTGGAAGTCGAGCAGTGCCGCCCGCACCGGTTCCAGCGCGGCGATCCGCGAGGCCGCCTGCCCGACCGTCTCCTGCCTGAGATCCGCCCGGCCCAGATCCTCGATCCGCATCGCCCGCGCCGCGCGTTCCGCCGCCGCACCATCATCGGGGTCACCGCCTGCGGAAAGCAGCAGGCTGGCCGCGGCGCGATAGATCATGCCGGTGTCCAGATGCCTGAACCCCAGCTCATGCGCCAGCCGGCGCGCCAGCGTGCCCTTGCCGGCGGCAGCCGGCCCGTCGATCGCGATCACGCGCGCCGCGACCGGCGGGGGGCTGGATGTCATGGACGTGGGAGATGTCATCGCTGTCCTGTCCGTGGGCCTGTGAACATTGCGCTGGTCAGACGGCATCGGCGATCGTGGCGCCCAGCCCGCACATCAGGCCCCGGAAGCCGGGAAAGCTGGTGGCGATCATCCGGTCGTCATCCACGGTCATGCCGTTCTCCGCAGCCAGCCCCAGCACCAGAAAGGCCATGGCGATGCGGTGGTCCAGATGGGTCACGACCGGGGTGGCGCCGCCGGGCACCGGGCCGTCGCAGCCGTCGATCTCCATCCAGTCCTCGCCGGTGCGCACCACCACACCGGCCAGCGCCAGCCCGTCGGCCACCGCCTGAAGCCGGTCGCTTTCCTTCACCCGCAACTCGGCCAGACCCTCGAACCGGCTGGTGCCACGGGCGGTGGCGGCAGCGGCGGCCAGCACCGGGAATTCGTCGATCATCGATGGCGCCCGCTCCGCCGGCACCGTCACCGCCGTCAGGCGCGATGCCCGCGCCACCAGATCGCCCACCGGCTCGCCGCCCACATCCCGCGCATTCTCCACCGTCAGATCGGCCCCCATATCGCGCAGCGTGGTGAACAGCCCGTCACGACCGGGGTTCAGGCAGACATGGCGCACGGTGACCTGCGATCCCGGCGTGATCAGCCCCGCCACCACCGGAAACGCCGCCGATGACGGATCGCCCGGCACGGTCAGGTCGCGGGCGGCAAGCTCGGGCTGGCCCTCCAGGCTGATCACCCGGGCGCCATCGGCCTCGGTCTCGACCGTGATCACGGCACCCATGGCCCGCAGCATACGCTCGGTATGGTCGCGGGTCGCCTCGGGCTCCACCACCACGGTGCGGCCGGGGGTGTTCAGCCCGGCCAGCAGGATCGCCGATTTCACCTGCGCCGACGGCACCGGCAGGCGGTAGCGGATCGGCACCGGTTTCCTGGCGCCAACCACGGTGGCGGGCAGCCGGCCGCCGCCACGGGTGATGATCCGCGCGCCCATCTTTTCAAGCGGCGTCGCCACCCGTGCCATCGGCCGCTTGCGCAGGCTGGCATCGCCGGTCATCACCGCCACAAGCGGATGGCTGGCAAGCAGGCCCATCAGCAGCCGGGCGGCCGTGCCGGAATTGCCCATATCCAGAATATCCGCCGGCTCGGAAAGCCCGCCGACGCCGACGCCGTCGATCACCCAGCGCACCACCGGCGCGCCGCCCTCTGGCCCCGGGCCTTCCTCTCTGGCAATGGTGGCGCCCAGCGCCCGCATCGCCGCCGCCGTCGCCAGCACGTCTTCGCCCTCAAGCAGCCCGTCGACCGTCGAGCGGCCCACCGCCAGCGCCGACAGCATCAGTGCCCGGTGGGAAATCGATTTGTCGCCGGGCACGGTGATCGTGCCGGCAAGCCCCGCCGGGGCCATGGGGGCGGTGGCGGGTCGCGATGCGGTGCTGGTCATGACGGTCACTCTTGCCTTCGGCGGCCAGGATCGGCGCCAGGATCTGAGAAAGTCAGCGGCTGCTCGTGGTCTATCACAGCCGGCGCGCGCGCGCATCCCCGGCGGCCCGCCCGACATCATCGGCGTGCGGGCGCCGGCGGATCCACGCCCCTTTCCGCATTTAGCGGTTTGACAGCCCCGGCGCTTCGTGGCAAACGCAGCCGGAGGGGTGGCGCTGCCGTGACGGGCGCCACCATGCCGGAGGCTTCGGAATGGCCGCTTGCCGTCCTGACACAACCGGTCCAGCCTTATCCCGTCTATTCGTTCCTGGACACGTCCAACAACATCGAGGGTGGTCGCGTGGCGAAGGAGGAGTGGGGGCAGAAGCACACATGCCGTAACTGCGGTGCGCGCTTCTACGACATGCGCCGCACGCCGGTGACATGCCCCAAATGTGGTACTGAACAGCCGCAGATCGAAGAGCCCCGGTCGCGCCGTCAGGCGGCGCGCGAGGCCGACGAGCTGGCGCGTGAGCGCGCGGCCCTGGCCCGCAAGGCCAAGGCCGTGCCGGCTGTGGTGGAAGAAGCCGAAGAAGACGGTTTCGATCCGGCCTTCCCCGACGAAGAAGATGACGACGAGGATGTCGGCATCGAAGATCCGTCGGAGCTGGGCGACGACGATGTCAGCGATGTCCGCATCGGTGACGACGACGACGACACCTGATCGGACCACGCCACCGGCCATCGCCGGTGGTCGCGGATGATCGGACGACACTTGCGAAACGCCGCCCCGGACCCGACCGTCCGGGGCGGCGTTTCCGTATGCGCCCGGATCGTGTGATTTTCAGGTGCAGGGCGGCCAGGCACGGGCACGCGGATGCCGGCCATACGGCCTTGTTTTTCCTTCAAGATCAATATCTTGTTTGGCCGTCTTCGCCCCGCCGCGGAAAAGATGACGGGGCGGTGAAAATTAGCGCTTGCCAAGCAAAGCGACCATCATTATGGTCCGCCTCCGTGACGCAGGGCACGCCGCCCCAAACGGCGCAGGGCACCTCGGACACTGGCTGATCCACACCGGATCCGACAGGTCAGGGCACCCACCGGCAGCACAACGGTTTCGGGGCCATAGCTCAGTTGGGAGAGCGCTTGAATGGCATTCAAGAGGTCGTCGGTTCGATTCCGATTGGCTCCACCACCACAGAGAACGCCCGGTGCCTGCGCACCGGGCGTTTTTCTTGTGTGCAGTGTCCCGGTGGACTTTCGGCGGTCCGTCGCCGCATACCGCTCAAGCTTGACGAAGCGCCTCCGCTTTCCCATCTCCTAGAGACCTGGTGGAGACCCCGGCATCAGGCCCGGTCCGGCTCAAGACAGCGGACGGGCGGCGGCCGGTGGATCATCCGACAGCACAGTGTCTGCCCGGGATGCAGCGCTGCCAGCCGATGCCTTGTGGTCGGCCGGTCGCGCATCCAACCCGCATCCGGGGCCCGATCTCGCTCGTCTGTCGCAGAGGAGATGGCCCAAGAATGTCGCGTTTCACCGCCTTCAATCACCCGATGATGCTGGGCTTCGACCACATGGAGCGTATGCTCGACCGTCTGGCGAAAACCGGCTCCGACGGTTATCCGCCCTATAACATCGAAAAGATCGGCGAACGCCGCCTGCGGATCACGCTGGCGGTGGCAGGCTTCAGCATGGATGATCTGGCGGTGACGCTGGAAGACAACCAGCTGGTGATCCGTGGCCGCCAGCACGACGATGCCAATGACGGGCGTGAATTCATCCACCGCGGCATCGCCGCACGCCAGTTCCAGCGGACCTTCCTGCTGGCCGACGGCATCGAGGTGATCGACGCCTCGCTCGATAACGGCCTGCTGCATGTCGACCTTGAACAACCGCAACCGCAGACATCGGTGCGCACGATCTCGATCCGCAAGAATCCGGCGCAAGCCTCGGCCGAGCGCCTGCTCGATCCGACGCGCCGTTAGCGCCAGGGCGATGCCCGCGTAGAACCGGGTCTGGCAGATCCATCCACCCGACTGTTCCGTATAACAGAGACCCCCTGCGTTGGATGACGGACCGGCCGTTCAGGCGCCCGCATCGCCGCAGCAGAAGGAGGCGTGCCCATGCCCCGCTTCGATCTTTCCACTGAAACCACCCGCACCCCTGCCGATGCCATCGAGGCCGCCCGCGCCGCGATCCGCAAGATGACGCCGGAAGCCTTCGCGGCGCTCGGGCTTGAACAGGTCGCCTATATCCGGCCGGTCACCACGCCCGGCGGCGTGATGGTGGGCGTGTTCTCGGCCAGCGGCGAACGCGTCGCCCTGATGGCCGACAGCGCCGCCGCGGTCGGCGCGATCATCCAGCACGAGATGATCCCGGCCTCGGTGCACTGACCTCGGTGCACTGACCTCGGTGCACTGGCCCCGCGGCACGTCCCCTGCGTCCCGGTCGACGCCCGTCGACCGGGACGGCCGTTGTGGTGGCGACGTCGTCTCATGATGATAGACTGTGGCCGGCATGGGCTCCGCCATGCCCAGCCATTCTCATCTGTGATGCAGCGCGCCCCATGTCCGACGACAGCCCGCGTCTTCTGGTCGAAATGCTGACCGCCGACCAGAGGCTTGCCGACAGCCTTGCCCGCGAAGCCGACCCGGCGGCACGGCTGGCGCTGTTGCAGGCGGCGGCGGCCCTGCGCGGCCTGGACATCACACCCGAGGTGCTGGCCCGTTTCCAGGCCGCCGATGGTGCTGTGGCTGCCGACGGCGCCATCGATGATGCGGCGCTGGAAGGCGTCACCGGCGGCGCCGGCATCGACTGGACCAGCGTCGCTCAGAGCTATCTGTCCGGCGGCCGCTGAGTCCGTCCCGGCGTTCACGCCCCGCGCATTCAACCCCCAACCCGCTCAGACGTCGCCCACGCCCTGCGGCACCACCACGACCTCGGCCTCGACCTCGATCGGGCAGCGCAGGCTGTTGGCGATGAAGCACAGTTCATGGGCGCGGACATGCAGTGTCCGGGCAAGGTCGGGGTCGCCGGCCGATATCTCCACCCGCGGCCGCAGAACGATCCGGCTGAACGCACCGCCGCCATCGGCGGTCTCGGTCATCTCACCCGTGGCATCGTCGGTATAGCCGCGCACGATCACCCCGGCCTGACTGGCCAGATGCAGATACCACAGCATGTGGCACGCGGCGGCACTGCCGACCAGCAGGTCTTCCGGGTTGTGGCGGGTGGCATCGCCGCGGAAGGCCGGATCGGATGATCCCGCGATCACCGGTTTGCCATCCATCCGGATGTCATGGTCACGGCTGAAGCTGCGATAGCCAGCGGTGCCCTGGCCCAGATCGCCGGTCCAGGCCACGGTTGCGGCATAATGATGAACGCGTCCGGTCATGGTCGGCCTCCCCTGTCATGGGATTGTGGTCGGGACCGGCCTGCACCGGCAAGCCCGTCTCAACGCCCACGTCACGATGTCACGATCGCGTCTCGGCTTTCGGACGACGCACCACACCGGGGCGCGGCCGCGCCGCCATGCGCGGTGTGGCACCCTCGGCGCCGGCGGATGACAAGCTTGCCAGCAGCAGGGTCTGGGCGTCCAGCGCCGCCGCCCCCCAATGGCTGGTCGCCCGCGCCACATCGGTGGCCGGGATGATCTCCTGGCCGAAATAGGCCCGGGCCACCGCCTTGCGCACGCCAAGATCGCCGGTGGCCACCACCGGCCGGCCCAGCCCGCGCGCCAGCACCCAATCCGCCGTCCAGTCGCCGATACCGGCGATGCCGGTCAGGCGGGCGCGGATGGCGGGCGTATCCAGCCGGGCCAGACTGGCGGCATCCAGATCCCCGGCCACGATCGCCTGCGCCACCGCCACGATCGCCCGCGCCTTGGCGCCGGTGAATTGCAGCGCCTTGATCTCGTCGGGGTCCAGCGCCGCGATCCGCGCCGGGTCGATATCGATCACCCAGCCCTGCCCCACCGGCCGGGTGATGCCGAAACCATCGGCCAGCCGTCGCCTGGTGGTCGCCGCCCAGGCCAGATTGACCAGTTGGGCGCTGATCGTGCGCAACAGCACCACCAGCGGTTCGGGATACAGCAGGGTCGGGCGGGTGCCGGCCGTCTGATGCGTCCGCCGGATCACCGGATCCTCGGCCATCAATGCCATGAACGCCGCACCCGGCAGATGCAGCCGCCCGGCGATGGCCTGTGTCGCCCGCTCCAGCAGCGCCACGGCGCCGGTCTCCACCACCACCGCCAGATGGCCATGGTCATCGGGGGTCAGCGTGGTTTCCACCGCCACCGCCGTGCGGTCCAGCCGTTCGATCGTGTACAGCCGGTCGCCGTCCAGCCGCACCAGCCCGTCATCGCCATGGGCGACCAGCCCGGCAAAGGCCGCGACCAGATCGATGCCGGCCGGCGCCGCGATCAGCCCCGGTGCCACCACCGGCGGCCTGCCGGCGTCGGCGGCCGCCACCCGGCCGCTATCCTCTCCGCCCATGCCGGTCAATGCGCCGCATCCCAGTTGTCGCCGATGCCGACCTCGACCACATAGGGCACCGGCCGCGACACCACGTCCTGCATCACCTGGCGCACCAAGGCCGTGGTTTCGTCCACCTCGGCCACCGGCACTTCCAACAGAATTTCGTCATGCACCTGCAGCAGCATCCGCGCGCCCAGCGGGCTTGCCTCCAGCGCCCGGTCCAGTTGCACCATGGCCAGCCGCACGATATCGGCGGCCGATCCCTGAAGCGGGGCGTTGATCGCCGCCCGCTCGGCGAAGGCCCGCAGCGCCGGGTTCTTGGCCGAGATGTCCGGTGTCCAGCATTTGCGGCCGAAGATGGTGGTCACGAAGCCATGGGCGCGGGCATCGGCCTTGGCGCGCTCCATATAATCGCGGATACCGGGATAGCGCTCGAAATAGGCCTCGATATAGCGGCGGGATTCCGATTGCGGAATGTCAAGCTGCTGGGCCAGTCCGAAGGCGCTGATGCCATAGATGATGCCGAAATTGATCGCCTTGGCCTTGCGGCGCACCATCGGGTCCATGCCTTCCACCGGCAGGCCGAACACCTGCGACGCGGTCAGGGCATGAATGTCGATGCCGTCGCGGAAGGCATCGCGCAGGGTAGTGATGCCGGCGATATCGGCCAGCAGGCGCAGTTCGATCTGGCTGTAATCGGCCGACATCAGCACGAAGCCCGGATCGGGCACGAAGGCGCGGCGGATGCGCCGGCCTTCGACGGTGCGCACCGGAATGTTCTGAAGGTTGGGGTCGTTCGACGACAGCCGGCCGGTGGTGGTGATGGTCAGCGCGAAGCTGGTATGCACCCGGCCGGTTTCCGGGTTGATGGTCTCGACCAGAGCGTCGGCATAGGTGTTCTTCAGCTTGGCCAGTTGGCGCCATTCCAGCACCTTGGCCGGCAGTTCATGGCCCTCGACCACCAGTTTCTGCAGGATATCGGCGCCGGTGGCATAGGCACCGGTCTTGCCCTTCTTGCCGCCGGGCAGGTTCAGCTTGTCGAACAGGATCTCGCCAAGCTGTTTGGGGCTGCCGACATTGAAGCTCTCGCCGGCCAGGTCGTGGATGCGCGCCTCAAGGATCGCCATGGCATCGGCGAATTCGCGTGACGCCCGGCCCAGCGCCTCGCGGTCGACCCGGATACCGCGCCGCTCCATCCGCGCCAGCACCGGCACCAGCGCCCGGTCGGTGCGCTCATACAGCGCCCGGACATGCTCGGCCGCCAGCCGGGGCTTCAGCATCCGGTGCAGGTTCAGGGTGATGTCGGCATCTTCCGCGGCATAGGCGCAGGCGCGGTCCAGCGTCACGGCGGCGAAGCTGATCCGGTCGCGGCCCCGGCCGGTCACCGCGTCGAAGGAAATCGGCGTCACACCCAGATGGATCTGCGCCAGTTCGTCCATGCCGTGGCCGTGGCGGGTGCCGTCCAGCGCATAGGACATCACCATCGTGTCGTCGATCGGCGACACCAGAATGCCCTCGCGGGCCATGATGATCATGTCGTATTTGATGTTCTGGCCCACCTTCAGCACCCCCGGCGCCTCCAGCAGCGGCTTCAGCATCTCCAGCGCCCGGCCCACCGGGATCTGCGCCGGCGGGGCGCCGTCATCGCCTGTCGCGCCGCCATGGCCACCACCGTCGCCGGCCAGATCCAGACCACCCTGTGCGGCGCTCAGATCCAGCGCGCCCTGTTTTTCGGCCGCCGCCACATGGCGCAGCGGCACATAGCAGGCGCGCCCCGGCGACACCGCCAGCGACAGCCCCACCAGCGATGCCCGATGCGGGTCCAGCCCGGTGGTCTCGGTGTCGAAGCCGACGATCCCGGCCTCGGTCGCGGCCTCGATCCAGCGCGCCAGCGCCGCCTCGTCCTGCACCAGCTCGTACTGACGGCCGGCCTCGCTGATCTCGTCGGCCACCGCCGCGGCGCCGGCGCCGGCGCTGCCGCCGGTCACCGGCTTGATATGGCCCAGATGCGGCCGCAGCTTGGCGATCAGCGAACTGAAGCCCTGCTGCTCCAGGAAAGACAGCACCACTTCCGGGACCATCTCGCCCACATGCAGGCTGTCCAGCGGGTCGGGCAGGGCCACATCCTCGCGCAGCCGCACCAGTTCGCGCGACATCCGGGCCTTGTCGGCATGCTCGATCAGGTTCTGACGGCGCTTGGGCTGTTTGATCTCGGATGCCCGCGCCAGCAGCGTGTCCAGATCGCCATACTCGCCGATCAACTGCGCGGCGGTCTTGATGCCGATGCCGGGCACGCCCGGCACGTTGTCGGTGCTGTCGCCGGCCAGCGCCTGCACATCCACCACCCGGTCGGGGGCGACGCCGAATTTCTCGAACACCTGATCGGCGCCGATGCGCTTCGCCTTCATCGGGTCCATCAGCGCCACGCCGTCGCGGACCAGTTGCATCAGATCCTTGTCGGCCGACACGATCACCACCTCCTGGCCGGCATCGCGGGCCGCCCTGGCATAGCTGGCAATCAGATCATCGGCCTCGAACCCCACCATCTCGATGCAGGGCAGCGCGAAGGCGCGGGTGGCATCGCGGATCAGGGGGAACTGCGGCACCAGTTCCTCGGGCGCCTCGGGCCGGTGGGCCTTGTATTCAGGGTAGATGTCGTTGCGGAAGCTGCGCCTTCCGGCATCGAAGATCACCGCCAGCCGCTCGGCCTTCAGATCCTCGATCAGCTTCAAAATCATGGCGCAGAAGCCATAGACCGCGTTCACCGGCGTCCCGTCGGGCCGGGTCAGCGGCGGCAGGGCGTGAAAGGCGCGGAAGATATAGCCCGATCCGTCGATCAGATAGAGCGGCGCCGAAGAGCCGGAGGAAGCCGGGATGACGGGGCTGTCGGTCGTGGGGTCGCTCATCTGTCCTCCGGACGGGCGGGGGCGGCCTCCGGTCGGGACGGCATGTCGATGCCGGGGAAGGCCGCACGCAGTATGGCATGGAACGGGGGCGGACAATATCCGCCAGCGGCCGGCAATGTCACGCCCGGCGGCCGGCGCCGGCACACCGCATTCCGGCGCCAACACAAACGGCCCGGGTCACGCAGGATGGCGACCCGGGGGCAGGTGGTCCGTCAGGCGCAGATCCGGCGAACTCAGTGGCCGTGCGCGACTTTCGCGCCCGGCTTCAGCACGAAATGGCGGCCGCAATAGGGGCAGTCGACATAGCCCTTGCCTTCCATGTTCAGGAAGACGCGCGGATGGCCAAGCGCACCGCCGCTGCCCTCGCAGGCGACATGGGTCTGTTCGACGATGACGGTCTCTACGGGTTCCATGAGGCGCGACCCTGGGCTGATGACGTTTGACCGGATGATATTTGACCGGACGGTGGCCCGATGATACCCAAGGTCGGCACGGGCGCAAGGGTGCGTCGCCGCTAAATCGCGGCGCGGCCAACAGGCCACACCGCGCGACCGCACCCGGCGGCCCCCGTCAGCGTGCCGGCGACACTGCCGGCCGGAACCGAAAGCGTGCCCGATGTCAGCCTTCTCCCGTTCCACGCGCGATGAAACCGCCCCCGATCTCGCCATCTCGGCGCGGGATCTGCGCAAGGTCTATGCCGGTGGCAAGACCGCGCTGCACGGCGTGTCGCTGGATGTGCCGCGCGGCTCGATGTTCGCGCTGCTGGGGCCGAACGGCGCCGGCAAGTCCACCTTCATCAACATCCTGGCCGGGCTGATCCACAAGACCTCGGGCTCGGTCGCGATCTGGGGCCGCGATCTCGACCGCCGCCAGCGCGATGCCCGGCTCGCGATCGGCATCGTGCCGCAGGAACTGGTGCTCGACCCGTTCTTCACCCCCCGTGAGGCGCTGGAGCTTCAGGCCGGCTTCTATGGCGTGCCGAAAGCGGAACGCCGGACCATGGAGCTGCTGCGCGCGGTCGGGCTCGACGACAAGGCCGACAGCTATGCCCGCACACTTTCAGGCGGCATGCGTCGCCGGCTGCTGGTCGCCAAGGCGATGGTTCACAACCCGCCGGTGCTGGTGCTGGATGAGCCCACCGCCGGCGTCGATATCGAACTGCGCCGCAAGCTGTGGGATTATGTGCGCGAGTTGAACGCCGCCGGCACCACGGTCGTGCTGACCACGCATTATCTGGAAGAGGCGGAACAGCTCTGCGACCGGATCGCGATCATCAATCGCGGCCGGCTGATCGCCTGCGACCGGCGCGAGGTGCTGCTGTCGCAGCTCGATGCCAAGGAACTGGTGGTGCGGGTGGCCGAGCCGGTCAGCCCCGAGCGGATGCCGGCGCCGCTCGCGGCCTTCGGCGCCATGATCGATGCCGAGGCGTCCACCGTCAGCTTCCAGTTCCGCCCCAGCGAAACCCCGGTCGGCCGCCTGCTGGCCGCGGTCACCGCCGCCGGCCTCACCGTCGCCGACATCACCACGCGTGAGCCCGACCTGGAAGACCTGTTCCTGCGCCTGACCCGCGAGGCCGACGCCGCCGGCGACCCCGCCACCATCGACGCCACCTCCGGCGGCACCCCGCCCGCCCCCTCAAGCAGCGCCGCCGCCTGACCGGCAGCCGCCCCGCCACCCGCCGGGCGGCGCCTCAATTTCCCCGGGCATTTTCCCTGCGCGAAGCCCTTTACTGCGCCCGCGCCTTCGGCTAATGTCCCGACCTCGACGCCGGGGGCCAAGGTTTCCCGCCGTCCGCTGCACGTTTGATGCGGCCACGCACTCGTAGCTCAGTTGGATAGAGCGCCGCCCTCCGAAGGCGGAGGTCACAGGTTCGAATCCTGTCGAGTGCGCCATTTTCCGAACAGGACCACAAACGCCGACTGACATCGGTTGCCCGCTTGTCGAGGCGGCCGTGATGCTCAGATGTTCGGCTCCGCCGTCCATGAGTTCGATATCGACCGTGGACAGCAGCTCCACGCGCTGAACGATACCGGCCGCCGCTTCCCCGACGGCTTTCGCAGTGGCCGTCGCCCTTGCGCGTCGGCAGGGCTGGATCAGCTTCGGTCAACGTGCGTCAGGCATTGATGCCATCGATGTAGACGACGGGCGCGAACTCCGTTGATCCGTATTTCTCTGCGTCGGCATCAGAATCATACAGGATCTCAGCGGATTTCAGCGCACACGCTGCCCATGTGTTATTGGCCTGGTTAATCTTCCGGACTAGCTGCCTGTGTTGGAATCGCCGGCGCCGCCATTCAAAGCCTCGGTGAATTCATTGATATTCATCGTGGACAGAGCCGGCTTCTTCCAAGATCTGGAGACATCCTGAGGTGATGCCAGGCATTTCTTATTCTCGTTCATGTCTGTCTTCCCTCTGTCACGGTATTTCGGATGCATTTTTATATATGAATATTTGTGCTTCTTGAACGGTAAAGAAAATTTTCAATGGCGTCTATGAATAACATCAATGTCTCCCCCGGCGGCAAGACGTCTTCGCTCTCCGTCAGTCTGACAGGGACTTTTTTTTAAAGTCATCAAGCCACTTCGACAGTCGTGGCATAGTGACAGGATCGGGCAGACGGCGTGCGGAACTCTATCGAAAGTTACGATCAGCGCATGCCGGCATAGGCTTACAGTTGCTGGCCGGTTAAAAATCCACCCCGGAATCGGTTCCAGAGCCGCCGCCGCCACCAGATTATGCGCGTCGCATCGCGGCCTTGCCGAGATCCCGCGCCATATCGACGAAGGCCCGGAACGCAGCCGACGGGTTCTTGCGACCCGGGTAATAGAGGCAGAGCGGTGCCGTTGGCGGGGTCCAGTCCTGCAGGACGCGTTCGAGCCGCCCGGCGGCGATATCGTCGCGCACATCGGCTTCCATGAAGAAGCCGATCCCGATCCCGTCGAGAACCGCGATCCGGGCAAGCGTGGCCTCGTCGAGCGTGATCGGGCCCTCGACGTCGATCTGGACCGGGCTTCCATCCTTCTCGAAATGCCAGCGATAGGGCGCGCCGTTGGGCAGCCGGATGCGGATGCAGTGGTGGCCCAGAAGATCGGGCGGCACACGCGGCCGTCCATGCGCCGCGAAATAAGACGGCGTGGCGACCACGGCGAAGCTGCGCGGCGCCCCGAGCGGCACCGCGATCATATCGCTCGGCACCAGCTCCGCCGTCCGGATCCCCAGGTCGAATCCCTCCGCGACGATGTCGACGATCCGGCCTTCGGTCACCAGATCGACATGGACCTGCGGATGGCGCCGCAGGAAACGCAGGACCAGTGGCGCCAGGATCTCGCGGGCGCCGGTCGCGAAGGCGTTGATGCGCAGCGTCCCCGACGGCGTGTCGCCCTGCGACCGCGCGGTTGCCATCGCATTCCGGATGTCGCGGAGCGCCGGCGCCACCTGCTCGACGAAGGTTCGGCCGGCATCGGTCAGCGAAACGCTGCGCGTGGTGCGGTTGAACAGGCGGACCCCGAGCTGTCGCTCGACCGTGCCGATCAGGTTGCTGAGCGCCGTCGTCGACAGTCCGAGATCGAGCGCCGCGGCGCGGAACGAGCCACGCGCGGCAATCGCAAGCACCGCCTCCAGTTCTATCAGACCCTGTCTTGCCATTATCCCGTCTATCGCGATGCCAGATCCTGTTTTGTCCCAGTTATCGCGATACTCGTCCAGTGCCAGATGACCGACATCACTGCCGGATCAGCGTGCATGCCGGATCAGCGCGCATGAAGGAGACAAGCGATGGACATGCAGTTACCCGCCCCGATCGCCGCCTATTTCGAAGCCGACCGGCGCGGCAACGCCGATGCCGTGGCCGCGTGCTTCAGCGACGACGCCGTGGTGACGGACGAGCGCCGAACCCATACCGGGCGCGAGGCGATCCGCCGCTGGACGGCGGACGCGTCTGCGACAGTCTCTTATATGGTCGCGCCATTCGCGATCGGGATGGACGGAAACCGCATGGTGGTGACCAGCCAGGTCTCCGGCACCTTCCCCGGCAGCCCGATCGACCTGCGGTATGTCTTCACCGTCGAAGGCGGCAAGATCGCCGCACTGGAGATCGTCCCATGATCCCGTTCGTCAATCTTGAAGGGCGGCGGGCGCTGATCACCTCCGGCACGCGTGGCGCCGGCGCCGCAACGGTCAGGCTGTTCCGCGACCTCGGGGCCGAGGTCATGACCAGCGCACGCAGCAGGCCGGACACGCTCGACGGGAGCGTTCTGTTCGTCGCGGCGGACCTGACCACGGCGGAAGGCTGTGCGACGCTGGCAGCCAACGTGCAGGATCGCATGGGTGGTGTGGACATCGTCGTGCACATGCTCGGCGGGTCATCGGCACCGGCGGGTGGCTTCGCGGCGCTTGGCGATGCCGACTGGACGCGGGAACTCGACCTCAACCTCATGCCTGCGGTGCGGCTCGATCGCGCGCTTCTGCCCGGCATGATCGCCCGGGGAAGCGGCGTGGTCATCCATGTCACCTCGATCCAACGAACCATGCCGCTGCCCGAGGCGACGACCGCCTATGCGGCCGCCAAAGCGGCACTCTCAACTTACAGCAAGGCGCTCTCCAGGCAGGTGTCGCCGCAGGGCGTCCGCGTCATGCGCGTCTCGCCCGGCTGGATCGAGACCGAGGCCGCCATCCGGCTGGCCGAGCGTCTCGGTGCCGAAATCGGCGCAGGCGTCGACGAGGGCAAACGCCGGATCATGGCCTCGCTCGGCGGCATTCCGATCGGGCGGCCATCTTCCCCTGAGGAGGTCGCAAACCTGATCGCCTTCCTCGCCTCCGATCGCGCGGCCAGCATAACCGGCGCCGAATTCGTCATCGACGGCGGCACGGTGCCGACAGTCTGAACCGGGGCCGCTGGCGGCGACACGGTGGCCATCGTCCAGAACCCGCTGACATCGCTCGAAGGTGACGTCGCGGCGACGAAGCAAGTGCTCGACCGTCAGAATGGGCCGGTCATCCTGGTCGGCCATAGCCGAGGCGGCGACAGAGGCCGTGGAGGTCCGGGACGTTGGCCGTCGTCAGCAGTTTGAATGCCCATACGGCGCATCGACCTGACGTTGTCGCGGTTTACGGAGCTGTGAGCCGCGTCGCCCTGCGTTGCGCGAAATACTGGGCGGGCGTGCTCCCGAGAGCCTTCTTGAACATCGTGATAAAGGCATTGACCGAGTCGTAGCCCAGTTCGGCCGCGACGTTCTGCACCGTTGCACCGCTGGCCAGCTCTCGAAGTGCGACGACAAGGTGAAGCTGCTGCCGCCAGCGTCCGAATGTCAGGCCGGTCTCCCGGACCATCAGGCGGGCCAGCGATCTCTCGCTCATCGCCACGCGCTTCGCCCATTCGGCCGACGTCGTGCGGTCGGACGGTTCGACCGTCAGGGCATCGGCTATCGCACGGATCTTCGGATGACGGGAGATGGGAAGGTTGAAGCGCTCACGCGGCATGTCTGCCAGTTCGTCGAGAGCCACCCTCGCAAGCCGGGACGCATGACCCTCCAAAGGATAGTCGGCAGGCTCCTGAGCCAGCCGTTCGACCATTTCCCGGATCATCGGCGAGATGGACAACGTGCAGCAATCCTCAGGCAGCTTCGCCGCCCCCGGCTCCACGAAGAGATAATTGAGCCGGGCATTCGCTGTCGCCCGGGCGCTATGCGGCACCCCGCCTGGAATCCAGACCCCGCAATTGGGCGGCACGATCCAGATCTCGTTGTCCGCGGTACAGGTGACCGCCCCATGCAGCGCGAGGATCAACTGGCCCTTGCGATGCACGTGCATCGGCACTTCCGCCGCATGATCCGCGAAGTCGAGTTGGCGCGCGATTGCCGGGCGATCGGTGAGATCGGGGTCGAAGACGGAAACGGCTGATCGTGAGAGGCGCATCGATTGGCCACTTTTAGATATTTCCTGACAGAATACTGAATTTACCTGAGTTTGCAACGCGGCAATACTAGCCCGCATGAGCATCGTATCATCTGCGAACAGATCAATAGAGAGAGCCAGATCCGCAATAACGGAGATGATTTCGTATGTCTTGCGAAGCCCAACCGTGAAGGCAGATGCAGATGCGATGTTGTTCTCGGCGAAGAGTTTCACCGCGGCAATGCTGGCCTACTACATCGCGCTGCGTATCGGGCTCCCCAAGCCGTTCTGGGCCATCGTCACCGTCTATATCGTTTCGCAGACCTCGGTCGGCGCGTCACTCAGCCGCGGTATCTATCGCTTCGTCGGGACAATTATTGGCGCCGTGGCGACGGTTGCGATCATCCCGAATGTCGTGAACGACCCGATCGCATGCAGCGCGGTTCTTGCCTGCTGGATCGGCCTTTGCCTCTTCTTTTCGCTGCTTGATCGCACGCCAAGAGCCTATGCCTTTGTTCTTGCGGGCTATACAGCGAGCCTGATCGGCTTCCCCAGCGTGCTCGATCCAGGCACGGTCTTTGATCCGGCCTCGGTGCGGGTCCAGGAAATCTCGATCGGGATTCTGTGCGCCGTCCTGGTACATCGTTACATCCTGCCGAAGCGGATGACCGGCCAGTTCACCGGCAAGCTGTCGGCAACGCTGCGGGATGCCCGCCGGCTGGCAGGCGACGCGCTGAATGGAACGCCGGGACAAAACCGCCGCGACCGCAACCAACTCGCGGCGGACCTCCTCGCGCTGCAGGGGCTCAGCACTCACCTGCCGTATGACGCGGCCCCCGTAACGCCGCGTCGTGAGACGCTCCAACTGATCCATGACCGGCTCGCTCGACTGCTTCCGCTCACGACGGAGATTGAAGACCGGATCCATTCCCTTGGCGCCAGGGACGACAACGCGCCCGGTGACCTGATCGCCCTGCTCGATGACGTCGACACCTGGATTGCGACCGTTGAGACAGCCGAGCGGGAGAGCGCCGCCGGCCATCTGATCGTCCACGCGCGGGCGGTCCGGAAGCGTTTGAGCGCGGACACCGCGACGCCGGGCGACAGGCTCGCCGCCAATCTCGCCGGTCATCTGGCCGAGATGATCGGCCTGCTCCAGGACTGCGACAGGCTTGGGCGAAACATCACGACAGCCGGCCGCTCACACGAGACGGCATGGCTCCATGGGCCGCGGCGCGCGAAAGGCTATGTCTATCACCGCGATCCGTGGATGGCGGGCCGGGCTGCCTTGGGCGCGATCGCCGGCATTCTCATCGGCTGCGCCTTCTGGATCTGGTCGGCCTGGCCCGAGGGCGGAACGGCCGTCTCCATTTTCGGGGTATGCTGCACTCTGTTCGGAAATGTCGACGCGCCGGCGCCGAACGTCGTCAAATACATCACCGGCTCGATCTATGGGGTGGCGATCAGTCTCGCCTACAGCGTCGCCATCCTTCCCCAGGTCACGGACTTCGCGGTGCTTGTCGCGGTGCTCGCCCCGGCATTCCTGTTTGCCGGCTCGCTGCAGGCACGTCCCCCGACAACGTTCATGGCGCTCGGCATCACCCTCACCATTCCGATCCTCTCAGGACTGGGCAGCACCTACACCGGCGATTTCGCCGCGTCCCTCAACACCGTCGTCGCGCTCTTTGCGGCCGTCGGTTTCGGGGTGGTGAGCATGGCCCTGTTCCAGACCGTGCCCGTCGACGCGGCGATCGACCGCCTGCTTCACGTCAGTCGGCGGGACGTTAAGCGACGAGCACTCGGTGGAGCACCCAACGAGGCGCATTGGACGAGCCTTATGATCGATCGGACAGCGCTGCTCCTCCCGAGGTTACGCGTGTCCAGGAAAGACTATTCAGGCGTCCTCGACGATACCCTGCACCATCTTCGCATCGGTCACGCCGCTGGCCAGCTTCGCAAGATGATCCCGCAGGTCGAGGGCGAGGTTGGCGACGAGGTGAGCGACCTTCTTTCAGCGATCGCCGCACGCTTCAGCGCCAGAAGCCCGACGGGACCGGCCGATCACGCCGGCTTTGATCAGCGCATCGAGACGCTGATGGAGATGATCGCCGGCAGCGCGATCAGCAACCGCGCGCGGATGATCGACCTGCTCATCGACCTTCGGTTCGCGCTCAGTCACCATGATACCGCAGACGGGGAGCGCCGCTCATGATCGTCGATCTCAATATCGGGGGCGTCCTCATTCCCGGCCTGCTGGTGCTCGTGGTCGCGGCGCTGGGCGTCACCATCGCGGTGACCCGTCTCCTCTCAGTCGCGGGCATCTACCGCATGTTCGCTTACCGGCCGCTCGTCGAACTCGCCACCTTCGCCATCATTTACGCTCTGCTCGTGCAGCACCTGCCGTCGATCGGATTGTTTCAATGAAGCCTTTTCTATCCCGGCTCGGCCGTTACGCCCTTACCCTCTGCCTCGTCGCGACCGCCGCTTTCATCGCATGGCCGGTGTGGGGGCGCTATGAGCAGACGCCGTGGACACGGGATGGGCGCGTGCGCGCCGATGTGGTGCGTCTCGCGCCCGACGTCGCCGGCCTCGTCAGCGACGTGCTGGTGCACGACAATGAAGAGGTTCATGCCGGCGACGTGATCTTCCGCATCGATCAGGCGCGCTATACGCTTGCCCTGAAAACGGCGGATGCCAAAGCTGACGGCAGCAAGGCCGCCCTCGACATGGCCAATCGAGATCTCGTCCGCTATCGCCAGCTCAGAGGCGCGGCCGTCTCCCGGCAGAAGCTGGAACAGGTGGAAGCCGACGCCCGACAGGCTGCGGCGCGCTATCGGCAGGCGCAACTCGACCGCGATCTCGCCGCCCTCAATCTGGAGCGATCATCGGTCAGGGCTCCGGTTGACGGCATCGTCACCAATCTGGGCATCCATCCAGGCGACTTTCTGGCGGCCGGGACGCAGGCGGTGGCCCTTGTCGACACCGCCTCGCTGCGCATCGAGGGATATTTCGAGGAGACGAAGCTGCGGCAGGTCGCGCCCGGCGATCATGCCATCGTCCGGCTGATGGGCGACGATGCCCGGATCACCGGCCGCGTGGAGAGCATCGCTGCCGCCATCGCCGACGATCAGCGGGGCGACACGAGCAATCTTCTGCCGAAAGTGGTGCCGACCTTCTCGTGGGTCAGGCTCGCGCAACGCATCCCGGTCCGCATCCGCATCGACCCCATCCCCGCCGGCATAAAGCTGATCGCCGGCAGCACTGCGACCGTCGAGATCATCCCCGCCAGCGCCAGATCGGCAAGCACGCCCCACTGAACTGGTGATGGTGCGTGCTGAAACGCTCATGACCTGACACAGGCGGCGCCTAAATTCACACCCGCTGCGCTCGTTTCTTCTGAACGTCGAGCGCAGGCTCACCAGCTTTGAGAAGATCACCGACCGAATTGCTGGACTCTGAACCGTCGTCATCCGGGTCGGCGCCGGGCGAGACGCGCGATCCGGCCGACATCGCCGTCTCAAGGCGTTTGCAGGCTCTTTCGTCATCCGCCGTCAGTTGCAGAATCGTCGCGAGTGTTCCAACGACGATCAGGCTTATCCAACTGAGTGAATAGCTGCCGCTCAACTGGTAGCTCAAGCCGCCGAGCCACGCGCCGAGAAACGCGCCAACCTGATGGCTGAGGAACATCACGCCGAACAGGGCGCCGAAATTCGCCGATCCGAACAGGTTGATGATAAGGCCGCTGACGGGCGGAACGACACTCAGCCAGAGAAGGCCCATCGCCGCAGCGAACACGAGTGTGGTCTCGACACTGACCGGCAGGGCGAAGAAGACGGCGATGGATGCGGTCCGCAACAGGTATATCAATGCCAACACGTTCCGGTTGCCCCAGCGTTGGCTGAAATAGCCGGCGATCAGCGTGCCGACGGCGTTGCATATACCGATGAGCGCGATCGCCTGGGCGCTGACGGACGGCGGCAGGCCACAGATGCCGATGAAGTTCGGCAAGTGGGTCGCGATGAAGATCAGTTGGAACCCGCACGCGAAGAAGGCGAGGGTCGTGATGATGAACGTGCGGTTGGCGAGTGCGTCGATGATCGCGCGGCGGGCATCGACCGATTGAGACGGCGCCGTTGCACGCGCCTCGGCGTTGCCGCGCCGGAACAGCAGCGCAACCGCTGCCATCGACGCCGCAAGCAGCGCCAGCCCGCCCATCGAGACCTCCCAGGACCAGCCTTCGATCATCGCCTGCGCTGTCGGCGCGATGACGAAGGTGCCGAGTGAGCCGACCGCCGCGAGGATGGAGATTGCCGTCGCGCGCACCTCCGGCGCGGCAAGACGCGACACGATGCCGACGAGCACGCCGTGCGAGGTTCCCGCGACGGCGAACCCGATGAGCAGGCCGCCACCGAGATACAGCCCGATATGGCTGCCCGACGCCGTCAGATAGAGGCCGGTGCAATACAGCATCGACGCGATGACGACGACGAGGCGCCCGCCGAAGCGGTCGCACAGGGCACCCATGAAGGGTTGCCCGATGCCCCAGGCCAGATTCTGAATGGCCATACCGAATCCGAAGGTCGCGACCGTGATACCGGTGTCGCGCACCATCGGTCCCACGAACAGGCCGAGGCTTTGCCTGAGCCCCATGGACAAAGAGAGGATGGTCCCCGCGGCGACGAGCGAAAGGATCAGCGGCGGTGTCCACAATCCGGCATGGCGGTTCGGCAAGGGCTTCCTCCGTATGAGAGAGGCCCTCAGGATAGAGGGGCAAGCCGAGGCCAGAACATTCACTATTGAGTATACATCCGGGCCTGCTCGTCAGGCCATCTGTGTCTCCGCCGGGGCCGGCGCGTCGGACAATCCGGCTGACACGAGTGCGACCGCCGCCTTGCCCGCAGCCAGTGCGTAGGAGACATCGCGGTGGATCAGCATATGGGCGATGGCGCCTTCAAGGAGGATCATGACCTGCCGTCCCGCCAACGCCGGATGTGAAACGCCGCCGCGCGCCAGTTCCTCGGCGAGCCAGTGCTCGAACCGCGTCTTGTGATCCGCCGCCATCACGACAGCCGGATGCCCAGGCTGGCCGGCGAGTTCGACCGCCGCGCGGGTGAACCCGCAACCGCGCCAATTCGGCCTGCTTGCATATTCCGCCAGCGCGGAGAACATCGCCATGATCCGATCGGGCAATGGCCTGTCATCGTCTCCCAGCCAGTGTCTGTACCGTTCGACCGTGGGGGCGTCGCGTGCCGTCAGACAGGCGGCGATCAGCTCGTCCTTGCTTTCAAAATGATAGTAGACGCTACGTTTCGTGACCCCGGCGCGTTCCGAGATCGCGTCCACACTCACGCTGCGCAGCCCATGCCCATAGAACAGGGCTTCCGCAGCATCGATGATCCTGGATCGCGTTGTTTCTTCCATGGGCTTCTTGTTTTTGAAGGTGATGAAAACTGGCATCAGTCCGCATGACCAATATGCCCCCTTTCAGGGGATGTCGTCCGCTTCTCTCCCAGCCAACCGCTGGTTTGTCCTCGTCGCAGTCATGCTGACCTTCCTCCCGGTGGTCCTCGACATGACAATCCTGCATGTCGCCGTCCCGACGCTGACGCAATCGCTGAATGCCTCCGACACCGAAGTGCTGTGGATCATCGACACCTACCCGCTGCTGATGGCAGGGCTTCTGGTTCCGATGGCCACGCTCGCAGACCCGGGGCAACCGCAGAACCCTGTCCGGATTTCCGGGGCCACCTCTGGCTGATGGGCGACGATGCCGAGATCACCGGCCGCGTGGAGAGCATCGCTGCCGCCATCGCCGACGATCAGCGGGGCGACACGAGCAATCTTCTGCCGAAAGTGGTGCCGACCTTCTCGTGGGTCAGGCTCGCGCAACGCATCCCGGTCCGCATCCGCATCGACCCCATCCCCGCCGGCATAAAGCTGATCTCCGGCAGCACTGCGACCGTCGAGATCATCCCCGCCAGCGCCAGATCGGCAAGCACGCCCCACTGAACTGGTGATGGTGCGTGCTGAAACGCTCATGACCTGGCACAGGCGGCGCCTGAATTCACCCCCGCTGCGCTCGTTTCTTCTGAACGTCGAGTGCACGCTCACCAGCTTTGAGAAGATCACCGACCGAATTGCTGGACTCTGAACCGTCGTCATCCGGGTCGGCGCCGGGCGAGACGCCAAGCGCAAACGCGATAATAACAAAAAGCTTGGTCGCCATCAGGATACCACGATCATCATCTTGGAGGCCATCAAGTTCAATGAAGCTCCCCTGATCGGTCCCCGCATGAATAGTGATTTTGTCCCGCAAACTGAGAGGCAGGCCATGCTGCTCATACTCATTGAGCACATGAGACGTGTCAAAGAATGGAATTGTCCGCCATACCCCGGAAATCTCCACCTTAGCGAAGACAGAGCCAGTCCAACCAAATTCTTTCGCCAAGGCCGCCTGAATACTGGCGATACCCAATAACACATGGAGAAGAATATTCAGGTCAATAAGCGTCGGTCGCGAATAACCCTGCTGTTTGCACAGTTGCCGGAACCGATCGATATGTTCATACCCCGCGAACCAGTCACCAAGGTCATCAAGGCTGCCGTTACGGAATTTCGAGAGCGGAATGATGACCTCGCTCTGGAAATTTTCGCCCAACTTCCATGTCAGCCCCAGCATTTCGGGATCATTGCGCATTATATGACGGCAGATGAAGCCACTTGGCGTCCAGTAAATATTATCGAATGATACTCTATAGCTCCCGTTGACATCTGACATAATATCTCGCAATCTTCGAAGAGATATTCTGTTCATCGATCCATGATCGCCCCAAAAATCGGCAATAATAAAGAGTCGGATGTAAGCGGAATTTTTCTCCGCTTCCGATACTTCCAATGCACGGCCGATCCAATCTGCGTATTTTTGCGTAATTTTTACTGATCGACTCCAAAGCTGATCTAGAATGAATCTGTCATTCTCATGCCGAGGTTCGGAGCCATCGCCGACACGACGATAAATCCTGCCGCTTTTATGGATGTATGGCGCTTCCTGTCCCCATGGAACTTGAGCCATTATCACGCATCGACCTTCCGGCAACCCAATCGCCTCCACCGGCCCCATCAGTGCCTTTGACCTGAAATATGGAGAGGGTTGTGCGTGATTGGCAACAGCCTGCCTAATGCGTTGCAAAATACCGTCAGCGTCCTTGCAGGCAATTCCGGGGAAGGCACCTGCTACGGCATCATCCTTGGATTTTTCTGCTATTCCATAGAAGAGCCAGCCGCCATAAGTGTTTGCGAAGGCGGTAACGGATTTGGCAATGGCCGTCGCGTCGGACGCTTCCCGCTTGTACTCAACGTACCAGCCTTCTGCGACGGAATGAAGTATTTCCAAATCATTTGGGGTTATTTCATCAAAAATTTTATTAAAGGGGTTATATTCATATTGCATGACATGCACCCGCCGTTATCTATGCCCGCCGAACCTCAGACTTCATAAGTTGTGTTGCATCTCATTCAGTATTTTCCCATTGAGGCTCAAGCATACGGTAAGCCGTCCGGTGAAGCACGAGATCGTTTCCGGTGGCGGCAACGTCAAATTCGTCCCGCTCGAATAATCATCCGACGAGAGCGTGCTCTGGTATCAAAATCGAAATCGCTTCAGAAGCTGATAGCGTCTATGCACGACCTTATGAGGCGCCCATCATGGGAAGCTGTTCGGCTTCACCGCCCATGCTCTTGATGTCGACCATGGACAGCAGCTCCGCGCGCTGAACGATCGAGCGCAGATGGGCTGGGCGGTATGTAGAGCACGGCGATACGTGCGCCCGCATCGCCCGAGGCTTTCGCGATAGCAGTCGCTACCCGCTCAATGCTGTCAGGCGGGTCAGCACGAGCCCGACATCTGATCCGGACGACGGGTTATGGCACCGGTATGTGTCGCAATCCGCACGCAGCAAGACGCCCGGAAGCACGGGGCATCAGAAAACGCGGCGATCATCGGCTGTCTGGATCTATCCGCTTCTGCGGAAGGTGCGATGGGATATACGGCGCGCCGCAAGCCGGACAGGTCGTGTTGGCGAAGAACATCATCGCCTGATGCAGCAACGGCCCGGTGGGGCCTGTGTCGCGTGCGTCGATCGCGGCCGCGACGACCAGAAGGCTCGCGACATCGTGGACAGTCTTCGGGGCCATCGTCGTGACGGCGCTGAAGTGACGCGTCTGGTCATGCCAGAGCGCGTTGAGCTTCACCTCGATCGCGCTCATCTCCGCCCTCATGGACAGGACGTCGTCGCAGCGAGACCCGGCCGCGATCTCCAGCGCGGCCCAACGACGGGCGAGTGCATCAGCCTCGAACTCGACGGCGAGCCATCTGGCGCAGCGGCCGACGAGGCTGTTCCGGACGTGCAACGCACCGCTTGGTGAAACGCAGGCTAAGGGGGCTGCCAAGGTCGCACTTAACAGAGTACGGCGGGACATGGCTGTCGGCTCGGCTTTGTCTTCAGACATGGCGGGACTCCCGGCGCAAGCGCTCGGTCCGATCCGCACCCAGATCGGTGGCATTGTGAAATGGTGTGCGCGATAATGAGCACACCGCTCTGAGTTTGTCAAGACACAGTGCGGTGATCTGAGTATGAGGTACCGATGATCACGCCTATGCAGATCAAGCTGGCGCGAACCGCGCTTGGACTTGGGGTTCGAGACCTGGCCACAGCGGCCAATGTGGCGCCGTCAACCATCCATCGGTTTGAAGCCGACAAGGGGAGCATGCATTCCCGCACGCTGGATCGTGTGCAGCAGGTTCTGGAAGAGAGCGGGATCATCTTCATCCACGCCGACGAGACCGCGGGACCGGGCATCCGCCTCAGGAAATAGAGTGCCCGCCAAGGGATTCATGGTGACGCCGATCGTGCTCCGGCTTTTCGGGATGCCCCCTTGGTTCATCCGTGCTCCGGCACCAAACGCGCGAAAAGGTCGGCGGAGCGCAGCGTGCCGTGCCCTATGCCACCGACCTGAACGACTTCAGAAACGCGATCTCCTCAGGGTGGCGGTCGAGGATTTCGATCAGGGCAATGGCCGCATCGCCTGGTGCCATCGCACCGCTTTCATATTTCTGGAAGGCGCGCCGGCCGCCGCCGATCAGCCGGCCGGCCTCTTCCTGGGTCAGCTTCAGCCGCTTGCGGACGGCACGGATATGAGCCGCATAGGCGGCCTTCATCTCGCAGAACACGCGGTCGGCCTCAGCAAGGTCGGCCCCGGAATGGATCGAATCGCTGTCGTCATCCGGATACCAGCCGGGCACGTCGACGATCCGCGACATCGAGCCGAACCTTACCGTCTGCGGACGTTCGCCGCGCCGCAAGGTCTTTCCGGTTTCGGGATGGATGCGGGTCTCAACCATTGCCGACCTCCTTGAACGATGTGAGCCTCACGTCGATCAGCATCTCGCCCGCAAATTTCAGATACAGCCACCGGTCATCCCACGGCAGATTATAGGTATCGTGCCATATCTTCGCACTAGGCGGGCTATGTGCCGTTTCCGATTTGACGAAGTCACCGGGCACAAGCGCCTGTACCACATCGACAATGTCCTTCAGCGAATAGCCCAGAGCACGGGCGCCTTCGATGGCCGTGCGGGTAACCTCCAGCGTCTCCACCTGCGCGAACTTCGCCTGGACGGCGGTCAGGTTATGATGCGGCTCGCGCTTGACCACCACCGCTATATACACCTTGAAGGTTAATTCATCAAGATCTGCCGGTCGACATCACGAGACGCAGCAGCAGGTCACGCGACAGTGTCGCGCGACCTTATTGCTCCGGCCGCAGGGTATAACAGGGGCGGCCGGGCGATCCGGATCTGTCGATGAGGTCGCCCGCCCGCTGGCCGGCCGATCAGCCAGCCACATCCCCGTCATGATAGGCGGCCACCCGGTCGACCTCGGCCGGGTCGCCCATCACCACGCCGATGCGCTGATGCAGGGCATCGGGGGCGACGTCGAGGATCGGGGCGACACCGTTGGTGGCGCGGCCGCCGGCCTGTTCGATCAGGAAGCCCATCGGGTTCGCCTCATACATCAGGCGCAGCTTGCCGGGCTTCTTGGGGTCGCGGCCATCCCAGGGGTAGAGGAACACGCCGCCGCGCTTCAGGATGCGATGGATGTCGGCCACCATCGATCCGGTCCAGCGCATGTTGAAATTGGCCTCACGCGGGCCATCGGCGCCGGCCAGGCATTCGTCGATATAGCGGCGCACCGCCGGCGACCAATGGCGCTGGTTCGACATGTTGATGGCGAATTCGCGCTTGCCCGAGGGGATCCGCAGCCGTTCGGTGATCAGCACCCACGAGCCGAGTTCGCGGTCGAGCGCGAATTCATACACACCGCTGCCGACCGTCAGCACCAGCAGGGTCTGCGGGCCATAGATGGCATAGCCGGCCGCCACCTGCCGACGGCCGCTCTGCAGGAAGTCGCTTTCGACCACGGTCCGCCCCGATGCGTCTTCGGGGGCGGTCAGCACCGAGAAGATCGTGCCGACGCTGAGATCCACGTCGACATTGCTCGACCCGTCGATGGGATCGAACAGCAGCAGGTATTCGCCCTTGGGATAGCGATTGGGGATCAGATGGATGGTTTCCATCTCCTCCGACGCCATCGCCGCCAGATGCCCGCCCCATTCATTAGCGTCGAGCACCATTTCATTGGCGAGCACGTCCAGCTTCATCTGGGCCTCACCCTGCACGTTATCGGTGCCGTGATTGCCCAGAACGCCGCCGAGCGCGCCCTTGTTGACGGAATGGCTGATCGCCTTGCAGGTGCGGGCGACGATTTCGATCAGAAGCCGCAACTGCGCCGGGATGGTGCCGTTCAGGCGCTGCTGTTCGATCAGAAAACGGGTCAGAGTCATCGGTCTGGTGAGCAAGGTCGGTTCCTGCGACGCTGGTGGCTGGATCGGGTGATGCCGCCATTGATTACCCGAACACCAGCACCAGCACCAGCGACACCACCACCAGCGCCCCCAGCCAGACGAAGGGATTGGCGCCCTTGCCATGGCCGTGGCCATGGGCATCGCCGCCATGACCATGCCCGTCATGACCCTGGTCATGGCCATGATCGTCATGGCCATGCGTGCCATGATCGTCATGGGGCGCGTGGCTGCCCGACAGCCCCATCGCCGCCGCGGCCGGCGAGACCGCGGCACTCATGCCGGCGGCGGCGGGAGAGACCGGCGCGCCGTGATCGGGCACCACCGGCCGGTTGGCGGGAGCCGCCGCGACCGGCTCGGGCTCGGGCGCCGGCGCCGCGGCCGCGGCATTCGCCGTGCCGGCGGCTTCGGCTTCGGCCGCCAGCCGGGCGAAGCTTGCGAAGAACTCATCCGCCAGCTTCTGCACCGTACCCTGGATCAGCCGGGCACCGAGCTGGGCCATCTTGCCGCCGACCTGGGCGTCGGCCTTATAGGTCAGAATCGTGCCGCCCTCGCCATCCGGGGCCAGGGCCACATCGGCGGTGCCCTTGCCGAAGCCGGCGGCACCACCCTTGCCCTCACCGGCGATCTTGTAGCTGTGCGGCGGGTCCAGATCCAGCAGGGTCACCTGACCGTTGAAGGTCGCCTTGACCGGGCCGATCTTCGAGGTCACGACCGCGGCGTACTGGTTGTCGCCGGTCTGTTCCACCGACTGGCAGCCGGGGATGCAATCCTTCAGGGCAGCCGGATCGACCAGTTTCGACCAGACCGTTTCAGGGGCGGCGGGGATGCGGTATTCGCCCGAAAGCTCCATGGGTCTCCTCGTCCTTCCGTATATGCGGCCAACGGCGCGTTCTTTGGTTGATCCTAGCACCCCTCGCGGTCCGCGACATCCACGGTGTCATGACATCCTGTGCGGTCATGATTGCGCCGGCACCTCGGGAACGCGGCTCTCCTGAAGCGCCCGGATCACCACCGGCGCCAGCCGTCCGGCCATGCGTTCCGCACCGTCGGCATTCGGGTGCAGCCCGTCGGCCTGCACCAGCCCCGGTTCCAGTGCCACACCCTCCAGAAAAAACGGATCCAGCGGCACGTCGAACCGGGCGGCCAGCCGCTCATACATGCCGTCGAAGGCCGCGCGGTAATCCGGCCCCCAATTGTTGGGCGCGCGCATCCCCACCAGCAGCGCCGGCAGACCGCGTTCGCCCAGAATGGTCAGGATCCGGGCCAGATTGTCCTCGGCCTTGGCCGGATCGAGCCCGCGCAGCGCGTCATTGGCGCCAAGCGACACGATCACCAGATCCGGCGCCCGTGTGAGCCCGCCCAGTGCCCAGTCGAGCCGGGCGAGCCCGCCTGCCGTGGTGTCGCCCGATACCCCCGCATTCGCAACCCGTGCCCGGATGCCTTCCGCCGCCAGCGCCGCTTCCAGCCGGGGCACGAAGCCCTGATCCTCGGGCAGGCCATAGCCGGCGGTCAGGCTGTCGCCCAGGGCCAGGATCAAGGGTTCCGCCGCGGCGGCGCGGGCGTCACCACCACCGCCGGCGATGCCCGCCGCCAGACCCGCAACCACGATCAGGGCAGCGATCAGCCCGGAAAACAGCCGCCGGCGCGTCGGAAATCGCCGGCCGGTGCGTGAAGAGACTGCCGTCGGCATACCTGTCTGTTTGATCGGCGGCAGATCCGCGCCATATCCGTGGCGACACCCTGCACCGGCACCGGTGCGGCCGGCATGCTGTCGGTAAGCGGTCACGACAAAAGGGCTCCTTATTTCATGATCCGGCTGAACGGCGTTTCGGTGACCTTCGGCCGCGGGGCCACCGCGGTCAATGTGCTGCGCGATATCGACCTCACCCTGGCGTCGGGTGAGACCCTGGCGGTTCTGGGGCCGTCGGGCGCCGGCAAATCCACCCTGCTTGCCATCGTCGCCGGGCTGGAGCGGCCGACCACCGGCCGGGTCGCGATCGCCGGCCAGGATCTGGCCGGTCAGGGCGAGGACGGCCTCGCCCGGCTGCGCGCCAGACATATCGGCATCGTCTTCCAGGCTTTCCACCTGATCCCCACCCTGACCGCACGGGAAAACGTCGCCCTGCCGCTGGAACTCTCGGGCGCCGACGATGCCGATGCCCGCGCGGTGGCGGCGCTGGAGCGGGTCGGCCTGGCGCACCGGCTGGATCATTACCCGGCGGCGCTGTCGGGTGGCGAGCAGCAGCGGGTGGCCTTTGCCCGCGCGGTCGTCCACCGCCCGTCGCTGCTGCTGGCCGACGAGCCCACCGGCAATCTGGACCGCACCACCGCCCGGATGATTTCCGACGCCCTGCTGGGCTATCGCGACGAGACCGGCGGCGCCGTGATGCTGATCACCCATGACGAGGCCCTGGCGCGGCGCGCCGACCGCCTGCTGCGGATCGAGGATGGCCGCATCCTGACCACGGAACCGGCCACCTCCGGCGCCATGGCGGGTGCCGAATGACCGTGGGCAGCATCGACCGCGCCGGCCGGGGCCGCCCCGCCGTCGCCAGCGGCGGCGGCACCCCGCGCCGGATGGCCCTGATCCGCTTCGCGCTGCGCGATCTGCGCCGGGGCATCGGCAGTTTCAGCATCGTGCTGGCCTCGCTGGCGCTGGGGGTTACGGCCATGGCCGGCATCGGGGCGCTGGACGCGGCCGTGGTCGCCGGCCAGACCCGCGATGCCCGCGCCCTGCTGGGCGGCGATCTGGAACTGGCCACCACCGGCCGGCCGCTGCCCGATGCGGCGCTGCAAGACCTTGTCGCGCGCGCCGACGCGGTCTCGGCCGTGGTCGACCTGCGCGCCATGGCCCGTCTGTCGCCCGAAGATGCCGCCGCGCGCGCCGCCGCCACTCCGCCCGCAACCGACGCGCCATCGGCCCCCGAACCGCCCGCCGGCATGGCGGGCACGGCCAATGATCGCGCGCTGGTCCAGGTGCTGGCGGTGGACGCGGCCTATCCGCTGGTTGGCCGGATGCAGGCCGATCCGCCGCTGGCCGGCCCGCCCGCCCAGGCGCTGGGCGATGATGGCCTGCTGGTCGAAGCCGCCCTGCTGGCGCGGCTCAGGCTTCAGCCCGGCGACCGGCTGATGCTGGGCGATGCCGCGTTCAGGATCGTCGGCACGCTGACAGCCCAACCCGACCAGGGCGGCTTCGGCTTCGCGCTGGGGCCACGGGTGGTGATGTCAAAGGCGGGGCTCGCGCGCGCCGGTCTGGATGCGCCGGGCACCATCTCGCGCCACATGACCCGGGCGGTGCTGCCCGCCGGCACCGATGCCGGCGGCGTGGTGGCCGCGCTGGAAGCCGCCCATCCTGAGGAAAGCTGGCGGGCGCGCACGCTCGACCGCGCCAATCCGGGCCTCGCCGGCTTTGTCGACCGGCTGGCGACGCATCTGGAACTGGTGGCGCTGGCGGCGCTGGCGATCGGCGGCATCGGCGTCGCCGGTGCGGCGCGCGCCCATCTGGAAGCCCGCGCCCGCACCATCGCGGTGCTGAAGGCCCTGGCGCTGGGTCCCAGGGCGGTGTTCTTCACCTATGTCGTGCAGATGCTGGTGGTGGCGCTGGTCGGGGTTGCGATCGGCGTCGCCTGCGGCGCCACCGTGCCGTGGATCGCCGCCAGCTTCGCCGACGGCCTGCTGCCAACCCCGATCCTGCCCGCGCTTTATACCCTGCCGCTGGCACGCGCGGCGCTGATCGGTCTGGGCGTCGCCATCGCCTTCACCGCCCCGGCGCTCGGCCGTGCCGCCGGCGTGCGGCCGGGCGATCTGCTGCGCGCGGCGGTGGTGCCGCTCGGCGCCCGCACCGGCCGCATGGGGCTGGTGGCGGGCGGTCTCGCCGGGCTGGTGGTGGTGGCGCTGGTCATCGCCGGCGCCGCCGATCCGGCGCTGGCGGCCATCGCCATGGCCTCGATCGCCCTGGCTCTGGGGGTGTTCCGGCTGGCCTCCGCCGGCATCGCGGCGCTGGCGCGGCGGGTGCGGGTGCCGGGCCGGCCGGCGCTGCGCCTGGGAGTCGCGGGTCTGCGCCGTCCGGGCGCGCCCACGGCCGAAATCGCCGCGGCACTGGGCGCGGGGCTGATGGTGCTGACCGCCCTGGCGCTGGTGCAGGACAATCTGACCCGGCTGATCGGCGAAAGCCTGCCCGAGCGGGCGCCGCAATACTTCTTCCTCGACATCCAGCCCGATCAGGTCGCCGATTTCGATGCCATGGCGGTGGCGGCGGTGGGGCCCGCGAACGTCGCCCGCATGCCCACATTGCGCGGCCGCATCCGGGGCCTGAACGGCCAGCCGGTCATCGAGGCCGATGTGGCCGAGGATGAACGCTGGGCGGTGCGCGGCGAGATCGGCATGTCCTGGTCGGCCACCGCACCCGAGGGCACGGTGCTGACGGCCGGGCAATGGTGGCCGGCCGATTACAGCGGTCCGCCGCTGGTGTCGATCGATGGCGATCTGGCAACCGGCATGGGCGCCGGGGTCGGCGACAGCATCGACATTCTGGTGCTGGGCCGCACCATCACGGCTGAAATCGCCAATCTGCGCCGGATCGACTGGCTGGACCTGTCGCTGAATTTCGTGATGGTGCTCTCGCCCGGCGCACTCGCCGGCGCGCCCGCCACCCATATCGCCACCATTGCCGGCGATCCGGCGGCGGCCGAGGCGCTGATGGTGCGGACCACCGACCGCTTCCCCAACGTTTCGGCGGTCACCGTGGGCGATGCCGTGAAACAGGCCGGGCTGATCATCCAGGGCGTTGCCGGGGCGGTGCGGATCACCGCCTTCGCGGTGCTGGCGGCGGGCGCGCTGGTGCTGGCGGCGGCGGTGCTGGCCGCCCAGTCCAAGCGCCGTTTCGATGCGGTGATGATGAAGGTGGTGGGGGCGTCGCGCGCCACCATCGCCACCGGCCTTGCGATCGAATTCCTGATCGTGGCGCTGGTGGTGGGGCTGATCGGCGCCGCCGGCGGCACGCTCGCCGCCGCCGCCATCACCCACTGGCTGCTCAAGATCGACTTCGTGTTCTCGGCCGGGCCGGTGCTGCTGTCGCTGACGGCCGGGATCGGGCTGGCGCTGGCGGTGGGGCTGGCCGCGGTGGCCGGCGCGCTCGCCGTGCCGCCGGCGCGCATCCTGCGCGAGCGGGCGGGGCTGTGACGCGCGCGCCAACCGCAGCGGCGAAGAGCCCCGCGAAAAACCAACGCGAGAGGCGATGAAACGCCGTCCACTTCGCTTTGACAGCACGCGGCAAGGGAGTATCCTGCTTCGACTTGCGGTGCGGGAACCCGCTTCCGCGCCCGGAATCCCTGTCGCGCGCCTCCGGAACGGCCCATTGGCCCCGCCGGGCAGGTGGTGCGGCAGTGGTGCTGTGTCTTCAGGAGCACGTCATGGCCTTCGCCAATCTGTCGAGCCTGCCGGCCTGGTCGTATATCGACGGCCGCTGGGTTGAGGGAAATCCCTCGATCATGGGACCGATGTCCCAGGGCTATCAGTTCGCCTCGATGGTATTCGACGGTGCGCGATCCTTCGACGGTGTGGTTCCCGATCTGGAAGGCCATTGCGCCCGCCTGCTCCGCTCGGCGAAGTCCTTCGAATTGGAGCCCAAGGTCGATCTGGATACCGTCATCGGCACGGCGCTCGACGGGGTGAAGCGGTTTCCCCGCGACGTCGCCACCTATATCCGGCCGGTGATGTATGCCGAGGACGGCATGGTCGAGCTGAATCCGGATTCGACCCGCTATGTCATGACCGTGTTCGCGATCCCGTTCTCGAACGAGATGGGCAGCTTCTCCACCGGGCTCAGCCCCTATCGCCGCCCCGGACCGGACATGGCGCCGACCGATGCCAAGGCCGCCTGCCTGTATCCGATGACCGGTCGCGCCCTGCGTGAGGCCGGCCGGCGCGGCGTCGACAACCCGGTGATGCTCGACCCCGAGGGCAATGTCGCCGAATTCGCCTCGGCCAACCTGTTCATGGTCAAGGACGGCGTGGTCCATACCCCGGCGCTCAACGGCACCTTCCTGGCCGGGGTCACCCGCGCGCGGGTGATGGGCCTGTTCGCCGCCGAGGGCATCGAGGTGGTGGAACGTCCGATCAGCTATGACGAGTTGAAGGATGCCGACGAGTTGTTCTCGACCGGCAATTTCAACAAGGTCGCGGCCGTCAACCGGATCGAGGACCGCAACCTCCAGCCCGGCCCCATCGCCCGCAAGGCCTGGGATCTGTATTTCGCCTGGGCGCGCGATCAGGGTTTCTGAACCCGACGGCACCAGTCCTGCCGACGGCGGCAACCGGGGCCATCGCCTGCCCCGGTTGCCGCCTTTGTTTTTTGTGCGATGGCGATGGCTGGACCGCGGGCAAGCCGCGCGGTTATTCTCGGCGACACTTCCGGCCACCGCACCCCCCGCGGCCGGCGGTCATGTCAGCGCTAAGGACCCATGATGAGCAGCCACAGCCAGCACAGCGACGACGGCGAGCGCAGCCCGGTGGTCGACGAGATCGACGACGGCATGGTCACCGGCGAGGCCGGCCAGATCGAAAGCCGCGTGTCCCGGCGTATTCGCGAGTTGCGGCGCGATCGTGGCATGACCCTGCAGACCCTGGCCGAGAAGGCCGGGGTATCGAAATCGATGATTTCCAAGGTGGAGCGCGGCGAGGCCAGTCCGTCTGCCGCCACGGTGGCGCGGCTGGCGGCCGGGCTTGGCGTCACCATCTCAAGCCTGCTGGGCGAACACGACCGCCACGACGTGCTGCTGCTGCGCCGCGCCGATCAGGCGGCCTTCGTCGACCCGGAAACCGGCTTCGAGCGCCGGTCGATGTCGCCGATCTTCCCGTCGCGGGGCCTGGATCTGGTGCAGGTGACCGTGCCCCAGGGCGCCACCGCCGGCCCCTTCGTCGGTCATCGCTATGGGGTCGAGGAATATCTGGTGGTGGTGGAAGGCCGGCTCGGCGTCACCGTCGGTGGCGTCAACCATGTGCTGCAGACCGGCGACGCGATCTTCTATCAGGCCCATGTCGCCCATCAATACGCCAATCTGGGCGAGGGCCCGGCCGTGGCGCTGGTGGTGATCGGCGATATCCGCGACCTGCGCGAAGGCCGCGACTGACGCCGCAGGCAGCGCCCGTCGGCAGCCTCAGTGCTCACCCGACTCAGAGCCCGCCAGACTCAGTGCCCACCCGAAAGGTTCAGCCCGATCACCCCGGCCACGATCAGCCCCAGCGAGGCCAGCTTGATCGGGTTCAGGCTTTCGCCGAAAGCGACGATGCCGATGGTGGCGATCAGCGCCGTGCCCACCCCTGACCAGATCGCATAGGCGATGCCGATCTCGATCCGCTTCAGGGCCAGCCCCAGCAGGCTGAAGGCGATCAGATAGCCCAGCACCATCACCACCACCGGCCCGGTGCGGCTGAGGCCGTCGGACAGTTTCATCGACGTGGTGGCGATGACCTCGGCCGCGATCGCGCCGCCAAGCAGCGCCCAGGCAAGTCCGGCACTGATCCCGCTGCCCATCCTGTGGGGTCGCCCTTCGTCGGCGGCCGACCTGTCCGGTCAGCCGGATGTGGAGATGCCGGGTGCGGCGATATCAAAGACCCGAGGGCAGACCGTCCGGCCCCGCGGCCCCGCCGGCGGGCCCCCCGGCCAGCCGGTCGGGGCTTGCCGGATAGATCCCCAGAATCCGGACATCGGTCGAAAAGAAGCGCAGCTCCTCCATCGCCAGCGCCACACGGCGCTCATCGGGATGGCCCTCGATATCGGCATAGAACACCGCCGGGGTGAAGGCGCCGTCGATCAGGTAATTCTCAAGCTTGGTCATGTTGACGCCATTGGTCGCGAACCCGCCCAGCGCCTTGTACAGCGCCGCCGGCACGTTGCGGACCTGGAAGATGAAGCTGGTCACCACCGGGCCGTTGCCGGCCGCCGGCACCACCTTGTCGCGCATCATCACGACGAAGCGGGTGGTGTTGTGCTCGGCATCCTCGATCGCCTCGGCCAGCACATCCAGGCCATAGATCTCGGCCGACAGCCGCGAGGCGATCGCCGATACCGTCGGATCCTGAAGTTCGGCCACCCGGGCGGCGGCACTGGCGGTGTCGGAATGCACCACCGGCCGGATGCCGTTCGCCTCCATGAACACATGGCATTGCGACAGGGCGTGAACATGGCTCAGCGCCGTGCGCACCCCCGCCAGACTGGCGCCGGGCGCCCCCAGCAGGCAATGGCTCACCCGCATGAAATGCTCGCCGGTAATACTGAGCCCCGATCTGGGCAGCAGGCGGTGCACATCGGCCACCCGCCCGGCCAGGGTGTTGTCGATCGGGATCATCGCCTGATCGGCCTGGCCCTCACGCACCGCGTCGATCGCATCGGCGAATGTCGGGCAGGGCAGCGGCACCATGTCGGGAAACATCTGGCGGCAGGCCATGTGCGAATAGGCGCCGGGCTGGCCCTGGAAGGCGATGATGTCGGCGGGACGGTGCGGCGCCGGGCGGGACATGGATGACGAGGCGGGCATGGGCGGTGTTTCCGGAGTGCAGGGGGAAGCTGTCGGTAAAAGCGCGCGCCATCTTGCGCCCGCATCGCCCTGCCTGTCCATGCCGGCAGCCGGGTTTTCCGGCGGCTCCCGCCCCCCCTTTCAGACCCGGGCCGGTCCAGACACCGGCTGGTTCGGATCCTGGCCGGTTCGGATCCTGGCCGGTTCGGATCCTGGCCGGTTCAGATCCTGGCCACCAGCAGCCGGCGGGCGACCTCAAGATCCTCGGGCGTGTTCACCTCGAACGGGATGGTGTCGACGATCGCGGCATCGATCCGCAGGCCCGCTTCCAGCGCGCGCAGTTGCTCCAGCCGTTCACGCAGTTCGAGCGGGCTGGGCGGCAACGACACGAACCGGTCCAGCGCCGCGCGCCGGAAGGCATAGAAGCCGATGTGATGATAGACCGGGCCGGGGCCCGAGGGCGCATCGGCGCGGGTGAAATACAAGGCACGGCCGGTGCGGACGGCACCATCCGCCGGGCGGCCCGCCGGCATCGACAGCACGGCCTTGGCGGCATTCGGATTGGCGCGCACCAGCGGGTCTTCGGTCTCGACCACCAGGGTCGCGATGTCGACACCGTCGCCGAGCGCCGCCAGTGCGGCCCGCGGCAGCGCCGGGTCCAGCGCCGGCATGTCGCCCTGGAAATTGATCACCACGTCATGGCGGCGATCGGGATCGAAAATCTCGGCCGCCGCCTGCACCCGATCGGAGCCGGAGGGCAGGCCCGGATCGGTCAGCACCGCATGGCCGCCGGCTGCCTGCACCACATCCACGATCTCCTGATCGCCCGCGGCCACCACCACCGGGCCGACGCCGGCCGCCAGCGCATGGTCCAGGCAGTGCAGGATCATCGGCCGGCCGTTGATGTCGGCCAGCGGCTTGCGGGGCAGGCGGCTTGCGGCAAGCCGGGTTGGGATCACGACCAGCGGGTTCATCGGCAGATCCATCCTGATGGTTGCGACCATGTGACGCAGGGGGGCGGCTGCACGTGGAAGCGGCACCGCTTCGCCCCTTATAGGGATTGGACAGACGCGGGGGAAGTGGCTAATCTGCGCGCGACCCGGCCCCTGGATGGCCGGACGCGAACCCGTGCCATGGTCCCCTGAGGGACGGACCGGGTCCGGCTGCGGCTCCGGTCGCGGCGGACCCGACAACCGCCCCGGGTATCCTGGCGCTTAACAAAACCTGCGGCGCGGCACCACCCCGTGCCGAACCGTGCCTAGCTGTCCGGCTTCGTGTGTGGGCCGTCGGGCTTCGTGTGTAAGAGGATTGGGCATGTCCGGCTTCGAATTCAACAAGCTGATGGCCGCGTTCCTGACGGCAGCGCTGTTCGCCATGGTCGTCGGTGTCGTTTCGGAGATGGTGTACGAGCCGGAACATCTGGAACAGAACGCCTATGTGATCGAGGGCGTGGAACAGAGCGGCGCCGCCGAGGCTCCGGCCGAGGTTCCCTTCCCGGTGGCGCTGGCATCCGCCGACCCCAAGGCCGGCGCCAAGGTCTTCGCGCGCTGCACCGCCTGCCATGACGACTCGAAGGGCGGCCCGAACAAGGTCGGCCCCGAGCTGTGGAGCGTGGTCGGCCGCCCGATCGCCTCGGCCGACGGCTTCGCCTATTCCGCGGCCCTGCAGGGGCTCGGCGGCGAGTGGACCTTCGACAAGCTCGATCACTTCCTGACCAAGCCGTCGGATTTCGCGCCGGGCACCAAGATGTCCTTCGCCGGCCTGTCGAAGGTTGAAGATCGCGCCGCGGTCATCGCCTATCTGAACAGCCAGTCCGACAACCCGCAGCCGCTGCCGGAAGCGCCGGCAGCCGAGGCGCCGGCCGCCGACGCACCGGCCGAGGGTGAGGCAGCCGCCCCCTCAGCGGAGGGCGAGGCCGCACCTGCCGCCGAAGCCCCGGCCTCTGCCGGTTGATCCGACCGGTGATCAGTCCCGGCCGGTTCTGACATATGGTCGCGGCCCTGATATCGTGATGAAGACGCCCGCCGGATCAGATCGATCCGGCGGGCGTCTTCGTATTGCACACCGCAACCGCCCCCATGATCCGAGGCATCGATGCCGATCAACCCGCCCACCGCCGATCCGGCATCTGTCGCTGCATCCGTCGCGGCAGACGCCGCCGCCTGCCTGCCTCTGGCCTTCCGGCTGGCCGATGCCGCGCGTGTTGAAGCCCGGCGTTATTTCCGCACCGCCGTGCCGGTGGATGTGAAGCCCGATCACAGCCCGGTCACCCTGGCCGATCGCGAGGCCGAGGCGGCGATGCGCCGCATTCTCGAAGCCGAGGCGCCCGACCACGGCATCTTCGGCGAGGAACACGGCCGCGTGCGCCAGGGGGCCGACTGGCAGTGGATTCTGGACCCGATCGACGGCACCCGCGCCTTCATCACCGGCAAACCCACCTTCGGCACCCTGATTGGCCTGTGTTTTCGCGGCCGGCCGGTGCTGGGGGTGATCGATGCCGGCGGCACCGGCGAACGCTGGTGGGGTGTCGCCGGCCGTGACAGTTGCCATGACGGCCTGGTGATCCGCAGCCGCGACTGCGCCGATCTGGCCCCGGCCCGCATGGCCGCCACCTCGCCCGCCATGTTCGGCCCCGCCGACCGGCCGGGTTTCGACCGTCTGGCCGGCTCGGTCGCCGATGTGGTCTGGGGGGGCGACTGTTATAACTATGGCCTGCTGGCGATGGGCCTGCTCGATCTGGTGGCAGAGGTCGACATGAAGCCCTATGACTGGTGCGCGCTGGTGCCGGTGATCGAGGGCGCCGGCGGCATCGTCAGCGACTGGCACGGCCGGCCGCTCAGCCTGGATGGCGATGGCCGGATTCTGGCCGCGGGCGATCGGCGCGCGCATGCCGCGGCGCTCGAAATTCTGGCCGCGGCCTGAACGGGCCTTACCATTGCCCGAACTTGGCCTATCATGAATGGATGCAGCCGATGCAGCGACAGGGGGATAGCGGCAGGTGATGGCTGAACGAGGGGACACCACGGCGATCGACGGTGCGGGCACCGGTACGGACGGCCGGCGCCGCAGATCCGGGCATGCGGCACGCCGCCTTATGACGGCGGCGGCGGTGATGATCGGTCTGACGGGCGGCCTGATCGGCGGCCTGACCGCCCTGCCCGGCCGGCTGCATGCCGCGCCGTCGCATGGCGTGTCGATGTATGGCGACCTGAAATACCCACCCGATTTCACCCATTTCGCCTATGCCTATCCCGATGCACCCAAGGGGGGCACGCTGAAGACCGCGGCGCGCGGCACCTTCGACAGCCTGAACCCGTTCGCGCTGCGCGGCATCTCGGCGGGTGTCGGCTCCACCTTCGACACCCTGACCGTCCAGAGCCTCGACGAGCCGTTCTCGGAATACGGCCTGATCGCCAGAACCATCGACATCGCGCCCGACAATTCCTCGGTCACCTTCACGCTGCGCAGGCAAGCGCGGTTCCATGACGGCAGCCCGGTCACCGCCGCCGATGTCGCCTTCACCTTCGACACGCTGAAGACCAAGGGCCATCCGATGTATCGGATCTATTATGCCGAGGTCGAGGCCGCGGAGGTGATTGACGATCACACGGTGCGGTTCAGCTTCTCGAACACCAGCAATCGCGAGTTGCCGCTGATTCTGGGGCAGTTGCCGGTGCTGTCGAAGGCGTTCTTCGAAACCCGCGACTTCACCGCCACCACGCTGGAACCACTGCTCGGCAGCGGCCCCTATAAGGTCGCCTCCGCCGATCCCGGGCGCTCGCTGGTGCTGGAACGGGTGAAAGATTACTGGGCGCGCGATCTGCCGGTGAATGTGGGGCGGCATAATTTCGATCGTCAGGTGGTCGATTATTACCGCGACGACGAGGTGTCGGTCGAAGCCTTCAAAGCTGGACAATACGACCTGCGGCTTGAAAACAGCGCCCGCCGCTGGGCCACCGCCTATAACATGCCCGAGGTTGAAAGCGGCAAGCTGCAACTGGCGGTGATCCCGCACCGGATCTCGGTCGGCATGCAGGGGCTGGTGATGAACACCCGCCGGCCGAAATTCCAGGACCCGGCGCTGCGCCGGGCGATGCAGTATGTCTTCGACTTCGAATGGTCGAACAAGACCCTGTTCTATGGCGCCTATACCCGCACCGACAGCTATTTCGAGAACTCCTCGATGGCATCGAGCGGCGTGCCCGAGGGCGCCGAACTGGCCTTGCTGGAACCGTTCCGCGACCAGTTGCCCGAGGCGTTGTTCACCGAACCCTATGCCGTGCCCAGGACCGATGGCAGCGGCAGCAACCGCGAGGGGCTGAAGGCGGCTTACGAGATCCTTCAGGATGCGGGCTATGAGGTGCGCAACGGCAAGCTCTATGCCCCCGACGCCAAGGAACCGCTGCGCATCGAATTCCTGATCGACGATGCCGCCACGGAACGGATCGTGATGCCGATCACCCGCAGCCTGGGGCGGCTCGGCATCGATGCCAATGTCCGCATGGTCGACGCCGCACAGTATGAAAACCGCCTTCAGACCTTCGATTACGACATCATCACCGAGGTCTGGGCGCAATCGCAGTCGCCGGGCAACGAGCAGCGGGAATATTGGGGCAGCGATGCCGCCGACCGCCCCGGCAGCCGCAATTATGCCGGAATCAAGAATCCGGTGGTCGATGCGCTGATCCAGAAGATCATCGATGCCAGGGACCGCAGCAGCCTGGTCACGGCGGTGAAGGCGCTGGACCGGGTGCTGTTATGGGGCGATTACGTCATCCCCAACTTCCATCTGCCGGCTTTCCGGCTGGTCTATTGGAACAAGTTCGGTCGCCCACAGGTCTTGCCCGATTACGGGATCGATCTGGACACCTGGTGGGTGGATCAGGCGCTGGCCCGCAAATACAATCTTGGCCGCTGAGGGAGGACCGGACCCGGCATGTTCGCATACATTCTGCGCCGCCTGGCCCTGATCCCATTCACGCTGTTCGGCATCATGGTGATCAATTTCGCCGTGGTGCAGTTCGCGCCGGGCGGGCCGGTGGAACAGATGCTCGCGACATTGAGCGGGGCGCAGTCCGATGCCACCGCCGGGTTCAGCGGCGGCGGCCGCGAGGTCGCGTCCGTGCCCACGGGCCGGGAGTATCGCGGCGCCCGTGGCCTGCCCGAAGGACTGGTCGACGAAATCCGCAGCCTCTATGGCTTCGACAAACCGCCGGTCGAACGCTTCGTCGACATGATGACCAGCTATGTCACCTTCGATTTCGGCGACAGCTTCTTCCGCAACGCGCCGGTGGTGTCGCTGATCGCCGACAAGCTGCCGGTCTCGGTGTCTCTGGGGTTATGGAGCACGCTGATCATCTATCTGGTGTCGATTCCGCTCGGCATCGCCAAGGCGGTGCGCGACGGCACGCCCTTCGATATCTGGACCAGCGGGCTGGTGATCGTGGGCTATGCCGTGCCCGCCTTTCTGTTCGCCATTCTGCTGGTGGTGCTGTTCGCCGGCGGGTCGATGGTCAGTTGGTTTCCGTTGCGCGGGCTGGTTTCCGACAACTGGGCCGATCTGCCCTGGTGGCGACAGATCCTCGACTATTTCTGGCATCTGGCGCTGCCGGTGACCTCGCTGGTGATCGGCGGCTTCGCCACCCTCACGCTGCTCACCAAGAATTCCTTCCTCGACGAGATCGGCAAGCATTACGTCATCACCGCCCGCGCCAAAGGGCTCACCGAGCGGCGGGTGCTGTATGGACATGTGTTCCGCAATGCCATGCTGATCGTGGTGGCCGGCCTGCCAGCCACCCTGGTCGGGCTGCTGTTCACCGGGTCGCTGCTGATCGAGGTGATCTTCTCGCTCGACGGGCTGGGGCTGTTGTCCTACGAGGCGGTGCTGAACCGCGATTATCCGATCGTTTTCGCATCCCTGTTCATCTTCACCCTGATCGGGCTGCTGCTGAACCTGATCGGCGATCTGATGTATGTGGCGATCGATCCGCGGATCGATTTCGAAGGCCGGGGGGCTTGAGGCGATGGGGCTGACCAGCTGGAGCGCCGGGCTCGGGCCACTCAACCGTCGCCGGCTGCGCAATTTCCGCCGCAACCGCCGGGGCTTCTGGTCGCTGTGGCTGTTCCTGGTGCTGTTCATCCTGTCGCTGGCGGCCGAATTCGTCGCCAATGACCGGCCGATCCTGATGTCCTATCAGGGCCGGCTGTATGTGCCGGTGCTGGTCGACTATCCCGACAGCGATTTCGGCGGCTTCCTGCCGACGCCGGCCAATTACCGCGACCAGATCACCATGGACACGATCGAGGCCGATGGCTGGGCGATCTGGCCGCCGGTGCGGTTTTCCTACAACACCATCAATTTCAATCTTCAGGTGCCGGCGCCGGCGCCGCCCTCGGCCGAGAACTGGCTGGGCACCGATGATCAGGGCCGTGACGTGCTGGCCCGGCTGATCTATGGCTTCCGGCTGTCGGTGCTGTTCGGGCTGGGGCTGACGCTGGCAAGCTCGGTGATCGGCGTCGTCGCCGGCGCCGTGCAGGGCTATTTCGGCGGCGTCACCGATCTGGTGTTCCAGCGGCTGATCGAGATCTGGTCGGGGCTGCCGCAGCTTTACGTGCTGCTGATCCTGTCGGCGCTGTTCCAGCCCACCGTCTGGCTGCTGCTGGGCCTGCTCACCCTGTTTTCGTGGACCGGGCTGGTGGCGCTGGTGCGGGCCGAATTCCTGCGCACGCGCAATTTCGACTATGTCCGCGCCGCCCGCGCCATGGGGGTCAGCGATGTCGGCATCATGCGCCGCCACATCCTGCCCAATGCCATGGTCTCCACCCTCACCTTCCTGCCCTTCATCCTCTCAGGCGGCATCACGGCCCTGACCTCGCTGGATTTCCTGGGGCTCGGGCTGCCGGCCGGCTCGCCCTCGCTGGGCGAGCTGCTCAATCAGGGCAAGAACAACCTTCAGGCGCCGTGGCTGGGCATTTCCGGCTTCATCACCCTGGCGCTGATGCTGTCCCTGCTGATCTTCATCGGAGAGGCCGTGCGCGACGCCTTCGACCCCAAGAAGGTCTTTGCATGAGCGGGGGCCTGCGGATGAACGAGGCCACGGCGATCCCGGCCCCACTGCTCGATGTCACCGACCTGACCGTCACCTTCCAGAGCGAGGCGGCGCCCGGAGACGTGGCCCCACGCGGCACGGATCACGGCAGGCGGGTGATGATCGAGACCCGCGCGGTTGCCGGGGTGTCGTTCCAGGTCACCGCCGGCGAGACCCTGGCCCTGGTGGGCGAGAGCGGATCGGGCAAATCGGTCACCGCGCTGGCCCTGCTCGGCCTGCTGCCCCGGGGCCGCGACATCACCATCACCGGCCGGGCCCGGCTGGCCCCGGTCGCGGCACCGGTCGCAGTCGGCGGTGAGACGATGGAGCTGATCGGCGCCCCCGAACGGGTGCTGCGCCGGATGCGCGGCAACCGCATCGCCATGGTGTTCCAGGAGCCGATGACCGCGCTGAACCCGCTGCACCGGGTGGGCCGTCAGATCATCGAGATTCTGGCCGTGCATCGCGGGCTTCAGGGCACCGCCGCCCGCGCGCGGGTCGATGCCCTGCTGCGCGAGGTGGCGCTGGTCGACAGTCAGGGCGATACCGGCCGCATCGTGAACGCCTATCCGCATGAATTGTCGGGGGGGCAGCGCCAGCGGGTGATGATCGCGATGGCGCTGGCCAACGAACCCGATCTGCTGATCGCCGACGAGCCCACCACCGCGCTGGATGTGACGGTGCAGGAGGAGATCCTGGGCCTGCTGGCCCGCATCCGCCGCGAGCGCGGCATGGCCCTGCTGCTGATCACCCATGATCTGGCGATCGTGCGCCGCACGGCCGACCGGGTGGCGGTGATGCGCCATGGGCTGCTGGTCGAACAGGGGCCGGTCGACCAGATCTTCCGGAACCCGCGCCACGACTATACCCGCATGCTGATGGCGGCACGGCCGCGCGGCCGGCCGGTGGCGGTGCCCCAGACCGATGCGCCGCTGCTGACGGTGCGCGATCTGTCGGTGCGCTATCCGGTGAAGGGTGGTCTGCTGCGCCGGGTGGTGTCGCATGTCGAGGCGGCAAGCGGCGTCGGCTTCACGCTCCGGCCGGGCGAGACCCTGGGGCTGGTGGGGGAAAGCGGCTCGGGCAAAAGCTCGATCGCCGCCGCCCTGATCCGGCTGACCACGGCCGAGGGCGTGATCGATTTCGACGGCATCGATCTGGCCCGGCTCGATCAGAAGCATCTGCGCCCGTTGCGCAACCGCTTCCAGATCGTGTTTCAGGATCCGTTCGGCTCGTTGAGCCCGCGCATGACCGTGGGTGACATCGTGGCCGAGGGGCTCGATATCCACGCCCCCATCGCCGACCGCGCCGCGCGCCGGCAGCGCATCGCCGACGCCCTGACCGAAGTCGGGCTGGAGGGGGCGATGCAGGACCGCTTCCCGCATGAATTCTCAGGCGGCCAGCGCCAGCGCATCGCCATCGCCCGCGCATTGATCCAGGAACCGGCGCTGATCATTCTCGACGAGCCGACCTCGGCGCTGGATGTATCGATCCAGGCCCAGATCGTCACCCTGCTGCGCGGGCTGCAACAGCGCCGGCGGCTGGCCTATGTGCTGATTTCGCATGATCTGGCGGTGGTGCGGGCGCTGGCTCATCAGTTGATCGTGCTGCGCCGGGGCCGGGTGGTGGAACAGGGGCCGGCCGACCAGGTGATGGAGGCGCCGGCCAGCGACTATACCCGCGCGCTGATCGCCGCCGCCTTCCCCGACGGCCTTCCTGATGACACACCCGCCGGCGAGGGGCAACCCGACGGCACGCCACTGCCGAACGGCTGACCGGCCGGATGACATCCGCGTCCGGTCGCGGATGGTGGCCGGCCCCCGATCGGGTGCAGGATAGCCGTCACCTGATCCAGCCGATCATCGAGGAAGCGCCATCATGTCCGATCACCAGATCCAGCCGTCGGCCGGGCCCGTCGCGGCCGATATCCCGCAGCCGGCCACCGCCATGGCGCTGGCCGGCAATCAGGCCGGCGACGACCGGCTGTGGCATATCATCGTCACCCGCGACCGGCGGTTCGCCGATGCCTTCCGGCTGGGGGTGCTGACCACCGGCATCTATTGCCGGCCCGGCTGCCCGGCGCGCACGCCACTCCGCCAGAATGTCCGCTTCTTCGCCGACGCCCATGCCGCCGAGGCGGCGGGGTTCCGCGCCTGCAAGCGCTGTGCGCCGCAGCCACAGGCGCTGGGGCCGGAACAGCGGCTGGTGCTGGCGGCCATGGGCGCCATCGACCGGCGCTGCGAGGTGCCGGGCGCCACCGAGCTTGCCAGCCTGCTGGGGGTTGAGACCCGCAGGCTGGCCCGTGCCTTCGGCCGGGTGCTGGGCGTGGCGCCGGCCGACATGCTGCGCGGGCTGAAGCGCAACCGTTTCCGGGCCGCGCTGAAGGCGGGGGAGAGCGTGACCGAGGCGGTCTATACCGCCGGCTTCGGCGGCCCCGCGCGGGTTTATGACGGTGGTGCCGCCGGGCTTGGCATGGCGCCCGGCCGCTTCGCCGCCGGCGGCGGTGGCGAGACGGTGTCGTGGCGGCTGTTCGATTGTCCCCATGGCCGGCTGCTGATCGCCGCCACCGATCGCGGCATCGCCATGATCGCGATCGATCCCGACGACGCCGCCCTGTTGCGCGGGCTTGGTGCCGATTTCCCCGCGGCCCGGCTGGTCGAGGCCGATGCCGGCCACGGGCTGATCGGCGCCGCCGCCGAGGCGGTGCTGGCGGGGTTGTCGCAGGATGGCGCGCGGCTGGACGATCACGGTCTGCCGCTGGATCTGCGCGCCGGCGCCTTCACGCTGCGTGTGTGGGAGGCGCTGCGCCGGCTGCCGGCGGGTCAGGTCACCACCTATGGCGCCCTGGCCCGCGCCCTGGGCAATCCCGGCGCCGCGCGCGCGGTGGGCCGCGCCTGCGCCACCAACAAGGTGGCGCTGCTGGTGCCCTGCCACCGGGTGGTGCCCGAACAGGGCGGCTTCGCCGGCTATCGCTGGGGCGAACGGGTCAAACGCGCCCTGCTCGCCACCGAAGGCGCCACCTTGCCCCCCGACCGTGCCACGGCCGATCGTGCCGCGACGACCGCGGCGGGCGAACCGGCCGCGTCGGACGGGCCGGATGCCCCAGCCTCCGGCCTCCGGATGGCAACGGCGGCAGGAGGGCACCGCTGATCGACACTGATCGACCAGATCAGATCCATGGTAATATGCATCGACCATCCATCAGAAGCGTCGGGCCATCAGAAGCGTCGGGCCATCAGAAGCGTCGGGCCATCAGAAGCGTCGGGCCATCAGAAGCATCAGGCCATGAGTGGAAGCACATCGATCACGATTGGCGATCATTTTGCTGCCGTCATTGAGGCGCAAGTGGACACGGGCCGATATGGATCGGCGAGCGAGGTCGTGCGGGCAGGCTTGCGGCTGCTTGAAGAACATGAAGCGCGCGTCCGCGCCTTGCAGGACGCCATTGACGACGGCGAGCGTTCCGGACCGCCGCAGGTTTTTGACAGCGATGCGTTCCTTGCACGCATGCGGGTGAAACATGCACGATGAGCCCCGACCGGTCGGGAAAACGAGAGGACCTATCAGCCTGTTTCTGTACGCTCCGGCTATTTCAAAATGCGGATCGGCGTGCATTTCGTGATCTTTAAAATCACATCGCAGGAGATTGACGTCATCCGGATTCTGCATAGCCGGATGGATGTCGACCGACATTTGTAATCGCCAGGCATCCAACCCGGCAGCCCGTTTCAGGCATACCGGGTCGGATGATATCAAGCACCGGTCAGGATGCTGGCTGGCCGCAGGTCGAGGTGACCGGGCGGCCGGCCATCACCTTGCGCACGAAGGGCACGCTGTCGCCCAGCGAGCCGTTGACCGCGCCGCTGTGGTCGAGCCCCGGATAGACATGGGCCTCGACCACCGTGCCGGCGGCGCAGGCGGCATCGACCACCGCCTTCTGCATCGGCGGCGGCACGTCGTGATCATTGGCGCCGGTGCCCACGAACAGCGGATGGGCCAGTTTCACGGTCGGATAGGCCAGGCTGGGCGCCAGACCCTGGATGACCTCCAGCGCCCTGGGCGTCATGGTGTTGGCGCGGGTCAGCCCGGCCTCGGTGACCGCGTTGAACACCGGCACCACGCAGGCCGTGCGGGCCTGATCCAGCACCGGTGCCGCTTTTGCCGTGAACATCGACGATGCCGGCACTTTGGTCGGCGCCTGTTCGGCCAGCAGGCCGATATAGAGCAGATAGGCGATGGTCGGATCGACCTTGTCGGGATTGGCGGTCGCGACCGCGGTCATCAACTGCGGCGTCAGGAACGGGATGCCGGTTGAAACGGTGCCGCGGATGTCGATATCCGGGGCATAATCGGGCGCGAAGGCCGCGGTGGCGAAAGCGGCGCCGCCACCCTGCGACTGGCCGATCAGCACCACAGGCTCGCCCAGATCCACCCCCAGCTCCGCCTCGCCCGACTGCACCGCGCGGATGCTGTCGAGCGTGCTGTAGGCTTCGGGGCGCGTCGCCAGATAGGGATGCGGGCCGGCCACGCCCAGCCCCTGATAATCGGTGGCGACGATCGCGAAGCCTTCCTTCAGCCAGCGGCCCAGATAATCGACATCGCGCTTCGACCGCCCGGCCCAGGACGGCGCGCAGGCATCGGCCACCCCCACCGTGCCATGGGCCCAGGCGAGCAGCGGCCAGCCGCCGGCGGGCGCCCGGCCCCGGGGCACGAACAGCGCACCCGAGACCACGATATGGCCATCGCCGGTGACGCCATCGGTCGCGGTATACAGGATCCGCATCTGCCGGGCGGCACCGGGCAGACCGCGATCGGCGGGCAGCGGCTCGCTGCGCAGCAACAGGCCGGCCTGCGCCGGGATCGGCCCGGTCCAGTCATAAAAGGCCGAAACCCCGCCATCGCCCTGGCTGGCATCGGGGGCCGGCATGTCGGCCGCAAAGGCCGGGGTGGTCGCCATCACGGCCAGGGCCGCCATGCCGGCCAGTGGTGCGGCAAGGCCGGCAAGGCCGCGGAATGATTTCGAGCTGCGGAACATCTGGGGGCGTTTCCCTGCGCTGGTTCTTCTTGAAGAACCGATAGTGTGCCAGAACCGACGCCGGGATCATCAGATAGTTCGTGTGAATTCCGCCCTGTGGTTGCCGATGCGCGTCACCCGGCCAGCGGATAGCGCTCGGCGATCAGCCGGTACAGCGCCCGCACGCCCATGATCTCGGCACCTTCCGGCCGGCCGGGGCGGCTGCGGGTGTTCCAGGCCATCAGGTCCAGATGCAGCCAGCCGGCCCGCGCCTCGCCGGCGAAGGCATCCAGGAACAGGGCGGCGGTGGTGGCACCGGCAAAGCCGCCGCCGACATTGCAGATATCGGCGATCTTGCTGTCCAGCATATGGCGATAGCCGCGATGCAGCGGCAGCCGCCAGACCGGATCGTCCTCGGCCCGTGCCGCCGCTTCGAATGCCTGCGCCAGCCCGTCATCGGCGGCGAAGAAGGCGGCGATCTCGGTGCCCACCGCCACCCGGGCCGCCCCGGTCAGGGTGGCCACGTCGATCAGCAGCGCCGGCTGTTCGCGCGCGGCTTCGGCCAGGGCATCGGCCAGCACCAGCCGCCCCTCGGCATCGGTATCGCCGACCTCGACCGAAATCCCGGCGCGGGTCTTCAACACGTCGCCGGGGCGGAAGGCATCGCCCGCGATCGCATTGTCGACCGCCGGGATCAGCACCCGCAGCCGCACGGGCAGGCAGGCATCCATGATCAGCCGCGCCAGCGCCAGCACATGGGCGGCGCCGCCCATATCCTTCTTCATCAGCCGCATGCCGGCCGGCGGTTTGATGTCCAGCCCGCCGCTGTCGAAGCACACGCCTTTGCCGACCAGGGTCACCTTCGGATGGTCCTCATCCCCCCAGGTGAAGTCGATCAGGCGCGGGCTGCGGCTGCTGGCCCGGCCCACGGCATGGATCGCCGGGAAATTCCGCTGGACCAGATTGTCACCGACGATTTCGTCATAGCGCCCGCCATGGCCTTCGGCGATGCGCCGCGCGGCCAGTGCCAGTTCCGGCGGGCCCATATCCTCGGCGGGGGTGTTGATCAGGTCGCGGCCCTGCGACAGTGCCTGCACCAGACTGCCCAGCCGGTCGATATCCACACCCGCCGGAATGACCAGCGTCGCCGGTGCCCGACGCTCGTCATGGCGGTTCAGATAGCGATCGAAGCGATAGGCGCCAAGCGCCCAGCCCATCGCCAGCCGCAAGCCTGTCTCGGCGTCGTCTGGTTCCGGGTCCAGCCGCCAGCGGCCTTCCGGCAGTTTCTGGGCCAGATCGCCGATCGTCCACGGGCCCGGCTCGCCATCGGTGACCACCAGCGCGCCCGCCAGTCGGCCATCCGCAGCCGGCAGCAGCAGATGGGCGCCCGCGCGCGGCTTGAACCCCTGGGCCTGCAGCCATGCGCCGATCTGCGGTTCCGCCGCATCGCGCCAGGCGGCGAAGCCGCGCTCGGCAACCAGGATCAGGGGCAGGGCGGCGGTCTCGCGGTCGCGGGCGAGGCTCGGGATCTCAGCCATGGACGTGCGGGGCTCCTTTTTGGGGCGGGGGGCGCGCGACGGGGTTGTACGCGCCGCCATCCGACAAGGTTGCCGCCCGGCCACCCGCCGTCAAGTGCGGTGGCACGCAAAGCAGGGCCCCGAACTCGGGTTAACGCGGTTTACGGCTTGCTCGTGCCGTGATTCTCTGAATCACCCTGATTTGGAGGACTGCTATGCCGCTGACTGGCCCGGCCCGTGGAGAGACGTCGCGT